>CAYYMM010000010.1:0-62039 GCA_964472395.1 uncultured bacterium | reverse complement strand
ATCGGAGTTATTTCGGAAGGAATCCCGACAACGCCAAACCGTCAATCGATATTCAGGTCAATCAGCCGGTCTTCAGCGGAGGCAGTTTCATGCGTGTGACGACGCGAATAACCAATCCTGATATTGCACGAGGTCTAGATGAATATATCATCCTCGACCTGGGAAGTGCTTTCGGCGCAAACCAGTATTTTTTCTGGCCGGATTGGACAACCGCAGTGGATTACGAGCGACAATATCTTGGAGCGAACGCCGTCATCGATCAGGAAATATTCAACTTCATCCTGCCCTATCCGCTTGCCTCTGGAGGTCCCTTCACGATCTGGGCGGCCTTGCTGGATCCGACAACCAACACATTAGCCGGCGATTACGATTACATCCAATTCAGTTTTGAGTAAACCAACGAACTGGATCTGGGACTCGAAATGATTACAGAGCTGCTCGAGCGATTTCGACCCCGACTGTCAATGCCTTCCGATTGAGTTCTTCCGTGCCACGGGGCACCCGTGAAAGCACTGCGGCTTCGATGGATTCCGATGTGACAACCTTCGAAATTTCGACCAGCGCTCCGAGCGCGACAATGTTCGCCACGATCTGCTTCCCGACCTTGTCCTGGGCGGCACTGAGGATGGGGAGACTGAACACGCGAAAATTCCCCTTCGGCAACTGCTTGACATGATCTGCATCGATGATCAGAATGCCGTTTTCCTTCAAATCGACAGCGTATTTCGAACAGGACTCCTGTGTCAGTGCGAGTAACAGATCGATGTTCGTCGCCTTCGGATAATCGATGTCTTCATCTGAGATAATCACCTCTGATTTACTGGCACCGCCGCGTGCTTCAGGTCCGTATGACTGACTCTGAGTTGCATTTTTGTTCTCATAGATTGCGGCAGCTTCAGCCAGAATCAATCCGGCCAGAATCATCCCTTGTCCTCCGGAACCACTCAATCGTATTTCGTATCTCATCGCTATCCCTTCCGTCGTTTATTCTTCGCTGTGCGGTTTCAGGCGTTCAATCATCCGATCGTATTGCGCCGTAAACTCCGGACGTTCCTTCTGGAACAGAACACCCGTCAGGAATTTACCTTCAAGTTCCTCTGGGGTCATCTTCGCGGCAGCATCGACCGATACGGCATGTTCCTTCTGCCATTTCAACATATCGTTCGCTGTTTTAAAACGATTCCGTCGACCATAGGCAATAGGGCATTGGAGCATGACCTCGACGAGAGAAAACCCTTGATTGAGAATGGCTTTCTCGATCAATCGATCCAGCTGTGGGGCATGATATGCAGTTCCGCGAGCGACGAAAGATGCACCGGCTGCCTGAGCCAATGCGCAGATATCAAAATTGGGATCGATGTTGCCGTAAGGTGCAGTGCTCGCGAATGATCCTGTCGGCGTTGTCGGCGAAGCCTGCCCGCCGGTCATACCATAGATGTAATTATTATAAAGGATCATGGTGATGTCGATATTGCGTCTCGCAGCATGAATAAAGTGGTTGCCGCCAATCGCTGTCGCATCGCCATCCCCCGAGACCACAATGACTTTCAATCCGGGCTTGGCATGCTTGACCCCGGTCGCGAATGCCAGGGCACGGCCATGTGTCGTATGCAGGGTATTGAAATCGACGTACCCGGGTGTTCGCGATGAGCATCCGATTCCCGAAACCATGACGAGATCATCTTTTTTCAGTTGTAGATTATGAATCGCTCGGATAATCGCTTTCAGGACGGTTCCGTCACCACAACCCGGACACCATATGTGAGGTAGTTTCTCGTTTCTGAGATACTCGCTGTAGTTAAACATGTTACATGACCTCCCTGATTCGGTCGACAATCGATTGAGGCGTGATCGGCTCACCATTGAGAGTGTTGACGAGGTGGACGTCGGCCTTCCCTCCCACGATCCTCTCAACCTCCAACTTGATCTGCCCCATGTTTGTCTCGCAGACGATAAAGTTCCGCACACGATTCGCCAATTTGCGCAGCGCCTCTTCAGGGAACGGCCATATGGTCATCGGCTTGAACAACCCGACCTTCAATCCTGCCGCACGCGCGTCGTCAAGAGCACGTTTGGCTGATCGTGCAGAAGATCCATAGGATATGAGAACGACATCAGCATCATCGATCGCACGTGTCGAATACTCGATGATCTCGTCCTTGTGACGATCGATCTTCGTGATCAATCGCCTGACGTGCCGATCGATTTTTTTCGGATCGTTCGTCGGAAATCCGGTCTCATCATGAGACAATCCCGTTACGTGATATCGGTATCCCGATCCGAAATCAGCCATCTCGGGTATGCCACTCTCCGTATGCCGATAAGGCAGATACTCAGCTGGCGTACACGAGGGCCTGGTCCGGTTCCAAATCTCGATTGAATCAGCCGGGGGCTCCACCAGGACCTCACGCATGTGCCCGACGATTTCATCCAACAAAAGAATGACAGGAGTACGGTAGCGCTCAGCCAGATTGAAGCATCGGATCGTTGCTGTGTATATTTCCGGAATTGTCGAAGGTGCCAACGCGATGATTTCATGATCACCGTGCGTCCCCCAACGAGCCTGGAGAACATCGGATTGTGATGACTGCGTCGGCAGACCGGTGCTCGGTCCCCCCCGTTGCACGTCCACGATGACGCACGGAACTTCAGCCATGGCGGCAAAACCGATGTTCTCCTGTTTCAATGAGAACCCCGGACCACTCGTTGCCGTCATGCTCTTCAAGCCTGTCAATGATGCTCCGATGACCGCTCCCATCGCAGCAATCTCATCTTCCATCTGAATGAATCGGCCACCGAACTTCGGGAATTCACTGGCGCACAACTCCGCGATTTCGGTGGACGGTGTAATGGGATATCCGGCAAAAAACTGGCAGCCTGCGCGAACCGCGCCCAGAAAGCAGGCATGATTCCCCTGCACAAAAAGAGCATTCTTTTTGGGTTCCATTTTGGGAGTTCCTCACTATTTCAACTGTTATCCTGTTGGTCAGGAATGACTTCTATACAGAAATCAGGACAAAAAAGTTCGCAACGGCCGCAGACGATGCATGCTTCGAGATTGGCGACTTTCGCCACCAGATGGTCCATGACCAGTACCTGTTTCGGACAAACCTCAACACAGATCGCGCATCCCTTGCACCATGCTTCCCTGATCGCGATTTCCTTGATTTTCTTTCCTTTTTTCGCAGCTGCCTTGTTCAAGATGATACTCCTTGGTTCAAGACTCGGTGTTCCTGCACATCCAGTTTCCTAACAACCCAAAGCTGCGAGGGACTTAGCATAAGACATGACGTGAAGCAATAGTCTGTCCGAGTAAAGAACGGGCCCATCAGATCAGGAGCGAAGCTAGCGTCGATCCGATCTGAGCCGGGTTTTCAACAACCGTAATCCCTGAACCTCGAAGTTTCGCGACTTTATCAGCCGCGCTGCCGGAACCCCCGGAAATGATCGCTCCGGCATGTCCCATTCGCCGACCGGGAGGCGCAGTTTGGCCCGCGATGAAACTGACAACCGGTTTAGTGACGTGCTCCCCAATGAACTCAGCCGCCTTCTCTTCAGCCTGTCCCCCAATTTCCCCGATCATGACAATCGCACGTGTTTCGGGATCCCTCTGGAAGAGGTCGAGGCAATCGACGAAGGTCGTGCCGGGAATCGGATCGCCTCCAATGCCGATCCCGGTGGATTGTCCGAGACCGATTGCGGACAACTGCGCAACCACCTCATAAGTCAGAGTCCCCGATCGCGATATGACACCGATGTTTCCCGGACGATGAATCGAACCGGGCATAATTCCGATCTTACATTTGCCGGGAGAAATCAATCCCGGGCAGTTCGGACCGATCAATCTGCAGGATTTTTCCTTGAGAATTGGACGGAGTCTCATCATATCAAGCGTCGGAATCCCTTCCGTGATGCAGACCACAAGACTTACACCCGAATCCGCGGCCTCCATGATCGCATCCGCGCCATGCTGTCTCGGAACGAAGATGATCGATGCATTGGCTCCGGTTTCACGGACGGCTCGCTCAGCCGTGTCAAACACAGGAATCCCCATGTGTATCTGTCCACCTTTCCCCGGTGTGACTCCGCAGACAATCTTTGTTCCGTATTCGATCATCTTCTGCGCATGAAAGGTTGCCTCCCTGCCGGTCGAACCTTGAATCATCAAGCGCGTTTCACTTCCGATCAGTATGCTCATGACTCTGCTCCCTTCAACCCGCCGATGACTTTTTTCGCCGCATCTTCCATGTCCTGCGCCGTGAAAAGCCTCATACCAGAATTTTCAAGTAACTGGATCCCTTCGGCGGCGTTCGTTCCGGCAAGGCGAACGACAAGAGGTCGATCCAGAACAACCGTCTGAAGTGCTCCCAGAATGCCGCGGGCGACCCGATCACATCGTACGATGCCACCAAAAATGTTGACTAGAACAGCTTTAACATCAGCATCCGCCAGCAGTATCTTGAATGCTTCCGCTATGTTCTCTTCACTCGCCCCGCCTCCGACATCCAGGAAGTTCGCCGGAGCTCCCCCGAACAACTTGATGATATCCATCGTTGCCATCGCCAGACCCGCGCCATTGACCATGCATCCGATCTGGCCATCCAGTTTGATGTAGTTCAATCCGAACTTCGAAGCCTGTACTTCGAGCGGGGATTCCTGGGTGATGTCTCGCATACCCGCGAGATCCGGATGACGATAAAGAGCCCAATCATCCAGATTGATCTTGGCATCGAGTGCTTCGAGACGCCCGCGTGAACTTAATGCGAGAGGGTTGATCTCTACTTGGGTGGCATCGAGTTCCATGAACATGCGATACAAACCCGAAATGATTTCGGTCATTTCCTGAAACTGCTGCCCCCTCAGATTGAGATGCGAAGCAATCCGGCGTGCTTGAAACGGGTACATACCCGCCACTGGATGAATGTACTCCCGGATGATTAATTCCGGATGCACCGCCGCCACGTGCTCGATCTCCATCCCGCCTTCAGCCGACGCCATAATCACAGGGCACTCCATCTGACGGTCGATCAGGATCCCGAGATAGATTTCCTGGATGTAATCCCCGGATCCGTCAACTATCAGGATGCGATTGATTGGTTTCCCCTCAGGACCCGTCTGATTGTTCACAAGCCTTTTCCCGAGCAGTTTGGAAATCCCCCGTTCCGCTTCATCGATCGAGCTCGCGAAGATGATCCCTCCTGCCTTGCCCCGCCCTCCGGCATGCACCTGTGCCTTTAAAATAACTTTCCCATACGCACTCAGCAAATTCTCGGCAATCTGTACCGCATTCCGATGCGAGTCGGCGACTTCTCCAGCGGGATTCGGAACCCCATACCGATTCATCAACTGTTTCGCCTGATATTCATGAATTTTCACATGACCTCCCAGCGCGTAAATCGATTTGTTTCTGCAACGCACAGTCATTCTAACCGTTCCCGGTATCGAAACCAAGGAAATTCCAATGGAGTCATGTCGTTGTACACGATTTCTGTGAATGTTCGAGATCGAAGATGAGGTTGGCATTCTCCCGGAATCCGCTACAATGTCGCCGTCGATCGTGCTGGTTGAGATGATAAGGAGATTGGGATGAACGATCATGTGTTCTTCGTCGGAATCGGAGGCTCCGGGATGAGTGTCCTTGCACGTTACCTTCGAATGTCCGGAACTGTCGTATCCGGGTCCGACCGTGAGAATGACCGCGGTCTGAGATCTGATTTCTATGCTTCACTCTCACAATTGGGAATCACTCTGTTCGCTCAGAACGGATCCGGCATCCATCCCAGTCTATCTCGAGTCGTGACATCGACGGCTGTTGAATCTCAGATCCCGGATATCATCGCCGCAACCAGCCTGGGATTGCCCATCGTACATCGCTCCGAAGAACTCGCTCGAATCACCGAATCCCGAAAATCCATCGCAATCGCAGGAACTTCCGGAAAATCCACGGTCACAGGTATGCTGGCATGGATCCTGACCCGGTGTGGATTTGATGCTGGCGTCCTTGCAGGCGCAGCTATCCCGGGTCTGGGCAGCGAGTCAACCGACAGCGATTGCCGCCTCGGAAACGGAGATTGGATCGTGTTTGAAGCGGATGAGAGTGATGGAACACTCGTACGATACCATCCTTCATTCGGATTGATCCACAACATCACCAAGGATCACAAACCCATCGAGGAACTACGGGAGATCTTCACGACTTTTGCAAATCAATCCCAGCATAAATTGTTCATCAACGCCGATTGTTCCGAAGCCGATTCAATTGCATCTACGCGAGAGCGCTATACGTATGGATTCTCTTCGGGATCTGCCATCCGAGCCTCGGATTATAGGGAATTCGACTGGGAAACCTCCTTTCATGTCGAAGGAAATCAGCTTCGCTTAAAAGTCCCGGGTTATCACAATGCTGTGAATGCGCTTGCGGCATACACCATTGCGCAACACCTCGGTATCCCTCCATCCGAGATCCGTGAATCTCTTGCTACGTTCCCAGGAATTCGCCGTCGGTTTGAACGAATCGGTTCAACCCACGGCATCACAGTCGTTGACGACTTCGGCCATAATCCGGACAAAATCCGGGCGACGATTAACGCATCGAAACGCCTTTGTGAAAGAAGAATTATCATCTTTCAGCCACACGGATTTGGCCCGACACGTTTTCTCCAACAGGAACTCCAGAACGCATTCATCGAGTCGCTCGGTCCGCAAGATATCCTGATCCTGACTCCGATTTTCTATGCAGGCGGCACGGTCGCGCGTGATTTCAATTCGGAAGTCCTCGTCAATGCCATTCGCCCTCATCTCCAGAACACTCATATGATGGAACGAACGCAAATCCCTGAGTTTTGCGCTTCCGTCGCGAAGGCAGGAGATCTGATCATTGTAATGGGAGCTCGAGACCCTTCATTGACGTCTTTCGCCCGGACAATCCTGTATTCGCTTGATAAATAAAGAATTTTGTTCTATTTTCCTGACCGGGTTCCATGAGTCAGCCTGTCAACAGATTAGAGGAGTCTATACATGGGGTCATTATTGTCAAAACTGAAAAAGCGATTTCCGGATTTCCCGAGAATTCAGGCGGTAGAGGATTTTGTAACGAGCGTCACAGAGAAGATGAATCCCCTTCTGATTATCATGTTTGGCGCGCTTCCCCGAGGTGAGTATACCTATAACAGCGATGTCGATGTCCTGCTGATCTTTGAAAATCAGGTGACATGGAATGAAGTCTATGCATTCGGAGGAGGCATTGTCCAGCCAATCTCAAAGACCCGCACAGACTTTATCAGCCAGTTGAAAAAAGGAAATGCGTTCTTCATCCAGATCATGGAAGAGGGGATCGTACTGCACTACAGCCCGGGAATTCTTGAGGAGTTCAAATCGGTTGCCGCTGACACAATCAACAACATGAAGATGAGCCGTGTCGAGCGAGGTTGGGATGACATCGATGGCGCCATAGAAGATGAGGATGAATCGCCGATCCAACCGCAGAGTGACGAAGACGACCACGATTACTGATGATCAGCTGCCTCGATTCGCCCGGTGTAGTCTCCGGTGCACCCCGATCCAATCGTGTTCGAGCAGCGGCATGATCTCCTTCGGATCAATCACGCGAGTCGCCTGTATCTCCCGTCGCTTCCGCCACATCCGACCGAAGCCTTGAATCGCAACTCCCATTCCTTTCACATACACCATCATCTCACCCCGTAAACATGCACGCACAAACATGAGCACATTGTTTGCCAGTATGTGCGGCATACAGGAGATAAGCACACTTGCAGGCAGATTTTTAATGATCAGCCACACGAGATTTCTGTAATAAAGAAAATTGGTTTGACGAGAAGCTGCGGTCGCCCGAACCCGGTGTTCGATGACGGCCCATGGATAATACCCAACCCGGAATCCCGCCAATCGAGCTCTGAAACAAAAATCCAGATCCTCACCAAACGCAAAGAAATCCTCATCGAAATACCCGATCGTATCGAACACCCGCTTCCGAATGATCATCGCGCATCCACTGGCGCTGAAAACCTCCTCGACACGGTCGTAACTCTCGGCCGCTTCATGCCAACCTCTTTTGTACCCAAAACCTGCAATGGTGAATCCATCACCGGCTGTATCCAGCTTGCCTCCCGAGTTCTGGATCAGAACCTTCGATGAGAAAATCATGTATTGCGGGTACTCGAAGACAGCCTTTTTACATTGTTCAATCCAATCCTGTCGAACGATTGTGTCGTTGTTGAGGAGTACGATTACATCGTCAGAAACATGTCGGATCCCTTCATTGACGGCCCGTGAAAATCCCTCATTGGTGGATAACACGATAACATCGACTGTCGGATGTTCTGTCCGAAGCCAGTCGACCGTTCCATCTGAAGAGCCGTTGTCGACCACACAGATGGAGAATTCAGGATCGGTCTGGATTCCTAGGGAATTCAGACAATCGATCAGTAAATGGCGACCGTTCCAGGAGGGGATGATAACGTACATTATTCCCGAGGTGTGCCTTTACCAGTGATCAGAATGGGGATGGTTTGCAGGATCAGAGAAAGATCCATCCAGATGTTGTAGTTTTTTATGTAGTAAAAATCATACTCAAGATCTTCGTGCAGCGGCCTGTTTCCCGGAGTCGATATCTGCCAGAGTCCTGTGATGCCGGGAAGAACCTCAAGCCGTTTCCGTTGCCACGCGGCATAAGTCGCGACAATTTCCGGTACTTCGGGTCTGGGACCGACCAGACTCATCTCGCCCCTGATCACATTCACCAGTTGCGGGATCTCATCCAGGTTTGTTCTTTGTAACAATCGCCCTAACATCGAATCAGGATCCGCCGACCGAGTCTCGCGATTAGCCGATGAGGTTCTGAATCGTAGCATCTTGAATAAACGCCCGTTTCGGCCCACCCGTTCCTCCTCGACCAGAATCGATCCGGGGATCGTCAGGTGAATCGCGATCGCTGTCAGAAGCATGATCGGAGAAACCAGAAAGAGGAAAACGACTCCGAGGACGATATCCATGATCCGTTTCACCAGTCTGCGCCCTGCATTCCGGCCCTCTTCCTTCAGATCCACGACGGGTAAACCGGATACTTCCGACAAACCGGCCCCGCCCGTCACGATCGACATCACATCCGAAACGATCTTGAATCCCGCTCCGGTTTTTTCGGTTTTTACGATCAAATCCAGAATGAACTGGTGTGGCAGATCCGGTTTGGCGATGTAAACATCGTCCACGGAATGCTCACGGATTACAGATTCAAGCTCATTGGTCATCCCCAGAAAGGGAGTGCCGGCCCAGAAGGAGTCTTCGGATGACGGAGCGGCATCATCAACTAATCCAACAATCTGAATTCCTTGATCTCCATGATTTCTGAGTTGTCGCACTAAAATACGACCAGTCTCACCCGATCCGACGATCAGGGTTCTGAGAATTTGATAGCCCCTGCGCTTCATCTGCCGTTGAAGACCTCTTACAAACCGGCGCATGAGATTGGCTAAGATGATCGACAGAATCCAGAACGTCAGGATGAATGATCGCGAGTAATCCCATTTCCAGAAAAATGATACCGTGATAATGATGAAAACAGTGAGCGATATACTGCGTGTCACCAGGGCGAACTCTCCGATTTCCGCCACATGCAGAGATGCCCGGTACAATCCGCTCGCATGAAATGTCATGATCCAGAAGACCAGAACCAGCGGGAACAGAGACAGATACAATTCAATGGAATGATCCATCGGTCCCAGAACCCCGATCAACAGGTAGTCCCGTAGCCAATACCCCCCCATGTAGGCGGTCAAAGCGGCGATCAGATCCGACAATAACAGCAGGGAAGGGATCAACCAATCACGTTTTCTTTGCGAGAGAAAACCGCCCAGAATACCGAACCCAAAAGCCAGAGATCTCAGGATTAACGCCAGGAAGGCAAAACCGATCAAGCCTGGATCACTCTTCAACGTCCGGAACAGAAAAGGAGTTGTCGTCAGAAAAAACAAACCCGCGAGATATCCGGCGATCGGAAAAAACAGAGATGAAAACAAGGTTCCGAGTACTGCAAGCAGGCAGAGCGCCAAAGTCACAATCTGAAGCTTCAAGGTCTGTGGGGTATAGGAGTCCGAGAGGATTTTTTCTGGAAACCGGCGATATACCAGCATTCGCCAATATGCACGGAAAAACTTGGTCCGCAGATATCGCTGCATCTCCGAAGGATGATAATGGTGAATGATGGCCTTCGGATTGAACACCATCTTGTAACCGATCCTGGCAACTTTATACGAAAGATCCACATCCTCGTTGTTCGCAACGGGGAAATGAGGATCAAATCCGCCGACTTCCAGAAACACGTGCTTCCTGAATGCAGCCGCATGCGAGTCGACAAAGTCGATCGAGGCGGACTTGGCGAGCTTCACGTAACGCTCCTCGAACTCCACCTGCGCAAACCGCGCCCATAACTCCCGCTGATGCGTACGATACGCACCTTTGACTCCCACAATATTGGGATCGCTGAACGGCTGTGTCATCTGCTCAATAAAATCAAATGATGCGATGCAATCCGAGTCAGTGAAGAGAATCAGTTCACCGGATGCATGAGACACCCCCAGATTTCGTGCAATCGCCGGGCCGGCATGCATCTGCTCGACGACGATCGCCTTATGACCTCGCGCGATCCCGACTGTTGTGTCCGTCGAACCGTCATCCACCACGATCACTTCATAACGATCACGGCTTATTGACTGGGTATTCAACGCATCGAGACATTCTTTGAGCGTCCGGGAGGCATTGTAGGCAGGGATGACCACGGAGATGAAGAGTGGGTGTTCTGAATTCATGATTTCACGATCGCGTTGATCGCCTCCCAGACATCCTCAACCGATATTGATTCGATGCATTCCATCCTATCGCACCCCGGGAATGGCTCATTGTCATAACACGGTGCGCATGCAGTCCTAGCGGCGACAACCTGGTAGCACCCGACCGGCGGTAACAACGACTGCCAGCGCGATGGCCCGAATATTATCACGACAGGAGCGGATTGTGAAATCGCCAGGTGAGCCGGCATCGAATCATGGGTTATCGTGACTCGGGCCGCAGAGATCAACGCCGCAAGTCTGCCGATTGAGGTTCGGCCTATCAGATCGATGATATGAGGATGTTCCAAGATGGGCGTGAGCGATCGACGGTCCAATTCTGTTCCAACAACGATCACGCGATACCCGTCTGAATGAAGTCGGTCGATCAGCGACCGGAAGCGACTCGCGGGCCAAACTTTCTGCAGAACCGTGTCGCGTGGGTTGATTCCTCCGCCAGGTGCAATCACAGCCAACCCCTTTGCATCCGTGCCGTAAGTTTTTTCGAAATTTTTAGCCCATTCCCGATCGCTTGTCGAGCAGTTGAACTCGAGTTTCAAATCCTCCGATTTCGATCCCATGCTCTTGATCAGGTTGAGGAAATCAAGGGCAACATATTGATTCCGGTCCTCACGCCAAGGCGCAACCACATCCAAAAAAGAAGCATTCCCACCCCGATCGAAACCGGCATACACCCCTGCTCCGATCAATCGGAACAGCTGTTGAATGATCCGGTTCGGCTGGAAAAGAACCAGCATGTCATATCGATTCAATCGGAGATAACGGAGTAAACTGAAGATACGCAGGAGTCTCCGTTTAAAGAAAAGATCATCCGGGATGCTGATGACCTGATCGATGTGCGGATTCCCCTCCAGCATTCCAGCCGCCGATTCGCCGGTCAGATAATGAATAATCGAGGATTTGTGCAGGTGGCGAAGCGCACGAACTGCCGGAGTCGTCATCAGAACATCACCCATCGCATGTGTCTTGACAATCAGAATTTTCAGAGAAGTTCCAAAATTCATGTTCAACGCATCAAGGGACCAACATCCTGTGAAGACGCAGCAAACCCATCAGAACGAAATTCCCGGTAAACGAAATCAACACGATAGCGATCAATGGGCTAAAATCGATTCCCCCCATCGAAGGTATCATTCTTCGAAATGGTGTGAGAATCGGCTCGGTGACGGAGTAGACCAATTGAACGAAGGAATTGCGGGGATCGAGATTGATCCACGAGATGATCGCTGACAAAATGATGATCAAGATGAAAAAATGATACGTCCTGATCGCATAGATCAGCACAGTCAGCGCGGTCAGTGACCATGCGCGAACTGAAATCACGGATCGCAAGGGAGGGGTTGTATCGTCTCCCTTTAAAAGCGATGACTCATGATCCACATCCAGCATATTGATAGGCTGGTAAAACATGAAGAGTAAATGCCAAAGAACAATCGCGGTGAACAGCAGGCTGAGAATCAACACGAAAAAGCGGACCAGTCGGGATGCACCGGACGGAACAAAGATACGTTCCAGCGGATAAAGCGCTTTCATCAGGAAACGAGTGAGAGGATTAACAATATACGGAGAAATACAGACGGATACGATGATACACACAATGCCGAACTGCAAAAGAAAACGGAGTGTATTTCGAAAACTGATAATCACGGCGGATAGTGGAGCCGCAGAAACCAGCACGAAGGTGACGAGAGTCTGAATAATCAGAAGTATTATAATGGCCATGAGCGGCGAAATGTCGCGACCGAATCGCGTGGGCCTGAAAACCCTCCGTAATCGAACCAGTATCGGTTCTGCGATGAAGTCGACCGGTCGCAGGATCGGGCTGAAAAAGAACTCTTTCGGACTCAGAATGGTTTTCATCAGCATCACGATGATCAACGTGTTGATCATAAACTGAATAGTAGTGATCAGTGTATGCATGAATGCCCTCTCCTGTCAGATCCGAGAACCAAAGATCGAGGTTCCGATGCGAACCATCGTCGCACCTTCCTCGATGGCAACTTCGAAATCATGACTCATACCCATGGATAGATCTAGATTTGTGAGGTCGAAACCCAGTGCCGTCCAGGCGGACTGAGATTCAACTCTCAGAGCACGAAAGAAAACTCGACTCGCCTCCGCTTCATCATGAAAAGGAGGAATTGTCATAAACCCTCGTACATGAAGGTTTGAAAAGACCCGCATCGCCTTGAGTGTATCCGTCAGTTCATTCAGATCAAATCCGTGCTTCGACGACTCACGACCGATGTTGATCTCGAGCATGATGTCCTGCTTTTTCCGTATCTGCCCTGCTCGACGATCGATCGTTCTGGCCAGATCCAGGGAATCCACGGAATGGATCAGCGCAAACGACTGTATCACCGACTTGACTTTGTTACTCTGAAGGGGTCCGATAAAATGCCACTCGATATCACTCGGCAGAACGAGGATCTTTTGAAGAGCTTCCTGGACACGGCTTTCACCGAAACAGCGCTGCCCGGCTTGATATGCCTCTCGAATCGATTCCACTGTGTGGGTCTTCGAAACCGCGATCAATTTGATCGTCGAAACGTCGCGCCCGGACCGGAGACAACAGCGTCTCACAGACTCCCGGATATTCTGAATATTGGTTTCGATCACGGTTTTCTCCTTTCCCAAGCAACTTATAGCACATCTCGCGTCGAAAATTCACCACTCTTACACCTTGACATCCGCCCGCCATGTCAGAGAATGAGCATGATGAGCCCACGCAGATCTCGTGCAACAGACCTCGCGGCACCGCCAATAACTTCGACGTTGACCGACATCGCCTTGATCGTCTGCCTGTCTGCTCCTGCCTACATTTCTCTTTTAAACACCGGTTTCTTCTGGTCTCATGAAGAGGCGCAGTATCTGTGGCGTCTGGTTGAATTCCATTTCAACGCCATGAACGGTGATTTCTTTTCACGGTGGTTTCCACACTTCGCATTGGGTCTGGGACTGCCGGTGCTGGAGTACTTCCCATCCTTCTTTCTGACGATTGCCGAGTTGTTCCGCATGTCCGGACTCGGGTTCATTCCATCCGTTAAATCCGCCATTCTGCTGTTCTGCTTCATCGGCCCCCTGTTCACGTATCTGCTGCTTCGAGGGTTCGCCGACCGATGGGCAGGAGTTATCGGAGCAACATTATTCACCTATGCCCCCTATCGTCTCGTCAATCTCTACGTAAGAGGTGACCTGAACGAATTTGCCTCGATGAATCTCCTCCCGATGAACCTGTATCTGATGGCATGCATGATCGAGGCTAAAGACAGACGGATCCGAATCCCGCTCACCGGTCTCCTCGCACTCTCACTTGCAGCGTCTATCACAACCCACTTCCCTTCCTGTGTGATCCAGTTGCCCCTCTTCATGCTCTTCATTTTCGGTCTGATCCTTACTGGACCCGATCGTTTGACGAAAACCGCAGCATCCATCTTTTCGGTCTTAACCGCACTCGCAATGTCCTCCCCTGTCTGGTTGAATGCTTTGTTGAACCTGAGACTCGTTCAAATGGAGAAAATGACTCAAGGATTTGCGCATTTCGCTGATCACTTCATCCTTCCCAATCAGTGGTTTTCGTTTTACTGGAATTATGGCGCGAGTGGGAGGGGTTCCGGCGACGCGATCTCATTCCAGTTGGGGAATCTTGGATTAATCTTCCTACTAATAGGCCTAATCGCCATTCCGTATCTGCGCCAGCCAATCAACCGAAAGGCAGTTTTTATCTTTCTGGCTCTAACCATTCTGTCAATGACCCTCACGACCACTCTATCCAAACCTCTGTGGAGTAAAATCACCATCCTTCAGAAACTGCAATTCCCCTATCGGTATCTGCAGATCCCCGCATTCTGTATTCCCGCATTGGCCGGACTCATGGCGGGACCGATGTGCGGACTGGATTCCCGATGGTCCCGCCGAATCATAATCCTACTCATTATACTCATTCCAATCGCGTCGATTCATATGTGTCGACCGGTCCGCTCTCTTGAGTTGACCGAGCAGGATATAACGGTTGCAACCGTGGGCCGGATCAGAAATACCCATGCAACGGGTGAGTTCATTCCCCGGACCGCAATGGGGAAATATCCGCCGCCCAAACCCTTCGATGGAAAATTGGAAAGAATCCCCAAAGAGGGATATTCGAGGAGTGAGGCTGAAAAAAGATTAGTGATGATGATCGATCGTCAGGTGCGTCCCGATCGTTGGGAACGGGACTTGGTTCCTGTTGGAGGGATCGACGTAAACCCGGCATCTCTCGATGTGCTGAATGGCCAGATCAAGATCGGGAGTGCTTCAGGCCCTCCAAACGGAAGGAGTTACACGTTAATCGCTCAGAAGGATTCACTTCTTCGTTACAACCAGTTTCATTTTCCAGGCTGGAAGATCTCGATCGATGGAAAACCGAGTGAAATAACTCCGGACCCCGCAACCGGCTTGATCACGTTCAGTATCACATCGGGCCAACACAGCATACTCCTGCACTATGATAATCTTCCATCCTCGCATATTCTCAGTATCGTCGCTCTGCTCGCCGTTGCACTCCACCTGGTCGTTCTGATCCGAGGATTCGGCTCGTGACGTTTCTCAAACTGCTCACACGTTTTTCGATCCTTCTGTATTGTATTCAAGGACTATTCTATGTGTTTCAGGGCGCAATCCATCTTGATGAAGCATCCTATCTGTATGCTTCACGCGCAGTAGTTCAGGGTTCGCTGCCGTATCGGGACTTCTTCTATCTTCAACCTCCATTGCATCCATACATCTACGGTGTAATTCAAAGTATTCAACCAGGTCTTTTAACCGGACGCCTGACATCCTTTGTTTTCGGCTTCCTGACTCTCCTGCTGTGCGCCTCGATTGCATCCCGTATCGGAGGTCGGACTGCCCGTGCACTCACCGTGTTTCTGATGGCCGTGCATCCGTTTCAGATCTATTTTCACTCGATCACCCGGCTTTACGCTCTGAGCGGATTCTGGATCGCATTGGGACTGTTTTTTCTGATCCATGACAAACGCCCCGGTCTTCTATACGGTCCATTGTCTCTGATCTGCCTTGCCCTTGCCACCGGAACACGCCTGACTCTCGCCCCAGTCCTGGTCCTAGCCAGTCTGTATCTGCTGGTGCGGGCCACCTCTCTTACCGTTCGCGTGACCGCATGCATCACATCTGCGCTGACCCTTTGTGTCATCTTTCTTCCCTTTGTCCTATCAGCCGGTTTCGATCGACTCATGTTTAATCTCCTGGGAATGAACCTGAGTCTTCATTCCAGAAATCCGCTCGCCAGCATCGTGCAGAAACTCCATGCAACATCACAGTTTTGCGAGTACTACTTTCTCCTCATCGCGTTGCTCATCCCGCCGATCATTCTCAGGATCCGAGCCTTCCGGTTCACCCGCCTCAAACTCGAGATCGATCTTCTCTTGTCTCCCGAAGGCCTTCTCTGGACAATTCTCGCCACACAATGGACCATCCATCTCTCGGCCAAGATCTATCAGGTATCCTATCAAACCCCGATCATGCCGATCGGGTTCATCCTGGCCGGCGTGTCCTGGGAGCACCTGACCCGGACTCTCCCTGTGAATCTGAAACGGATATTTGCTGTGCTGCTTATGAGCGGAGGACTGCTGTCTATCGTCGCTTACGGTCGAACCTCGATCGGGTTGGTCGAAGGGAAACCGGCACGGACAGCGCTGGAGGAGCAAGTCCGGTTCCTTTCAAGTCACGCTCCTCCGGGAAGTGACGTTTTCTCAGCCGATTCGTCACTAGTTCCATACGAAGCAGGAATGAATGTCCTCAAAGGCATGTCAGGGTCGGATCTCTTCCCGGATTGGACAGACGAACAATGCCGTGAATACAATGTTCTGAACTTTAATCTCATGCGACACTATATTATCGAGCAAACTGCCGATATCGTAATCTACGGTGATCGCTCTTTCACGCTTTCGCTTCCCTACCTCGAACCGATTCCAGAGTCGGTTCGATCCGAATTTATCGCAACAATTGAACGCTATTACGAACGAATCGGGGAGTTTCCGAATCTCATCATTCCGGATTCGCATACGTATTATCTGGAAAGGAAGGAAATGAAATGAAGATGGGTATCCGTGCAGTCGCTTTCGTGTGCATCCTCGTTGCCGTCGCTGCACTGTGGATCAACCGAGACCGGAATGAACAACCTGCGCCTCTTTTGATCTTCGGCATTGATGCAGTCGGATGGGATGCCTTGGACAGGATGCGTGCATCAGGCGCAATGCCCCATCTTTCAAAGGCTGTTCGTGAAGGAGTCACCGCACGGCTGGAAACCCTCAAGCCTACCGTATCCGTGATGCTCTGGACTTCCATGGTCACAGGCCTGCTTCCGGAAAGACATGGAATCTCGAATTGGCTTGCAGCTGGTGAAGATGGCGCAGGACAGCTTGCCATCACGTCGGACTTCCGCAGAGCGCATGCGATATGGAATCTGAAATCATCTCACCGATACCTGTTCTTGAACTGGTGGGCATCCTGGCCCGCCGAATCGATCGACGGAATCATGGTATCGAATCGAGCCCATTTCAATGGCGTCAACCAATCCATCAGTCCTGAAACGGAACACAATTTGCTGGATTCTACACGGCGGATCGGCAAGTCGGATCTCGAAACAGAGTTATCAGCACTCAATCCGGAGAAAACCCGTATTATACTCTCTGACTTCGTTTTTAATAAGCTCCAGACCGATCGTTTCTACCTCGATCTTGCTGACACTATCCTGGCCCGCGGCGACACATCGATCGCCGGGGTGTTCGTCCGTGGAATCGATATCCTCGAACATGAATTCTTGCAGGATATCATCCCATTCCCAGGTGCTCCGTCTCTCCCACCGGAATCCAGAGGCCTCGTTCGCGCCTACTATGCCTATCTCGATGGTTGGATCGGCCGACTGCTCAAGCATCTGGGACCGGATGCACGGATCTGTGTCGTTTCTGATCATGGTATGGATCCGATGATCGAACGGCCTCCTTACATTGAAGGCTTGCGCTTGGACGATTTATTAACATTTGCAGGTTTAATCGACCGCACGCCTGAGGGGTTACCTGACCTCAAGTCCGCACCATTCCACGACAATAAAAAGCACAACGTCGGACTGACACGCGGCATTCAGGTTCATCTGGAGCGAATCCAACAGGATCAGAATAAGGATCCCATCGCTGAACTCATCGCGAGATTGTCCGTCATAAAACTCGATGGGAAACCAATATTTTCGGCGATCGATTACGGTACTGCACCGGATGAACAGATTCTTGTCACACTAGAGTCCGTAGGACGTCCGGATTCGGAAGTCACTGTCACGGGGCGTACAATTTCACTCAATCGCCTGGTATCAATGATCATTCACCCATCTTCAGGCCAGCATTGGAATGCACCGCACGGAATATTCATCTCCAGCGGGCAGGGGATTCGTAACATCACCGAGCGTCAGGAGATCAGACTGATCGACGTAATGCCCACCATCGTTCGATGGATGAATCTTCCTCTAGCCAGGGATCTCGACGGCCAACCGAAACATGAATTTTTCACGGATGAGTTTGCCCGGAAGAATCCGGTACATGAGGTACCCTCATATGGAGAGTACATGCCTGAACGACGAGGAATCAGCCCGCAAGAAGTGGACCATGAAATCAGAAACGAACTGAAAAGCCTGGGATACATACAGTGATCAAAGCGCCAGGCGAAGTAATGGGCCGAGTGATCACCCTTGTGGTCATCTTCCTGGGAACCCACTGCCTGGGCTCCTTGGACAGTGATCGACTCCAGATGCTCGAACTGGTAAACACGGTCAGGAAGAGCGCTCAACTGGGAGAATTGATTTTATCCGAGGATCTGAATCGGATCGCCCAAGATCATTGCCTGCGGTTAGTTCGGTTCAATGTCACTACTCATGAAGATCCTGAAACAGGCCATAAGCTAACGGATCGGATCGCAGATTCGCCGATTCTGGCCAGTCTTGCATCGGAAAACATCGGCACTGGGAAATCGATTCGACGGACACACGAGAAGCTTGTCAGAAGTCCCAAACACCTGGAAAACATCATGGATCCCGAGATCACGCATGTCGGGTTCGGAATCGCATTAAAGAACGATCATTTCTTCATAGTGCAGGATTTCGCTCGCATCATTCCCGCCTCGACGCCGATGGAAATAATCGAATTTCTGAAATCCCAGATCAACTCAACGCGCTTTGCAAATCACCTGCAGAATCTGATCGAAGATCCATATCTCAGAAAACTGGCTCGTGATCACACCGAACGGATGATCGAAGAGGATCGTCTGTTCTTTCCATCTCTTGGCTCGGACGCGACCCGCAAGGTATACTGTGTGACCACGCCTGAAATCTCAAATGCTGTGTTTGACTTCAATCTGTATGCGCGTCACTTTTCAAAAATGGGGATTTTTTTCAGACAAGCCAAGACCAGAAACCAACCCATGGGGATCTGGTGGGGAGTCGTCATTTTTGAATAAATATCTCTCAACTCAGTACTCATCACATGCCGCGTGGATTTTCTGCGTGTTCTTTCTGGTCTGCTCTGCTGGACTCCGTCTCCACGATCTCTCGTCAAACCCAGCCGGCTTCTTCCCCGATGAGGCATCAACAGGATATGACGCTTGGAGTCTCATTCGAAATGGAGCAGATCAACACGGCGAACGATGGCCATTCTATTTCAAGTCGTTTGCGGACGATATCGAGGGTACCTACCGGTACATGACCCTTGTTTCGATTCTCTTCCTGGGCCCTTCCGTTTTCGCTGTTCGACTCCCGATCGCACTCGCCGGAATCTTCACCGTTGTCATTCTGGTCCACATCTCGAGGCACGAGACACATCGATGGACGACCGTGCTCGCCGCGCTGATCGCCGGGTTTTTACCATGGCATCTACCTTACTGTCGAACCGGACAGCGAATCATGCTGCTACCCTTTGCGCTGGCGTTCTGGTATTGGATTCGGTGTCGAGCGTTTGATCGGGATGACCACAGATTGCACATGGTATCCTGGCTCGTCCTCGGACTTTCCATTTATACCTATGTCGCCGCACGAATTGTAGTTCCGATGCTCGCCGTTGCCGTATGGGTGCAGGATCTGATAATCCGCCGATCCATCCGGCATTCCATTGTGCACGCTACCATCCTCTTCACGGCTCTGCTTCCCTTCTTCTACCATGCCTGGTCCAATCCTGAGCTCTTCATGCTTCGTTTCCAACAGGTGTCTGTCATGGACCCATCCGAATCAATCGTTCAGAATGCCAAGACAATCATCGCGAATTACATCCAGCACTTTTTACCCAGATTTCTCTTCATTGCCGGTGACGCAAATCTGAGACACCATCAGTTGGGGTTCGGCCAGTTGTTTAAAATCCAGGCACTCCTCGCTCCTCTCGGAATCATTCTGATGTGGAAACAACGGAATCATCGCCGACTGCCGCTCCTGTTTCTCTTGCTCATCGCGCCACTTCCTGCAGCTCTATCTGGTGAGGGGAATCCGCATGCTCTGCGTTCCATCGCTATGATGATTCCGCTGATCATGTTTTCTATCGACGGCTTCTTATATATATCGTGCATGAAGTGGAGACGGTTCATTACACCACTTAAAGTATTGATTCTTCTTGCTGTTCTGACAGAATCGATTAAGGTGGCGTATGATCTTAAGGTAAAGTATCCGAATTATTCTGCTGCTGCGTGGGAGTTCGGCACTCGGGAAGCCGTTCGTTCTGTTCTACCTCATGCCGCAGAATACGATGAAATCTGGATCACCCCTCGTGCGATTGGGGCTGATGTTCTCATCGCATTCGATCTCAGATACCCGCCTGAAGTTTTCCAGAAAACACGCCTGATGAATTCAAACTTGAGATGGAACTGGATGACTCCGATCCAGAGCCTGTATATGGAGGATTCTCTAAAAAAGCGCCTCTTCATCGTTCGACCGGGTGAACTCCCCGGAGTATCGATACTGCCATCGATCATGTACCCTTCTGGTACCGAAGATGCATTCCGGTTCATTCCCAGCAGACGCATCGACCCGGTCACCATAGATACGAGATGAGCGGTCAGTCGACTCCGGGCACCCTGGTCTCACCGCTGAGTATCCCGATGACCACCTCACGGAATGAGCGATTGGGGACGATCAAGGCTCCGACAGTCCACAGACCTTTTCGGACTTCATTGATCGTTTTCTCATGGATCTCCCGCATGATTTCCTCAATGGCGGTATTCATGCATTCCGCGCCCAGAATATCCTTGTAAAAAATCTGTTTACGATGCACGATGGCACCACCGCTCCGGTAGATGATCGTGTCGATCCGACCTGCTTTGACTCCCCGGTCTTCGGTCTGGATGTGGAAAACAACATCATTGTAGCTAACTTCAGAGTTAAATCCGGTGATCATACGTTACACTCCATTCCCCATCATCAATCCGGTTCGTAGATTCCACGGCTGTCGACCGGGACCGGAGTTGCGGTCGGCCGTGGCGAAGGTGTCGCAGTCGGTGTGCCAGGTAGTGACTTCTGCGATTCTTTTTCTGTTTGCGGAGTCGACTGTGCATCGGCAGGCTTGGGCGGTTGCGTTGGTTTGGGTTCCTTTGAAGATGGCTTTGGGCGAGACTTCCCACGATCGAAAACCGAAGGATCCTTGACTAAGTTCTTGGGAATTTCGATCATCTGTCCTGTTGTGAGCGAATAGGGTTCCTTAAGATTGTTGTACTGTCCAATTACTTTGGCGTTCTTTGGATCACCGGTCGCCCATCCTGCGATCTTGGCGAGTGTGTCTCCGGACTGAACACGATAGGAATAAGAATACTTGAACAGAAACAGCGGTAATCGGACTTTCGACAGCGAATTCAAAGCTTTTCCGTCGTTATAGATATTCAGGAAATCCGACAGATCCGATCTGCCGAATATACGCCTTGCAAGATCATAATAACCTTCTCGCGGAACCGGTTCCTCGAGTTTGTACAACGGGATGCGGATAGTCTGTCCGGATTCCCACGGAAGGCTTTCATTGTATTCCTTCAACCAAGCAGCATTCTCAGCAGTCTGCATCTGTTGCTTGGCAACAGCTTCATACGTGTCACCTTGAGCGATCGTATATGAGACAGCTCTGGGAATCAGGATGGTCTGACCGATGGTGAGTGAATCCAGAGTGTTGAGTTGTTTGATCGAATCGGCATGTTTGTCGGTACCCATGTAGGTCTGGGCGATAACCGCCAGAGTGTCCCCTTCGACGATGGTGTAGCTGAAGTAATCCATCTGCGGATCGAACAGTCTTGGCACTGGGGTTGCCTTGAGTTCTTCGGAAGATTTGGATGTGAATGCGAAATTCGAAACGGCATATGAAAACTGAGACTCGAAATTGTCGAAAAGTGGGCGGAGAGCTGAGCATTCCAGAATGACGATGCGTGTATCGCGTTTGGTCACGAGCGACATGATCTTGATGGGACTTTCCTTTGATTTTGCGCCGATCACACAAATTCGAGCGTCTTTTTTCAGATTCATGGAATCTCGTTGAGATACAACCTCGAATCCCCTCGCCTGATTGCTCTGAATGTATCGTTCGATCACCGTGTCGATCGTGTCGGTATCCTGACAGGAACTCACGATTGCCTCGATAGATACGAATCGCCTGACACTGGAGTCGATCGACTTATCCTGAGACTCGCAGCGTAAAACTGTCGGAGGATCCCCCACAGTCCCGGTCCAACCTTTCGGCAAACGAACTTCAAATTCATAGAATT
Source organism: uncultured bacterium (assembly GCA_964472395.1). Lineage (GTDB taxonomy): Bacteria > CSSED10-310 > CSSED10-310 > CSSED10-310 > CALFER01 > CALFER01. The sequence goes on along the minus strand of CAYYMM010000010.1, from coordinate 39,414 downwards.
CGTTCCGATAGAGGCCATCTCCGGAGATGGACCCTCTTTTCAGATTTTTCAGTTTGCTGGCCTGATCCTGTTCATCGAACAGACCAATGGATGCACAGCCGGCCATCAGAGTCACCAATCCGAACCACACCACCGCTCGGAGTAGATTCCGGAATTGCCTTAGTTTCATCACCAAATCCCCCTGATCATATCGTGTCCATCAAATCGATTATAGAAGAAAATCAAGAATCTTCAACCTGATTCGATATCTCGACTCCTGCTTTGTTTACTGGTAAAATTCTTTGTGCATCATGGCAAACAACCCCAATCCACATGCATCCTTTTTCGTGAGTCGTTTTAAAGACATCCTCGTGCACGTGTTTGTACTGAGCATACCGGTGCTCTTCTATCCTTGGATGACGGATGTGACACGTGTTAAAACCCTGATCGCATTAGTCGTTTGCGGTACCCTGCTTTCAATTCATGTTCTGGCGCGCAACGGTGATTCGGGACCGATCTGTGATTTTCAATTGATTTATACTCTATACTGTCTTTGGACGTTCTTCAGTTATCAATGGTCAGTCTTACCGACAGCAAGCATTGATGAAATCATTCGCTTGTCTCCGTCACTGGCATTGATGTTGGTTTTACCCTCCAGTACATTGCTTCAACGACCTGCCACTCATCCCTCACGCCCGCTGGCATGGATTGCAGCTATTGTTTCCGCGTATGCCCTGATTCAATTCGCGGGTCTGGATCCGCTCATATGGTCAAAGCCGATTGGGGATGGCGTTGTATCTTTTCTAGGTCATCCCAACGCCCTCGGAGCATTTCTCATCATCGGAATCGCCGCGCAGATTATCGAAATCGCAAGACATCCCGGACGAGTTTCAAAACACGTATTCGGTATCCTGACCATCACCCTCAGTCTTGTCGCGCTGGGCCTCTCCATGAGCAAAGGCGCGTGGATGGGACTCGTTTGTGGTGTGCTCTGTTACGCGCTACTACTGAAACAACGACTAAGACTTAGGACAATGGTTTGTTTCACCGGAGGAATCGCTCTCGCTGTTATCACACTCGCGCTGCTGTCCGGCAGCTTTTTTTCGGAACTAACACGATCTAATCAATTCCGGATCGAGACTTACCGACAGTCTCTGAGGATTTTTAGCGACGACTTCAGTCCCCTCGAAAAGCTAATTGGAAAAGGCGCGGGAAGCTATGCGCATTCATTCGACCAGTTCCGCGATCCGAACTATCTGGTTCGCTTCAAACATGCAGCAAATCTTGAGCACGCCCATAACGAACCAATCGAGATCCTTCTCGAAACCGGTTTCATCGGACTGGGGTTGTTCGCTTGGTTCATTTACAGTTTCATCCGACGCGGTTGGCAGAACCGGGGAGATTTCAGCATCCGAGTCTGGACCTCGGCATGTGTGGGATTGGTGGTTCACAATCTGGTCTGCGTGAACATGCGCTGGTTTGTCCCATGGACGTTCTGGATACTAGCCATCACGTTCATCGGAAGTTCCGTGCCGAGAAACGAAACCGCGACACTCGTGCACAAGCGAATTATGGCATTGATCGGGCTACTGCTCATTCCGATCTGGATCGGCGGAGCCATTCGGACGAGGCGTCACATTCAAGCCGACATCATTTACTATCAGTCAAAACAAGCTCTCACGGCTGGACGATACGACGAAGGAACCGGATTACTGGATCGAGCTGCCGGATTGTTCGGAGATGATCTGGTTTTACAGTACGACCGTGCCTTTGCACATGCACAAGCCGGACACACTCAAAAATCCATCGATCTATACGATTCGCTTCTACGAATCCATCCCAATTATCAGCGCGCACATTACAATCAGGCCATCAATCATCACCGGCTCTTCTTGACGACCGGCAGTGCTTCGGATCTCGAAAACGCGATCGATGCCATAAACCGAGAGATTCGCATAAACCGCAACTCCGAGATGTTGCTATATAGTGCTCAATTGCTTGAAATCAAAGGGTTTAACGAGGAATCCGCCGGAAGATACATCGAATTTGTGGAGTCAGTGATCGATGAGATTCGCATGGAATGGGATAGGAGCGAACGGAATCGAGGAGAATTGCCCAGAGTAATCAAATCATCGGATAGCTCCGTCCGTCGTCGACAGGTTCAGGATGCACTGCTAAAGATATCACTATATAATCCCTCCATGTTCATCGACCTCCGGGACAGGGTGATTTCGAGTAACAAGGGTAATCCGGAAATTCTGGAGCTGTTTCAGTGACAATCCAATGAACACGTCATCGAATCAAAAGCAACCTAAGTCAATTTCCGTCTTCAAACGAATCTATCGATGGGTTCGACGAATGCTTCTCTTCGTTCTCCTGCTCTTTGCTGGGATGTTGCTCGCATTCCAGGTCCCCTATCTCCAACAACGTCTCGTCATGGAAATCTGTCGGTTTGCCTCTGAAAAGACTGGCCGTGAAATCCGAGTGGATCATTTTCACCTGTCGATCCTTGGCACATTGAGCATCCGAGGAATCCATATCGCGAATGGCTCAAAGTTCAGCGCTGAACCCTTGGGCGAATGCCGACAGATTCATTGTATATTTGATCCGATCTCGCTACTGAAAGGCGAGTTTCATGTTCGATATCTATTCATCGATCAACCGATTTTCCGGTTGGATTTCTCGGAAGATGAGGATTGCAACCTATATTTCTTTCCGCGAGATCGCACGAAAAAGAAGCACAGAGATCCGGACGACGATCATCTGGTTTACCCATTCTTCGAAACCCTGCGGATCGACCACCTTGATTTGATCCAGGGCAAGTTCCATTTCGATTACCGCCCATCCGATCTGATCGTGGATGCACCGGTTCTCAATTTACGAGCGGATCGGGTGCCTGGCGTCAAAGAGTTGAAAATTGACATTCGAGGTTCAAATGTTAACACGCGGATTGAATCACGTATCGACTCGACAGCCGACCTTCATGTCCGCGCTCTTGTCTGGGCCGATGGCGTTCATAACTCGATCTTCCATGTGTCGTCCACTTCCGGCGAAACCAGTGTCAACGGTAGATGCAGCCTCAAGATCTTCACGAATCCGAGACTCGATTTTCAAGGTACCGTGCAACTGTCAGCTGATGAACTGAAGGAATCTCTGTACCTGCCGATAGGAATGTCAGGCCGAGTCGCAGCAACCATAAAAGGAAGCGGACTAGCCAGGGACCTGACGATCGATTCGATGTTGTGCAGCGACGGCTTGAAGGTCGATCGGGTCAATATCGAACGGATCGCATCACCAGTTCATTTTTCGAATCGGTCATTTTCATTTCCGGATATTCAGGCATCGCTATACGATGGAATTCTCTCCGGCCTGGGACTACTCACATTCACACATGATCGAAAAGGATATCATTTCGAAATTTCCGGCTCCGATCTGAGTCTTGCACGAACACTCGATGAACAACATGTGCCCGTCACTCTTCCCGGAGTATTCGGATTTCAGGCTGAACTGAATAGCGAGGGATTCTCACCAGAAAATGCCATTCTGAATGGATCGTTTTCAGGTACAGAAACAACACAACACAGCGGCGTTGAACCGCTTGTCTTCGACGGTCGGTTCCAACTTGTCAACCGAACATTCATGATCGACTCGGCTCGGATGCGAAATAGCACAAGCACTGTCATGTTGAGGGACGCTGAGTTCACCTCGACATCATTGAAAGCACAGATCGAAGTCCAAAAAACAGAATCCCGGGGTTTGATTGAGCGTATCAACGCCTTTTCGAAGGATTGGCCAATCCTTCCGGATCTCTCGGGTGAACTCGACGCCAGTATTCAACTTCGGGGTTCACCCGAACTTCCGAAGGTTCAATTCGTAGTATCCGGAAACGAGATTCTGATGAATCGTACTGAAATGGGCCGAGTGACCGTAACTGGCAATGCTGAAAAATGCAGTGTCACACTCGATGAAGTATTTGTCGAGGGTAATGCAGGTTCTGTCAAGGGACACCTGCGTTTGGAAAGAGGCGATGTTTGCGATCGCTTTCGCATGACAGCTCTAAAAGCCGAGATCGATCAATTGGATCTCGAATCCATCGAGCGTGTATCAGGCATTCCCCTCGATCTTGAAGGCCGCGCATCCGGAATGATCCACTTCAATCCATCGAACACCGAAAGGATTCCCAGCCGAATAACCACACCCGGAATTGTCGCATGGAGAATCCCGATCGAGGCAACCGACATGGACTTTCTCCTGGATAAGCGAGGAATCCATGAACTCACGCTGCATACGAACTGCGATTCGGAATCCGTCATGGTATCGGCTGACATACCTTTTGACCGAGCACCTAAAATAGAAATGTCCGCAAAAAATATACCATTGTCACACTTTGAGAAATGGCTCCCGATCCCATTGTCAGGCAACGCACAATTCACAATGCGAGCAACAGACGAAGACAGACGATTCAAGGGTGTTATTGACGGAGAGATTGATGATCTGATCATTCGGGATTACGCATCCGGCCCTGCACAATTGCATGCCATAATTGATCTCAATACCCCGGAAGCCGTTCAGTTCAACATTGTTTTCGCTGATCGCGCAAGCTCGGTCAACGGCGAAACCTCGATCCGGTCTCCACATTTAACCAGACTAAATGGCACATTGGACTCGATGCCCCTCAAGCCCCTGCTCCAGGCATCACCGATTCACAGATTCACATCGAGTATTGATGGAACAACAACCGGTCGATTCGATCTCTCGTTCATCCCGGGAGATTTGACTTCCATCCGTTCCGGAATCGAGATTCAGGAACTGGAAGGATCGGTATTTGGAATCAACCTCAAGAGCGAACGTTTGGCAGCTTTGGATTTGATTGGAACATCGATAGAACTGGATCCGATGCACTTCCAGAGTGAAGATTCTGAATTTACCCTGGATGGTGTTATCGATTTCAGCAGCAACCTCGACCTAAGATTGATCGGTATGGCACGATTAGATGCTCTGTCCCGGACAGTTCCAGGAATCCGTAACGCATCCGGCGCTGCCGTTTTCGACCTCAATATCCGAGGCCCGGCATCGGACCCGGATTACAATGGCAAAATCACCGTTCAGGAACTGTATCTGACAAATCCGCTTCTCGGCGTCCGTGTCGAGGACCTTCACGCCGAAATCGATTGTCAGCACAAACTGGGACGTCTCGTATTTTGTGAAGGAATCATCGGCAACAGTTTTACGCGGATTTCGGGTGAATTCGGTATTCACAATCATCTTCCAGATCTGCTGGATCTGAGAATTCAATCCCCCAGGCTCGAGTTCGAGTATCCAGATGGATTTTCGTCAGAAGCAGAAATCGACGTGAACCTGGTCGGTGATGTCCGCAATCCGGTTCTGATGGGCGAGATAAACCTGATCCAGTCGAGTTACAGTCGGCGAATCAACTACAAATCGTTGATTGTTAGCGAATCACGAGCCAAATTGTCTTTGAAGAGAAAACCGGCTCAAGTTATCGCAACAAGCCCATCACCGGTCGACCTCGAATTGAAACTGCACATTTTCGCACCAGACCGAATTCGGATAGATAACAACCTCGCCAAGGTCGAAATGAAACTCGATCTCTCCCTGGGCGGTTCGATATCCCGCCCCCAGTTGTTCGGACGGATCGAGGCGATTGCCGGACAAGTCGAGTTTCAAGGCCGCCAATTTGAGCTTGAACGGGCAACGCTCGATTTCCTGGATTCCGAAACGATTGATCCGATCGTGGATCTTCTGGCTACTTCCGAAATAGAAAACTACCGGGTTTCGATTGAAATGACCGGTTCTCTGCTCAAGGATTTCTACGTTCGTCCATTCTCTTCTCCATCACTGAGCGATGTCGATCTCTGGTCATTGCTCGCTATCGGCAAGACAACAGAGCAACTCAGCGACAATTCCGTTGACTACATCGCCAGCGGTGTCGCATATGTCACAGGCTCTCTCCAGGATCAGATCGAACGACGGTTTAAATATTGGATGGGATTCGATGAATTCAGCATCGATCCGATTCTTTCGAGCAGCGATGAAAGCCCCTCCGCTCGTATAACTGTCAAAAAGCACCTGAACCCGAATCTGTCAGTGACCTATTCACGTCGGACGGCTTCTACCGGAGATCTTCTTATCATCGAGTATAAGATATCCGACAATGTCTTTTTAATCGGCCGCCGGAACGAAGACGGATCTCTTGGAGGGGACTTCAGATTTCGATGGGAGTTCAGATGAGAATCGGACTTTTAGTCATTCTATGCATCACGGTACTGCCTCGGGTCGGAGCTATCGCTCCAGATCTTTATGATCTTCCTGTTGAGTACATCCGTCTCTCATGTGACTTTCCCTTCGATTCCATTGCAGTCATAAACGCATTGACCATTCACGAAAAGGACATTCTGACACCGGATTCGATCCGGAGAAGCTTGAGAAACCTCCATGAATTGGATCGCTTCGGGAATGTCGAAGTTCATGCAGAACCTTTTTTGTCAGGCGTTGCACTCACGTTCATTCTGACTCCTGAGTGGACTGTGGATCGGATTCGTTTCAAAGGCAAACAGACCGGTTATCTCTTTGCATACGGCCTCGAAAGCAGAATTTCTCGGAAGGAACTTCTCCGGGTCATTGATGTCAAGCAGAACGAAGCCTTTTCCGAGAACAAGTTACAGCGATCCAGAGAACGACTGACTGAACTTTACATCAAATTCGGATATGGGAAATGTTCGGTCGACACAACCTCAACGAGAAATGAAGGATCGCGGACCACAGATGTTCAATTCGTAATAAACAAAGGAGCGCCATCTGTTATTGATCATGTTGAATTTATAGGGAACGAAGCGGTTTCCGATGAACGACTGCTTCGGCAGATGCGTTCAGTAAAAGGCCGGCGGTTTCTTCACTCCGCTCTGGATATTGACCTTAAGTCTATCCAAAATTACTACCAGAAGCAGGGCTACCTGACCGTACGCGTCGAACGAATCGAAAGCACCTATCACCCGGATTCAAATTCATTCTCCCTGAAGGTCCCGATCGTTGAAGGTCCCTGTATCAAACTACAGATCGATGCACCATCCCACTGGTGGAATTTATTGTGGAGCTTGAGCCAGTTTGAACGACGACCATCAATTGAAATGGAAGCGCTTGGATTCCCGGATTTTGACACAACCGATCTCGAAGCACTGAACGCAGGTGAACACAACTTGCGATTGCGGTACTGGGAGCGCGGTTATGCCTATGCCGAGTCCAGCCTGGAGACAAAGGAAATTGAAGAGCATCGATTTGTGTATCATTACCGGATCGATGAGGGTGAGCGTTACAAAGTCAGGGATGTCGTGATAACAGGGAACCAATCGCTCAGTGAAGATATTCTTCGTGGATACATGATCACAACCCGTGGTGAACGATACTATCGCCATTCCCTTCAGAAAGATTGTGAAGCGCTGTTTGGAATCTATCTCGAACACGGTTTCATAGAGCCGGTAATTCAGGCCTTTGAGATGGAGCGTGACGATCGGAACAGACGCGTCTCTATCCTGTTTAGGATTTCCGAAGGAGCACACTTTCAGATCGGTTCGGCCAAGTTTATCGGCAACCTCCATATCGGTAAGGATCGGCTCGAGGAAATCAGCGGTCTCCATCCCGGAAGTGCATTTCAAGCTGCGGCAATCGATCGAAGCATCCAGGCGATCATCGCCGAGTACGAAAAATCCGGATTCCCCGACGCATCGGCATCATGGTCTTACGTCGATTCCTCCATAGGTAATCGAGATTTGGTAATTGAGATTACTGAAGGCAGTTACGTCACATTCGGGAAGGTCTTGATCAAGGGCTACTACCGGACAAAACTGGGTTTAATCAACAGACAAATTCCACCTGTAGAGTACAAACCGTTTTGCTCTGAAACAATGATGACCATTCAGCGGAATCTATCCCAGACAGGCTTGTTCAATTCGGTTCGGATTCAGAGTCTCGTTACAGAAGCCGATGACTCAGAGCGAACATTGCTCGTTTCTTTAGTCGAACGTCCTAGTCTCTTTTTGGAAACCGGCCCTGGATACAATACGGATATCGGAGCAAGTGCCTATCTGAATCTCTATACCACGAATCTGTACGGCACAAACCGATTCCTCGGAGCCTCGATCTTCTATGCTGAGCAGGCCGAAAAATCACAGTTGACGTACAGAGAACCGGAGTTTGCAGGTTTTCCAGTTCAGATGGAGATCAGGTTATTCAGGAATTTTAACGAGGAGGATGACTATGATCTGTATCGATACGGTGGACGAGCAAACTGGACCTTCCGCACAAAGGAGCGATTTCGTCTTATACTGGAATATCGTCTAGATGAAGACCGACCGATCAACATCCAGCCCGACGCAGATATCCCGGAAGAGTACCGAGAAAATGTCAAAATCGGTTCTCTCGCCCCGAGCGCGATACTCGACACCCGGGATGATCCTCGCGATCCACGTTCCGGATCCCTTATCTCAGGAAAAATTGAGTTTGCTCGCCCAGTATACGGTTCTGAGGTCGATTTTACCAAGACAACATTTGAAGCGAATCACTTTCTGAAACTGTTCCGCCGAACTACTCTGGGCTTATCACTCCGAGCTGGTTGGGGTCGGGATTTGCCCTTTCAGGAGAAGTTCAAACTTGGTGGAATCAAAACCATCCGAGGGTGGGGCTATGAAGACATCCGAGGCCCCGGAACCACAGATCTGGTGAGCATCGACGGCAAGAGCCGAGGTGATGGTGGTAATGTCTCTCTGCTCGGGAATATCGAGTTCCGCATGCCACTGGTCTGGGGACTGCAGGGTGTTCTGTTTTTCGACACCGGCAATGTTTGGGATTCTACAAATGAGATACATTTGAATGACTTGAAAGGAACGCTCGGAGCAGGAATTCGATTCATGACGCCAATCGGCCCGGTCGGTCTGGACTTCGGTCACAATGTTCTCAAAGACCCATTCGATCACTCCCAGCGATGGTCCTTCATTATCGGTCAGACATTCTGAACGGAATGCGCTGACTAGTCGATGCTTCATTGATCGATCATCGACCCTTGGATGATGACTCCACGATCAATCCCTGAAACCGATCTGCGCCCGATCAGATTCCCAACATCCCGTGGACAAAAGCTGTTTTCAGGCACCTGATCGCGAGGAAGCGCGATAACCCCGAGCTTTTCTTCGGTGATGGTCTCGCCGGGAGCAATGTCCTTCACACAGACAATGATCTGAATCTGCGCAAACGGATCTTCCTGATGCATCTTCTCAGGTTTGATCCGACCCGACCACGATTCTAGCCACTCACGCAATGCTTCGGAATGCTGAGACAGGATGGAACCCACGACCATTGCAAGAAACACGATGATTGAGAATACTCGACCGGATCGATTTTGAGGCCTGTTCTCTTGGTGTGTGTCCGAGCCGAGTGGACCGATGGATTCCTCATCTGTGACAATTTCAACCTCACCTCCGTGCTGCCTTATCGTCACCTCTAACTCATGCACCGATCCCTTATCGTTTCCCTCATGCAGGATCACCGGAAGCTCCTGCTCCTGAAGGATCGCATCAGGTACTCGATACAAGCGACGCAGCACCTCGCGAAGTTGGTCCGCTTGTGGTCCCCAGTTTTTTAAGATCACCCAGAATCGAGTCTCGCCCGTTCCATGATGGGATCGCCCCTCATAGCCACAAGCGGAACAAGGATCCCCGGGCTCACGAATCCGCTGACCGCAGTTACTGCACCGATATATCTCGCTCATTCACACCTCCAACATGAATTGATTATATCGAATCCGAAACGATATATCACCGTTCATACCTTCACTCCTGCACTACCCTCCTTCGTTTGACAAGCCGTGATGCTCCGACTAGATTTCGACTGAGGAAGGAACTTCATGATGTTCAATAAAGCCTGTTTTGTCATCTCCGCACTCGTGATGCTATCCCCACTGCATTCACTCGCGTATTATCTTGAAGGAACGGTGTTCGGCCCGGATGGAGCTCCAGTCATTGATGTCCTTGTGAAGCTCTACACTGAAGACCGTCAGGAGGTCGGCAGGGGGTATAGCAATTCGAAAGGCGAATACAAGATTTCAGGATTGCCTGGCGGATCCTTCACGCTCGAGGCGATCAAAACCGGGTTACCGCGGTTCACCACGTCGGTCAACATTTCAGGACCGACCCCCTCAACAACTGTTTATTTCGATGTCCGCTACGAAGAAAAGTTTTTTGAAAAAGCAGTGACTCGCACAACAACAACTGACTTTTATCTGAAGCCGGGAACAGCGATCAAAGCATCTGCAATGAATGCATACAGGAAGGGTTTAAAAAAGCTTGAGAAGGGAAAAACCGAGGATGCTTTGGCACTCTTTCAGAAAGCGATGGACCGGGATCCGAGCTTCAGTCGTGCTCATACTCAGGCAGGCATTCTGAACTATAAATCCGATCGAGACGAGTCCGCGAAACGACTTCTCGAAAAAGCCGCCGAACTCAATCCTTCTGACCCACTACCGCTGATTTATCTCAGCCGCCTCGCTCTCGACGAGGGGAACATCACAGGGGCATTGACCATGCTTGCCACAGCGGATGAACTGGATCCGACTATTCCGATCATACACGCACTCCAGGGAAAAGCGCATTACCTCTCCGGGAATCTTGTTAAAGCTGAATTCGAGTTCTCGAATGTGTTGTTATCCAACCCGAACGGACTCGAAGATACTCGAATGTACCTGGCGGAAATCCTGTTTCAGAAGCAACGATACTTTGAAGCACGTAACCAGTTCGAAATGTTTCTTAGGGAGTATCCGAATCATCCCGATGCAGATTCTGCTCATCAACGTCTTGAGGACATCCGTTCCGCAATAGAGCGTTGAACCGATTGCTCAGAACAGCGCATAGATCATGACGGATACCGGGTTGGCTGTGAGCATGATCAATGTGCCCAGAAACAGCAGGACTACCAAGATCGGTATCATCCACCATTTTTTTGTCTGCATCATGAAATCGAAAAACTCGCGCGCCATCCCTTTGTTCGATTCCTTCATTCAATCCTCTTAGAACATCCGCGGATATCGTTCCCTTGGATCGGAAACAACTATCCGCTCCCGCCAGAAAGAGGAACAATCCGGATTGGGTTTGAGTCCGAGCATATCGCGCCCGAACAGGCGCATCACCCAGCCGATTGGAGTAAACAGTCCGAAAAATACAAGGACAAGGATCACGACATTCATGACCAAGCCGATACAGTAGGAAATCACGAATATAATCGTATGGAGCGAGCGAAGTTTGACCGGAGCAAATATTGCAAGGAGAAACAGGCATGTTGCCACCAGAAAAAACGCCCATGCCGTCAACGGGAATGGTTGACCCCAGTTCGCCCCGATCCCAAACGCTGCCAATATCAGAAAAACGACACTGGAAAAGAACCCGAATTTTCTCAAAATGGCAGGTGACCGATCAAACGTCTCAAGTTCGTGAAGGATAGTCTTCAGAGTCATCAATCAGTCCTCAATCCAGTTGAAACTCCTGCTTCCAATCAATTGAATCATTGAAGGCAGGCTGCTTCACTTTTTCCAACAGGCAGTTGCCGAGAAACAGTGAATCCATCTCAGTTCTCATGAAACAGCGGTATGCATCGATCGGGGTACACACGATCGGTTCACCCCGCACGTTGAATGAAGTGTTGACGATCACGGCGCATCCAGTCCTCTTTTCGAACTCTGAGATCAATTCGTGATACAATAAATTATCCGATTTCGATACTGTCTGAATTCGAGCCGAATAATCGACATGGGTAACCGCTGGAATGCTGGATCGAGGAATATTGAGCTTGTCGATTCCGAACAATCCGACTTCCTCAGGTGTCATCTTCCGGCGAATCTTTGGAAGAACCTCCGCCACGAGCAACATATAGGGGCTGTCGTAGTCCAGTTCGAAGTAATCCGAACAACGTTCACGCAGAACGGAAGGAGCAAATGGACGAAAACTCTCCCTGAACTTGATCTTGAGATTCATGATTCGCTGCATCTGTGGTGACCGAGCATCTCCAAGAATCGATCGATTACCCAGCGCTCTGGGACCAAATTCCATCCGCCCTTGAAACCAACCGATCACTTTCTGATCGGCAATCTTTTCGGCTCCGATTCGAGGGAGCGCTTCACGCGAGATCTCCTCATAAGGTAATCCATGGGTTTCGAGAAACGAAACGATTTCCTCGTTTGAGTACTCAGGGCCAAGATATGAGCCTTTTTGCCGATCCCGACCATCGGATGTTTCGGGTTTAGGGTTATTGAGATAACAGTGCCAGGATGCAAGCGCTGCTCCAACAGCACCTCCTGCATCTCCTGACGCCGGTTGAATCCAGATATTCCGGAATGGTCCCTCCCTCAGGATTCTTCCGTTACCGACACAATTTAACGCCACTCCGCCTGCAAGACAGAGATTAGACTCTCCTGTCATCGCATGCGCGTGACGAACGATTCTCAACATGATCTCCTCGGTGACATCCTGAATGGACCGCGCAAGATCCATCTCACGTTGCGTCATCTCTGACTCGGGGTCTCGAGGAGGCCCGCCGAACAAGTTGTCGAAGCGTGCGTTCGTCATGGTCAATCCTGTGCAGTAGTTGAAATACTCCATGTTGAGGCGGAATGATCCATCATCCTTCAACTCGAGCAGATTATCCAAAATGGCTGCGACATAACGTGGTTCTCCATATGGTGCGAGACCCATGAGTTTATATTCGCCCGAGTTAACCTTGAAACCGGTAAAATACGTGAAGGCAGAGTACAACAATCCCAAGGAATGTGGAAAGTGCAACTCTTTCAAAATACGGACTGTGTTGTTCTCGCCTTGGCCAATAGATGTCGTTGTCCATTCACCCACTCCATCCAGAGTTACAAAAGCAGCATGGTTGTAGGGAGAAGGGAAAAACGCTGAAGCCGCATGAGATTCATGGTGCTCGGGAAACAAGATCATACCTGAATAGTCGAGTTCTTTTCGGATGAGGCGGGGAATGAACAGTTTCTGTTTCAACCAAACAGGCATTGAGCGCAGGAATGAATGAAATCCCGCAGGAGCATATGCGACATAGGTCTCAATCAAACGGTCGAATTTTGTGAACGGCTTATCATAGAATGCAACGTAGTCCAAATCCTCAACTCGCACTCCGGATTCTGAAAGGCAATACCGGGCCGCGTTTATAGGAAACCCCGCATCATGCTTCCGACGTGTGAATCGCTCCTCCTGTGCAGCGGCACAAATGTCCCCGTCAATCACCAAGGCTGCTGCCGAATCATGGTAAAATGCCGAAATACCAAGAATCTTCAATCCGTATCTCCTTCGATCCCAGTCCGTATTTCATGTAGAACAGCGAGTTGATCTGGCCCTTGTATTTCAAGCCTGAACAACGCTTTTTCCGGAAAAAAGCGTTGTAATTGTAGCGCGCGGGGATCACCAGGATCAACAATAAAGATATCTCCCCGTAAATCCGGCTGATTCCACGTGAATACGTTCAAACAATAGTCTTTCTTATCAATCAGATAGATAGCCGGATTCGGCATTTCGGGTATCTGCTCCCGATTTAAAGTCGGAGGGAGAATACCATAATGCGCTGTATGTATACGAAGCATCGTTCCCAATGAAATCAACAAGCCAATGGTAAGCGTGAGCGAGGCAAATCTTGGGGAAAAAGCATGCGTGATTCGATCCAACCTGAGAAGTCCCCAAGCAGCCAGAATCATCGAAGCCGGAATCGTTTCCGCGAGATACCTTGGTCCAAAATTAGGGCTGGGTGTATAGTAAAAAAGGTACAACCCCAGATTGACGACAAGGCTGCCGGCCATGACCCAATTCGCGTAGTACTTTCCGGATCGGGCCGATAAGGCCGCCATTACCAACAGTAACGGACTACCGATGATACCGATAGCACCAGTGCCCAAAAGGTCACTATTCCATAAATTCAACAAAACGGAGACATTTCGAATCCCCCGCGATAGGGAATGTCCGGACCGTCCACCACCCGGCAGAGGTTCTCCGATATCATCGCCAAATCCGAGTCTTCTACCGGGATCGATAAAGTAGCGCGGATTCACGTCACCATCCCCCGTCAGAGCTGAATTGTAGCCGGCTAACAGCACTACCGCTATCACAATAGGGGCAATCATCGAAGCCAGACGAGTCATGGAAAGCTTCCTGTTCCAAATCAAACCTACCAAGATCGGAACCATCGGCAGAAGAACAACTCCAGCTGATTGCGGTCGAATCCAGTACAAAACACCAATGGAGCATCCCGTCAACACCGAAAGAACAATCGGTCGCTTTTCCTGGTCTCGTGTATGTCGCCAGAGCAGATAGACAGACAATGCGCCCCAGGCGGTCGCACTGGCATGAGACATGAAAATCGCACCCATCATCCGATGAAACGGTGAAAACACAGTCAGAACAGCAGCAATTCGTCCCGTTTGTTCATTCGATGTTTCACGTCCCAGAAGGTAGATAACAAAAACAGATATGGCCGAGAACATCGGATTGATGATCCATGGAATTCCAAGTTTGAGACCGGCAGCCAGGAATAGAGAAAAGCCCGGATAGACCGAACCGAACCATCGACCACCGTGGAAAATAATGAACGGGAACCGGAAAAGATCCGGCATAGGAGGAGCGGGTGCGGACAACATGAAATTCGAAAAGTTCTGCGCTTGAAAATAATAGTTGAATTCATCCAGTATTCGAGGGGTTGCCCCAATCATCCATAGTGCCGTCACACAGGACGAGATCAGGGATATGCCACAAGAGACGGTCAGGAATCGCGAGATCGAACACGTCATGATGTAATCATAGATCCGATTCCATACCGATAGCATGAGACGATACTGACTGAGAAACAAAGCGATACCGATTGATGCCGGCAAGAAAGTAGTGAACCAGATGCTTGTCTGATTCCTGTATATCTCCGCTCGCTGATAGTAATCCTCGATCGACTGAAATCCGGCTAGTGCTCCGCTTCGCTTGAAGAATACCATCAAGAGCAACAAAAGCAGCGGCGGGATCAGGATCTGAACGAGAACATGTTTCTTCGACATAAAAAAACAATATACGCAACTTCGAGTAGCGTTTCAAACAGGGAAAAACTCGCCGAGACTATATTCCGGAACATCCAGACGTCTCTCGATTGGTTCGGAATTAGTTGATCACATCATGAAACTGATTTATGATCTTTTTGCCATGTCCGATGATCCACTTCCGGATGTCAAGACCTCACCAGGGGGAAAAAAACGGAATGCACTATCTGGAATCCAATGAAACCTATATCAGTTATCTTTCGAGCGATCGAATTCCCTTTCCTCGAAATCTGCAAATCGAACTTGTTCACTCACCTTCATCCCCACAATCCGTAATTCCCCGTTTACCAATGATTCAACCGCCAACTGATTTAATGGAAATCAACACCGAGATCTTGGATTATATCACCTCCAGCATCCTTCCATATGTTCATCGCATAGAAATCGTCGGGAATGCCGATCCGCTGCTTTCGGAAAACGCAGTGATAACCCTATTGGAGAATGCGCAGCTATTCAAAGTCCCCGTAGCCCTGTCCTGCGATCCGGAGAGACTCGATGACGCAAGAGTCTCCTGCTTGATTGCCAACAATTTGAGTGAAGTTACGATTGCTCTCGATGCAGCCACCCCCGAGACTTTTCAGAAACTTCATGGGATGGATTTCGAAACCGCGTTGCAGAGGATCCTGTCGATTCGGGAAATTGCATCCAGGGAAAACCGGAAACCGCCGAAAATCAATATTTCTTGCGTGGCCCTGACCGATAACATTGATGAATTGCCACAAATGCTTTATCTCATCAAACAACTCGATGCCTCCGCGCTACATCTGTATGCATTCGGCGACGAACCGGAACCGTTTGCAGGACGATCGGCTTTTCTCCATAACCGAGATCAGGCAGAGTTTAGTTTGTACAAGACGTTGATTGAAGCTGAGATCAACCGTATTCAATTTAAAGTTTTTCCAGAGTTACTCATGTCGGTTATTAGTGAAAGCAACGATCTGGATGGATTTCTTCGGGGAGAATCCCCTCCTCCGGGCGATTCGACGGAATGGCGAAAAGACTGTGCAGCATTATGGGATCATCCCCTGATTTCCGTTTCCGGAGAAGTCAAGCCCTGCGGCGTGGCAATGCCAGCCATCGGAAATCTGGCAAGCGACAGCTTTCAGACAATCTGGTACAGCAAGCCGTTTCTCTCGCTAAGAAAAAACTGCCTCCTTGGACATCTTTCCGATATTTGCTCTCGCTGCAATACACACGGATGGCGTCGAAGTTCACCATTGAAATCGAATCTCCTGGCATCCGATGAGTCATTTAAGCTGTTTACCGGATGGTATGACCTGGAGTTGGAAGAGCGGGAATTCAGAAGCACACGGGAACGAGCGACGCTGTTCTTGAAACGGACCGGTGCTGAAAAATTTGTATTGCTACAACTTAGAAAGCTTGCCCTCCCAAAGGCCAGCATGAAAGGCACCATTACATTAAATGCAACAACTCCGATTCCATTCCAGTTGAAATCGACAGACTGGGAGACGATCGAGTTTCCGCTTCCGGCGATGGATTCGCAGGAGGTGCTGCAAGTAGAGATCAACATGTCTCATTCAATCCGCCCGGCGGATATCGATGAGGCAAGTGATGATCCGCGTGAGAAGGGAATCAAGTTTGCGCGTGCCTGGGTCGAAGAATGGCCGCAAAAAGTCGTTTTCGGCCAACAGCTCATTCTGCTTGGATATGAAATTCTCCCCGAATCACTTGTGATTGGTGGGGATGTGATTCTACGAACTTTCTGGCGATCACTCGATCAAACGACAAGTAACCTCAAGGTCGCCGTGTCATTTCAACTTGAAGATTCACCGGATACCATTCCTCCCAAACATCGGAGTGCGGTGCGCAGGGACTCATTCTCAGAAGATCATCTCATCCTGCTTCATGGACAACCAAGTAGCGCGTGGGATATCGGCACGTTCATCGCCTACGAGCACAGATTTTCCGTTCCGGATGATCTCGTTGCAGGCCATTATCGCGTCGAACTCAACCTGTATCCAGAAGGCACACCCAAAGCTCGCCTTCCGATCAACCGCTCTGATCGCCCGATTGAAGATGACCGAGTTCTGCTGTGCACAATTATGATTAGTCAGAAGTGATCCCTTGTATCTTTCAGATAACATCATCTGCTCACCGCCGATCCCAGATCGGACTCTTGGGGGCAAGCTTCTCTTTGTTATTCAGCGTTACGGAATCGAAGTCGACGGAGGAGCGGAATTGTATTGTCGCTGGCTGGCCACGCATCTCAAGCCGAATTACTCCATCGATGTTCTGACCTCCTGCGCAACGAACTATATTACCTGGGCCAATGTTTACGAACCCGGTATCACTGAGTTGGATGGAATCCGCGTTATCCGTTGCCCAACCGCTTCCGAACGAGATATTGATTCTTTTAACATCCGAACTAACCACTTGCTGACGATGTCGCATTCATCGGCCGATGAATTGGATTGGCTTGAAGCACAGGGACCGGTCTCACCTGAGCTGATCCAGTTTATATCGGACCATGGCCATGAATATCGATGCCTCGTTTTTTTTACTTATCTATACTATCCCACAGTCCGAGGTACCGCGCTATTCCCGTCAAAGTCCATCCTGATTCCTACAGCCCATGATGAACCTGTAGCACGCCTCGAGATATATAAGGAATTGTTTTCCAGAGTTGCGGGCTTGCTATATCTTACCTATCCTGAGCAAGATTTTGTTCATTCATTTTTCAAGACATCTGCCACGCCGCATGCATATCTCGGGACTGGAATTGACATCCCATTGTCAAGCCTCACGGCAGATGAGTTTATTGCAAAATACAATCTGACCCCCCCACTGCTGCTCTATATCGGACGTGTTGAGGAGGGTAAAGGATGCCGTGAGGTGGCTTTGTTTTTTGAGCGATACTGTCAGAAAACCGCTTTCTCAGGGTCACTTGTGTTTGCCGGTAAAAAACACATGGAATTTGAAGAATCGAATCGAATTCGTTTCCTGGGATTTCTTCCGGACAATGAGCTCGCTGTTGCGATGAATTCAGCAGAGGTTGTCGTGGTGCCTTCGCCGTTCGAAAGCCTCTCGATATTACTGCTTCAAGGTTTTCATCAATCGAAACCCATTCTTGCCAACGCGCGAAGCGCCGTTCTTCGGGATCATTGTGTGCGTTCAAATGGAGGTTTGTTCTATTCTGACGAGCTTGAGTTCTGCGAGGCTCTTGATCTCCTGCTGAGAAACAACCGTTTACGTGAAATCCTTGGACAAAATGGCCGCACGTACATCGATAGGAATTTCCAATGGACAGCCGTCAGGCAACGTTTTCAAAAGTTCCTCGATACACATTTTCCCATTGAACCCAACTAAAAGTAGTCTCGCACTCACAAGTCAATATCGACGTTTTTCATTGACTTGAAAAGATGAATAACTATAATAGGTTAATTGAATTGGGGAAAACTTTGGCTGTAAGTGCTCTACCGAAGACAACTTGGATCCAGGATCCACCACCGCAAGTCGAAAGTCAACGAATCGCTCGGGAACTCGAGATTCCACTTTGCCTGGCAGCGATTTTATGTCGACGAGGATTTTGTACGCCGGAATCCGCCTACTCATTTCTCAATCCCTCTCTCGATCAGTTACATGATCCATTCCTCTTTAAAGGGATGGAAAAAGCTGTGTCACGGATCACCCAGGCACTCTGTCAGCAACAAAAAATTCTGATCTGCGGCGATTATGATGTTGATGGAATTACTTCCGTTGCCTTGCTTAAAAAGGTCTTGTCATCTGTTGGCGTCGACGTTTTTACACATGTTCCTAACCGCCTCTCGGATGGATATGGTTTTCACTATACAGCCGTTGATTCCGCACTGGAATCTGGCGCGGCATTACTGATCACGGTGGATTGCGGCATCACGTCTCGGGAAGTGGTAGATTACGCAAATGAACATCATCTGGATGTCATTATCACGGATCATCATGAGCCCAATGGACCCCTGCCGAATGCCTTCGCGATTATTAATCCGAAATGTCCGGAATCAGAGTACCCGGACCCGGTATTAGCCGGAGTCGGAGTGGCTTTTAAACTAGCGCATGCGCTGATTCGAAAAGGCTTGCTCGATTACCCACTCCACCCTCTTCTCGAATTGACAGCACTCGGAACCGTTGCCGATGTCGCTCAGTTGACAGGTGAAAATCGAGTATTGGTGCATTATGGACTCGAAGCAATTGCCAATACGTCACAACCTGGCCTGAAAGCTTTGATGAAAATAGCCAATGTGCCATATGGTCGACGTCTTGATGCCATAGCCATCGGATATCAACTCGGACCACGGATTAATGCGGTTGGGAGACTTGGAACGCCGGATCATGCGCTCAACTTGCTGCTCACATCATCGCATGACCAGGCGACTCAACTCGCAGGTGAATTGCACCGATTCAATCAGAAGCGTCAGGCGATCGAAGAATCAATAATCAAGCTTGTCGATCAGACAATCCAACAAATGGACAATGAAAAAAACCCCTTCATTATCATTTCCGGAGAGGATTGGCATGAAGGTGTCATCGGAATTGTGGCATCGAAGATTACGGATAAGTACCACCGTCCATGCTGCGTCATCTCCGTCAAGGACGGAGTCGGCAAGGGAAGTGGCAGGAGTATCTCTTCCTTCAGTCTCTTCGACTGCCTGAATGAAGTCCAGGATTGTCTTCTGGAGTTTGGTGGTCATCAAATCGCGGCCGGGTTTCGAATTCGAGCCGAAAAGGTGGCTGAATTCAAAGACAGGTGCAATGCGATCGCACGATCGAAACTGCGCGATACGGACCTTGCCCCGAAAATCACCGTGGATTCGGATATCTGCTTGGACGAATTGACCTTCAGTACCGTTCGTCAACTTGAGAAACTCGCTCCTTACGGGCTTGGAAATCCCCGCCCGCGATTCCGAATGCGAAGCATCATGAACCGTTATTCTCCTCGCACAGTCGGCTCAGAGGGCGCTCATTTGAAATTGGTCGTCACAGACGGACACAAGGTCATTGATGGAATCGCTTTCGGCTTCGGCCCTGCTGGTGTTCTTCTTCATAACGCGCCCTCCTTCGATGTTATTGCAACCCCAGAAATCAACACTTGGAATGGCCGGGAGATTCTCCAAATCCAGATCCATGATTTTTGCATCAACACAGAACCCGCCAACTGATACAGACTGACCACCTGTGACTCCTATTCGCACATCCTCCGTTTTGATCTGGACAGCTCTTCTCCTGTCATGCATCATTCATCTTTCTCTCCTCATTTCGTTGTTCTCAGAACCTTTTGAACTTCAACACGATGTCAACCTGAGCGGATCTCGAAGCCATCCGATCGAACAGCCAGCCAGTAAAGGATTTTGGGATCCTTTTTTTCATGACACGGATCGGGTCCCTCGCGGTCTTGATTTCTTTTCAATCTACCAGGCGGGGTACAATTTCAGGCACGGGATGTCTGTCTATTATGGAGTGCGGGAGCATCGATATGGAACCGAACACCTCGTCGTTCCTTACTTCTCAGGATTTCGATACCTACCTTACTACGCCGTGTTCTATGGTGGATTGCTCTCGATTACTTCACCATGGACCTCCTACTGGTGTTGGATTGTATGCATTGAGATTATGATGCTTTTCAATCTGCACTCGATGCGCAAGCTTTTCACGGATGCAAATCTGCTTCGATTGACACGGGCTGCATGGCTGAGTTTCACCCCCTACTACGTTGAACTGCACATCGGACAGCAGTCAATGGTCACCGTGACTTTGTTACTCCTGTGCGCTATCGCTGAGCGCAGGTCCCAGTTTGCCCACCGGGATTTTTTCTATGGGATGTCAGTTCTGTGGAAGCTCAATACAATCCTGTTTTTGCCAATCTGGATGAAACTCTGGCGAATCAAGTCTATTCTTGCGCTCATGCTCGTCATGTTCTTCCTCTCTGCTCCTTACTTTTTTTATGTTCCTGGCAGTTTCTCGGAGTTCGCTTCCTATTTTCATCACAAGTTTATCGCAGCCGGACCTAATAGCCAGGGTTTCACCGCTCTGATCGTGTCTCTCTGGCAAAACACCGATCTACCGCCTGATGTTTTACCGAACGTCTTGAGTCTCTGGAAATACGTGATTATCGGAACAGCGATTGCAACGACATTTATTCCTAAAAGGATCAATGTTTTGCGCGCCCTGCCTATGTGGATCTGCGTGTACTTCCTCACATACCAGTTTGTATGGGAACATCATTACATCATGATGCTTCCGGCATATACGATGCTCGTGGCGAGCTCAAGACGTGCGCGATGGTTGATACCCGCACTGTTTCATATGTCACCGACGCCTTATTTTTTGTTCAACAATCCCATGCGATCGATGCCGCAGGAAACCTGGAGTGCTTTCCAGGATTTGATCTACTATGGATTTAGAACCATCCCCGTTTTGATTGTCTTCCTCTTGTTAATCTGGTCTGAATACCGCCATCCTTCATTGGACAAAGATCAGTGAATCCGGGTGATATCTTTGCCTCTCATCTTGAGCCTTGCGACATTCCAGATCCCCTCCCATAGAATCTTCATGGTCAGTGTGCTCTGACCTCTTTCGCGATCCGGAAACTCAATCGGGATCTCCGATATAGAAACATTTTTCTGAATCAATCGGTATAAGACATCCGACAGGATGGCTGGCCCCCATGTATCGAGATTCCTTACTCCGATCGCTTCGAGCGCTGATGCTCGGTAGGCGCGAAATCCGGATGTACAGTCCCGCACATGTGTTCCGAACATCCATTTCTGGTATTGATTAGCGAGTCGGCTGATTATCCTTCGGAGTACACCTGGTCTGAGATCTTGCCCGCCAGGCATGTATCGAGACCCAATTACGACATCACTTTGACCCAAGCCATTGATCAATCCTTGCAGATACTTGGGCTGATGCGAAAAATCAGCATCCATTTCAATTATGTAATCTGCGTCGTGATCAAGGCCCCAAATGTAACCTGCAATCCCGGCCCACCCGCGTCCTCGAGGTCCTTGTCGATTTAAAACATATAAATTAGGGAATTCATATCTAAGCGATTCCGCGATCTGTCCGGTCCCGTCAGGCGATTGATCATCAACTACAAGGAGATGAACAAAAGGAACCTGAAGGAAGATTTCACGGATCAAGGCTTCGATGTTCGAAGCTTCATTCCATGTTGGAGTAAACACAAGTGTTTTCATGCGTCGATTGGGTGTTCGACGAACACGCGGTCCTTACGATGATCGTTAAAGTGGTCGAACTTCAAAAAGCGGTTGACCGAACTCGACGGCAGTCGCATTCTCCGCGAGAACTTTTACGATAATACAAGGGAATTCTGCCGGCAATTCGTTAAGAAGCTTCATCGCTTCGATGATGGCAAGAACCTGCGCTTTTTCAACGGTATCCCCTTCCTTCACAAATGGAGCGGCGGTTGGGGATGGGGCGCGGTAGAACGTGCCAACCAGAGGAGCTGTGATTAATCGGTGATTATCCGGTATTTTTTGTGGTTCGTTCACGATCGGACCTTCGATGGAATGCTCTTCCGGCGCCAAGGGGAGAGGTTGCATCAACTCACCCGTTGTGTTCCCCTTCTCTGACATCCTGATCGATATCCTGAAATCTTCCTCTTCCCACTCGAAATCCTGAACGCCTTCTTTTTTAACGATATTGATTAGTTTTTTTATAAGCTGCAGGTCCATCAGATTCTCCTCAGATTCGAACACGTTCAAGATAGGTACCAGTCCGGGTGTCGATTCGGATCACTTCACCTTCCTCGATGAATAATGGCACATGGACGATGGCCCCAGTTTCGAGCACGACCGGTTTTGTTGCCCCTTGGGCAGTATCTCCCTTTATCCCCGGTTCAGCCTGTACTATCTTGAGATCCACCTTGGCAGGAATTTCGATCGAAATGGCTTCGCCTCGATAAAACAGAACCGAAGCCGATCCATTCTCTTTCAGAAACTTCCGGCTGTCGCCAAGCTGTTCTTCCGTCAGAGGTTTCTGATCGTAGGTTTCGTTGTCCATGAAGTAAAACAAATCTCCCTCGCGATACAAATACTGCATCTCCCTCTCTTCAATATCCGGTCTGCCGACTTTGTCCCCTGAACGAAAATTGACTTCCAGGTTGTTTCCGGTTTTCAGATTCTTTAGTTTGGCTTTTACGAAAGCGACGCCTTTCCCCGGCTTGACATGTTGACACTCAATGATGAGATAAGGATTCCCTTCGTACTCAATCTTTAATCCATTGCGAAATTCAGATGTATCAAACATACAATGCCTCCTGTTATGTCTTTTCAGTCCTGCGATGGCAGCCGAACGAGCGGGTCAAGGCCGAAACGATTCACGAGAACAGGCATCTCGAAACGAGCTCCACCCCAACCCGGAATATATACACCTGGTTCCAGACAAAAAACCATACCCTCTAGAAGTTTTTTATTCGAGTTTGAATGGATGAACGGCGATTCATGAAGTTCGATTCCAATTCCATGTCCTGGCGGTGTGATGTAAGCATCTCGACCGATTCGCTGATCAATTTCCGTATGGATCCATGCTCCAAGATCTCCGATGGAATCCCCGGTCCGAAATCGCGAAATCGCTCCCGTCAGCACACTCCAGATGTTGCGGACCACTTTGCGCTTCAAGACCGATGGACGACCGATCGTAAAAGTAAGAGCGATATCCGAACAATAGTTTTGGTGTATCAAACCAAAATCGATGATCGTCAGAACCCCGCGACCGATTTTGTCATCACCTGGCTGAGCGTGGGGCATGGATGAATTCGTTCCCGAACAAACGATCGGGTTGAAAGCTGGGATGCACTTCAGAGAAGCTGCCCGCTGGATCAGTCGATCAACAAGCCATTTCTCGGTGTTCGTTTCACGAGCGTCAGCCACGAGACATTCAATCAATCGATATGTCATCTCTGCGCACCGTACAAGTGCTTTTATCTCACTTTTACTCTTGATCTCCCGGATTGCAGATGTCAGCGCAGGTTTGGAAATCATCCGATCAAGGTGTCCTGCCTGCTCCAGATGTTCAAACAATTGAACATTCATATCAAGCGGATCGAATCCACATCGGGTAAAGGCCAGTTGTGTGAACCATTCCTGTAAGCAATCTTCCAGCAAACCAGAAAACGGAAACAGCTCAATCTCACGGAAGCTCCGGAGGCGTGCAAACTCATAATCAGTCGCATGCACCAGATGCACGATCCGTCTAGCTGTCACCAGTAATGCAGAATAATGGACGGATTGCCCGGTAAAATATGTGATGTCTGCCCGCTTCAGAAGCAACGCAGCGTCAATTTCTTCCCGGTGGAACGTTTGTCTGAATTGTTCGACCCGGAATCGAATTTCACGCGACTGGGCCAGTGTCATTTTTTTTCAGATGATCGATGAGTGCATGAATCCCCAGCACATAGCTCATAGATTTAAACCCACAGATCTGCCCCACACAGACATCGCATGTCAGGGTCCGCTGGCGGAAAGTCTCACGCGCGTGGATGTTCGACAGATGAACTTCAACGACCGGAAGCCGTGACGCAAGGATCGCATCGCGCAGTGCGATCGATGAGTAACCGAACCCGGCAGGATTCAACACGATTCCGTCGAATTGTGCTGACGCTGTCTGTATCCAATCGATCAATTCCTTTTCGCTATTACTCTGATGGCACTCTATCTCCGTTCCAGCTCGATTGGCTTCTTCGCAGATTTGCGCATCCAGATCTTCCAATTTGTCGGAGCCGTAATAACCGGATTCACGTTTCCCGAGATGATTCAGATTGGGACCATGCAGCACCAGAAGTCGCATGGCTAAACGTCCGCTCCAACTGAGCGATTTTTCCGCACTTCGCGAATCGCGTCTAACCACATTTGGAGATACCCTTGAGTGAATCTTAGTTTCTCGATTTCGCTTTTACCCTGCGCACTCGGAGAAGTATCCAGATCGTCTTGAGATTCTTCCGAAATCCCCTGCTGCTCGATCCATGCGGCATATGCCATTGTGAAGCCATTTTTGGCGATTTCATTGTCAGGATTCTGTTCGAGAAAATCCTTGAAGAGGCCTACTGCCTCTTCGAACTTCTGGCTACGAAGTAACTCGACAGCTTTCTCAAGAAGATCCGAGTTCTCCGTCAACGCATCTTCAGGCAACTGAGTCTGAGGCATCTCATTCGGTAACGGAATAGATTCCAAAGTCGTGTTTCCCTGTTCAAAAGCTTCCAGAACAGGAGTGTCGTCTGCATCAATCGTGGGTAATTCGTTGAGCAGTTTTCTGGCCACGAGATTATCCGGGTTTTTTTGTAGTACGGATTCGGCCAGTGCGCGAGCTTCAAAAAGGCTCTGGGAAGCGAAAAGGAGTTTTGCGAGAGCCAGTTTCAGGGAAGCACTTTCCGGGTGGACCGTGAGTCCCCTTCGAAGTGTTGCAATTGCGTTCGTGGGTTCATCGAGTTTTCGATACTCTTCCGAAAGATGCATGAAGTTACCGGGATTGGTGTCCTTGAGCAAATCCTTTTCGAGTTTTGCGATTGTTTTTCGGATTCTTTTTGTGTCTCGCTTCACAAGTTCTCCTAATAAAAAAGGATGCCCATATTATCATGGGCATCCTCGCGATTTGTCAACGTTTCAGCTAAGCTTTCAACCGATAGATCGATCTATTCCGGATCTCCAACTTCGACAGTCTGAACGACCGAGTCATAATCACCGTCGTCGTCTTCGACCACCAGTCGTACCGTGTAACTTCCAGCATCGTCGAAAGTGTGGCGCACTTCGCGTCCGCTGTAAGTCCGATCACCCGGGAAGTACCAGGTATGCTCGATGATCTGAGCCTGGTCACCGTTGTCAGAAGAAGTCGACTTGAAAGTGATCTGTTCACCCGGTTCCGGTTCATCCGGGACCCAGTAAAATGCGGCTGTGGGCACGGTTGTGTCTTTACCCGGTTTGGGAGTGGGGGTTGCCTTTCCATCATAGTATGGGTTGTACAACCTGACGGAGTGTGAGTCATAGAAGCTCAGAGCGTTGTTGTCGTAATCGACGGTTGCTTCACCCCAGATCACGAAATTCTTGTCGACGATGCCCTTCTGAATGTACCCTGCGTAGAGGGTGATATCCGCGAGGCCCATATCATTCGTGCGAATCATGTGCGTCACGGAGCCATCAGCAAACTTCAGTTCTCTTGGACTCGCTCCTGCTCCGGAAAGCTCACGAATGGAGAGGTAGACATCCTGGTTTGCGATACCGGATTTATCATCGAGATTCCAGAATTTGACCTGGCAATTCATGGTTGCGGTACCGTTAGCAGGAACAGTAGAAGGATTCACCGTCACATAGAGTTTCCATCCCTGGACACCGGTTCGATCCGGTCCGGTAGGATGTTTCTCGTCATCAAGATTATAATAGCATCCATATATTCCAAGCATGACGAGAATTGCGACACCACACAGAATCACAAATGGTTTTTTCGGCATCATGTGCAATCCTCCTATTCCTCGTCATCCGCCCAGTTGGCAAAGTTGATGTTGATGTATACAGGATTCGAGACAACCTCTCGTCCGGCAAGAGTTCGGCCCCATACCGTAATTGTGCATGACGTATGAATCTCAGGGAGGCCGGTCTCGGGTTCGTATCCATATTCACAAATGTAGGATAGTGGTGGCATTTCTTTCTGACTGGCGCGGCAATAAACTACTGGAAACGCAGTTTCATCGTTCAAATTACAGTAGGAGTTTAAACTTCCAACGAAGGACTTAGGCACTGCAGTACCTGTGTCTCGTCGGCTATATTTAACCTCATATCCAGTCAGTATCACATCCATGTAGTTGCTTTCATCGACTTCATCATCCGGATCTTTTGCGTAGACACGAGCGGTCAATGAGATCTCATCTTCAACAATGGTAATATTTCCTTCGTCGTCAATTCTGCACAGATCCGACTGGAGTTGCTCGGAAGCCGAAGTGACTACAAGAAATACGGGAGAAACATCTTTCGCCTTTCCACCCGCATCTCCGCAACTGCTCAATCCGAGCATCAGAACCGCTCCCATGATTACTGTGGCGAGTATCAAGAACATCTTTCTCATCGCCATTCTCCTTATCAACTCCGCGTTCGCGGGTTAGAAAGTCTCGGTTTTGATCACCCGCTCACCCTCTTCGAGGATCTGCGGGGTAATGAAGAAAAGAAGATCTTTGAAGTTATTCTGTTTGCTTGAATTTTTGAAGAGGTAGCCAAGAATCGGGATCTGTGAGAGCCAAGGAATTCGATCGCTGCTGTCGCCAAATTGCGTTTCGTTCAGGCCACCAATGACGAGAGTATCACCGTCTTTGACGAGAACCTGAGTCGTGGCGTTATTCCGGTTGATGATCGGACCAGCATCGGTATTCGCGCCTGGGAAGTCGCGAGTGAGGTTGATGTTCATCGAGATCCAATTATCGTTGGTGATGTGGGGAGTAATGACGATGGATGTCTTGGCATCAAGAATATTAATTCGACCGGTTGGTGAATCCCCAACATTGACGGTGTAGGGAATGGAGACGCCGCTCGAGAGTGATGCGGCTTGATTATTGGCTGTAGTCACGCGGGGATGTGAGATCGTTTTCGAAAGACCTTCGGATTCCGATGCGGAAAGTAGAGCATTGAGTTTTAAAGTATCAAGGATGTTTCCGAAGGAAAGGCCGAGCAGAACATCTCCTTTGGGGAGATTGACTGCATACTTGTTATCCGGTGCAGTACTCGGATCACTGGATCCAGTAAAATCGATCGCGTAGTTATTCGGGAATCGATATCTTGTCGTGTTGCCATGTACGGCGTCCGCAACAAACTTTCCGCCCCATGCAATACCGAGATCTCGGGTGAATGATTTGCTCGTCACAACAATCTGGGCGTTCAGGGCGACTTGTCGTGTGCGGACATCCAGTATCTTAATCATTTCCATAATCTGGTCGAGAGTGTTGCGTGTGTCTCGAATGATCATGGCATTAACACGAACATCTTTCTGGATCGAACCGCGTTCGGTCAGAAATACTTGGACCGATTTTTCCATCATGTTGATATCAGCATAACTCAGATAAAGGATTACCGTTTCAATTGGTACGGCACGCCGTTTGGCATTTTCCAGTTGCTCTTTCAAGATATTCTCATCGCGCAGTTTTTCATTCCGTGCGATGCGCATGATGTTCCCTTCGATTTCCTTACCCAGGCTCTGGTTCTTGAGGATAACTTCTAAGGCTTGATCCCAAGGAACTTCATCCATACGAATCGTGATTCTGCCATTGACGTCCGGGTCCACAACAACGTTGAAACCACTAACTTCCGCGATCAGACGGAAGATATCGAGCAGATCGGCATCTTTCAGATCGAGGTAGATTGGTTTCCCTTTGTATTTGTTTGTGGTGGTCATGCCGTAGAGAGTCGAAGCATCGGTTATGTTCTGTCCGGTGGATGCAGGAGCTGGTTCCGGCATCGATTCAGCCATCGCAGTTTCGGCAGCGGCGGCAGGAGATTCCTTTGGCAGCGATTGAGTCATTGAACGGGCATCTGCAGATGGTTTGGCTTTTCCGGCATCGACTGTTCCGAAAACGACAGAAAGACCAGCGTCCGTGTCCTTTACGGAGTATGAGGTATTTTCCTTCAGAAGCAGTTCGATGCGAACCAGAGACTTACCGTTTTCCTCAACGGCTTGTGCTTTGAGATCCTTGAGGTATTTGTAGGTGGAATTGAGCTTCGCATCAGCCATCGCAAGCGTGGAATCTGCGAGATCCACAACGAGTCGCTGCGGATCCGAAAGCAAGAATTCGGAATGCTTCGCTGGACGATCCCACACAATCAGCACCTCCTCACCGGCAGCCGCAGATCGCACTTCGATCTTTGAGATAACCGGTTTGGCGTCCTGTTGAGCAGGTTCTGCGGCCAAGAGCATGCTCGGGACGAGCAGCCCCACCAAGACAAGGCCCAGCACAGGAATCAAACGTGTACGCATGTTCTGTGAATTGAATTTCGAAACCATGATCCTCCTCCTATTTAGCGGTGAAGGTAAACTTCGATCTGCTGTTTCTCTTTCTCTCGGCCGAACTCATCAAATACAATCTTCTCAAACATAACCCGATTATTCTGTATCTCGATCAGTTTACCATCCTTGCATGCATCACCAATTCGCATCCCATAAACATTGTTGTCAGGTCCCTTGAACATCGCCACTTTGCCCAGTCCGATCTGAATCCCTTGAAGGGCCAACTCTGCGATTAGCATGGAAGGCAGACCTCCTTGGTTCACGCCTTCCTCGCTGCCCTTCTCGATCAATGATACAAATGGATCTCTACCCGACTGAGTATAGTGGAACTTATCATCGTTTTCAACTTGCATTTGCGGAGCCATCGGAAGATTGTCGGGAGCCGGGGCTGCATCCGGGGACGAGACAGGAGCTGTTTCCGGGGTTGATGGCGAGGAAATCGGCGGTGTCTGTGCATAGAGATTCGCAGTTGCCACCAGTATAATTCCCACCATAATCATCCCAAGTATTTGACGTTTCATATCGCTTGACCTCGTCTCTACTTTTTATTATTGCCTGCCGGCTTTTTAGGGGGCTGTGGAGAGGCCGGGGGTTGGTTTTCTTCCGTGATGTACCAAAAAGCAGTAAGCTGGCAGCCCGAAGCGATGGTGTATCCATCTTTCGTCTTACCCGTACTGATCTGTAGATCTGATGCGTTGATGATCCGCGTTTCGTTCGCGATTTTATCGAAAAAAGCTCCCAACGCATGGTATGAACCGAACACCTTGAGTGTGATCGGGATTTCACCGTAGAAATTTTTCTTCTTCTCCGGCAAGGGCTGGAAGCGATCGACTTTCAGTCCGCACTGATGTGCGAGATTTTCCATGGATTTGACGAGCAGATCCACGTTGGGACGGTTCCCAAGAACTTCGGCAGCCAAACGCATTTTATCCTTCAGTTGGAAGACTTCCTTTCGGAATTCTTCCAGTTTATCCTTCATAGCCAAGCCTTTGTTGATCTTGTCATCGAGTTCCGCGATTTTCTTGTCGAGTTTCGCCATCTCTTCGGTTGCCGGTTTGTACTTAAAATACCAAAAACCTGCGATCAGAAGAAATACCAGGAATCCGACGATAATATAGCGTTGATACGCCGGATACGCTTCCAAAGTCTCCATCCACTGATGCATTGCCTGTCCCCCTCAGACCTTGGTTCGGAAATCCAGTTCGAACTCGTATACATCTATTCCTTTCACGGGCTTCAATGACGAGAACTTCAGCGTCACTTTTTCAAAGAAAGGCGATGTATCGAGATTTCCCATGAAATCTCCGATGCTGTTTTGCGAGAGCGCAAAGCCGCGGATTGTTACCAGTGTTCCGGCAGTTTTCAGACTGGAAAGCCAGATTTGATCCGGAAGCTTCCGAACCAGCTCATCCAACAGCTGAACAGGTCCTTTTTGAGAATTTTTCAGATTTTGGATGGTATCCAGTTTATTCTGAAGTGTTTGTTTATCTTTCTCAAACTTCTGAACCTGATCGATGATCACTTGCAGATCAGCGACGATTTTCTCTTTCTTCTCGATCGACAGCTTCTGTTCGTTGATCGTGCTGTCCAGATGATTCCACCAGATTCCTATCCCGACGATAATGACCAGAAGTAATGAGCCTGCCGCGACGAGTTCAACCGCGACGACGGAAGTTTTCTTCCTTTCGTGCGGAATCATGTTGATCTTGATCATGGCTTATCCTCTCCTCAGCGCAAGTCCGACTGAAACAGCACAGAAAGGAGCTACTTCCTGAATATAGACAGGATCGAATTTTTTCTCGTTGAAGCTAATGTTGTTAAACGGATTGCCAACGACCACTTCAATGTTCAAAGAATCCTGGAGAAATTTCGCGATTCCTCCCCCACGAATCTTACCGCATCCTCCGGTTAAAACGACTTTGTCGATTGTCGGTATGGAAGATGTCGCCTTGAAGTAATCGAATGATCGCTGAATTTCGTGGCTGATATCTTCCGCAACCGAATTGATGCAATCATTTGCCGCATCATGACTGATACCCTCGATCACTTCTCCCATCTTAAGTCGCTCAGCTTGGTCGAATGATACGTTCAATTCCTTCTGAATCGCATCTGTGAATTGATTGCCTCCGATCGAAATGTCCCTATACAACATATGCATCTCACCCTGCATGATGTTGATGTTCATTACACCGGCTCCAATGTCGATCAAGGCCGTGATCTTATCCGGTTCTACTCCATAGTTCACTTCATACTGATTGCTCAGGGCAAAGCCATCCACATCAACAATGACCGGATTCAATCCAGCTTGTCGTACCAGATTTGTGTAATCATTGACCTTGTCCTTTTTAACCGCCACCAAGATAACATCCATCTCAGTCGAGTCACTTCCGGACGGACGGTCGAAAATGTGAAAGTCGATGTTCACATCCTCAATATCAAACGGGATGTATTGCTCGGCTTCCCAGTGAATAGAGTCACTTAGTTCTTCCTGAGACATCTTAGGCAGAGTGATTTTCTTCACGATGACGGCATGCCCCGATACTGAGATGGCTGCATTCTTCAGACGAATCTTCTGCGTGCCTAAAATCTTCTGGATTGCCTCGATGACAATCGCCGAATCCATCACTGCCCCATCGACAATGACTTCAGGAGGCAAAGGTTCAATGCCCAGTGCCTGGAGTTGAAATGTCTTGTAGTGATCTTTGAGGACAACGGCTTTAACAGCACTTGTACCGATGTCCAAACCGATAAGTTGCTTGCCTTTTCCAAACCCTAACAATGAAATATCCTACCTTCCATGTAGGGGTTAACGGAGCTGCTCTCGCGTGTTTTCTTAGTCCATAAACAATGGTAAAGATAGCATCCGCAAGGCTTTGAGTCAAGGAATTTCTCGGATGTTCACAACCTGTTAAAATCCAGGCACTCTGACGTATTGATTCCTCTTCAGCAACTGGACATCTAAAAGATATTCCTTGACCTCATGGGTTCCAAATGTTAAGTTTCTCAGGCTGTGGCGTTCTCGAATCAGGTAATGAAGGAGATTGATCATGTCCAGAAAATGCGAAATATGTGGGAAAGGTCCCCAATTCGGTCATAAGATTAGCCATGCTCATAATGTCACCAATCGACGATTCAACCCCAATATTCACAAAATACGCTGCATCATCGACGGACAGTCCAAACGTATTACGGTCTGTACCGCCTGCATCTCAGCAGGGAAAGTTCAAAAAGCCTAGCAGGTTTTTTATTTTTTTCGGGATTTCATCCGGTTCGCTTGCATAATACCCTGAATTTTCTTCAACTCACTCAGCATCTGCTCAATTTTTGAAAATTCAGAGATTTCGACTTGTATCTCACCTCGCATCCGCAAGTTACCGGAGGTTTCTATTCGTTGTGACACCAGTTTTGCCTTAAATCGCTCTATCAGGCGCGTCAACTCATTAATCAACTCTGGCTGGTAGAAACCTCGGAAAGTTATCCGGATCGGATATGCAGGGCGGTCATCCTTCTCCCATTCGGCTTTGATAACTCTTTCTTTCTCCAACTTCGTCAGGTTTACACATGTTGAAGAGTGAATCGTTATACCACGCCCGTACGTGATGTAACCCACAATACTCTCACCAGGAATAGGCTCGCAACATCTCGCGAAGCGCATCATCATGTCACTACTCTGCCCGATTCGAACTTTTTTTGACTCCCGCTGAGAGGAACTACGGGATGCTTCCCGATCCGGTTTTTTCCCCGCAAACTCGGTGGTCAACCGATTGATTACCTGCAGTTCAGTGATCTCACCGAACCCCAAAGCGGCAAACAGATCGTCGGCATTTTTGTACCCCTGCCTCGAACACGCTTGCGCGAACACTTCAGACTCAAAAATCCCCTCAGTCAGCATCCGCTGGCGTCTGAGGGCTTTGATCAGGTTTTCGCGACCAGTCAGAATCGAGCGTTCTTTTTGTTGCTCGCGTAAAAATCGTTTGATCTTGCTTCTGGCCGAGGAGGTCCTGACGAAAGCCAGCCAATCCATGCTTGGTCGTGATGTCGCCGACGTGATGATCTCAACGATATCGCCATTACCGAGTTCGGTTTTCAGTGGAACAATCTGATTGTTGATCCTCGCCCCTTTGCAGTGCTGCCCGATGGTCGTATGAATCAGATACGCGAAATCGACAACCGTTGCCCCCTTCGGTAATGTTCGAACCTCTCCTTTTGGAGTGAAGACATAAACTTCGTCCGGAAACAGGTCGACCTTGAGAATCTCCATCATCTCAACCGGATCCCTGTTCTCCTTCTTCCACTCCATAATCTGCCGCAACCATGCAAACTTATGCTCATACTTACGATCAATGTGTTTATCTTTGTAGATCCAATGCGCCGCAATTCCGCATTCCGCTATCCGATCCATCTCGCGGCTCCTGATCTGAACTTCAAGTGGGTATCCGGAAGGCCCGATTACCGTCGTGTGAATAGACTGGTACATGTTCTGCTTGGGCATCGCGATGTAATCTTTGAAGCGCCGGGGAATGGGTTTCCACAAGGAGTGAATGATTCCGAGCACCGCATAACACTCCTTCAAATCCTCGGCAATCAGCCGAACTCCGACCAGGTCATATACCTCATCAAAGGGGATATTCTGTTTGAGCATTTTCTTGTAGATCGAATCGAAGTGCTTCAGTCGCCCCTTGATCTGAATATCCAGGCCCTCCTCCTTCATCTGGGCTCGGATCACGTCCACGACCGTCTTTAGATATTGCTCGCGGTCTGCACTCCTCGCTTCGACTTTTCGCTTCAGCTCATGAAAGATCTCGGGTTCCAGGATCTGAAAGCTGAGATCATCGAGTTCTTGCTTCAAAGATCCGATTCCAAGGCGATTTGCCAGAGGCGCAAAAATCTCCCTAGCTTCTTTCGCCAATTTAACTATGTCTTTCAACTGATATCTGTTTGATACCGAGAGGATATGTGCTCGATCGACTAATAATACAAACAGAACACGGATGTCACGAGCCAGTGCGAGGATGAGGTTACAAAACTGCTCTGCCTGTTCGCCTTCTCCTGCTGAATAATCAATCGCAGAGATTTTTCCGACTCGCCTGACCAGTTCTGATGCTTCCGCTCCGAAGTCTTTTTCGATATCATCAATTAATTCGGGCTTTAGCACGACAGATTGCCAAACCGCACCCGCAATCACGGTATGGGCGTCCAGATTCAATGCACACAGTCTCGATATCGCATGCCGTGCATATTCCACAAGCGGTTCACCGCTCACTCGTCGGCGTTCAGCCATATGGAGCGATGCAAACTGCTCGAGTTTATCAATCAGCAAAGTTGAAAACCCGCAGCCTCCGTCATTTGTGGAACCGCGTACATCCTGGAACAGGTCACCCACCCGATATCGTC
This sequence comes from uncultured bacterium, assembly GCA_964472395.1. Classification (GTDB taxonomy): domain Bacteria; phylum CSSED10-310; class CSSED10-310; order CSSED10-310; family CALFER01; genus CALFER01. The sequence goes on along the minus strand of CAYYMM010000010.1, from coordinate 4,910 downwards.
CCTTTCACATTCTGCGATGAGACTTTTTTAAGCGGTTTTCTTCACCGTCTTCTGTCCACGCCAGGCCAGAACGACCGGAGCCGCGATGAAGATGGACGAGTAGGTTCCCACAGAGATACCAATCAGGAGAGCGAATGCAAAATCGTTGATGACCTCACCACCAAAGAAGAAGAGAGAGATGACGACGAGCAGAGTCGTGCCCGATGTCAATATGGTTCTCGAGAGAGTTTGGTTGATACTCGTATTCACAATATCCGGAAACTTTTCCCGGGACATCAACCGGATGTTCTCACGGATCCGATCGTAAACAACAATCGTGTCGTTGACCGAATACCCCACGATCGTCAGAAGCGCTGCGATGACAGGCAGATTGATCTCACGTTGAGTGAGAACAAATGCAGTCAGGGTGAAAAGGACATCGTGAACCAGGGCAATGACTGCACCTGCGCCGAAGGATAAATCAAAACGAAATGCAATATAGATCAGCATCAGGGCGAGAGCTACGAGCATCGATCCCAGGGCACTGCGTTTCAACTCTTCTCCGATCGCAGGGCCGACGCTCTCAACTCGTTCGATTGAAAAGTCATCGCCATGGATCTCTTTCAGTGCTTCCTCGATAATCACGGACGGCATTTTTTCCACTTCCGTCTCGATCGCAACTGGTAACCGGATCAGTTTCTCATTCCTCTCGACTGGTCCATATTGCTGGATTGTGTAAGAACCCAGGTTCTTCGAACTCAAAGACTGTCGCAGTTCCTCGGCTGTTACCGATTTATTGAATTTGACCTGAACGAGAGTACCGCCTTTGAAGTCGATCCCGTAGTTCAAACCTCCAAGCGCGAAATATGCACCAAAGCCGATCAGGATGATGACGACTGATGCGATGATGAAGTAGTTCTTCTTGTTGACAAAATCATAATGTGTATTGATAAAGAGTTCCATATCCAGCCTCTTTGGTGAATCTCAGATGGAGACCTTGTTTATGGTTTTTCGCGTCAATATCGCATCCATCAGGACATGAACGATAAATATCTGCGCTATCATGCTCGATACGATACCAATGGATAATGTGATGGCAAATCCTCGGATCGGCCCGATTCCAAACTGCAGAAGCGCAATCGCAGCGATGAGGGTTGTGATATTGGAATCGAATATCGTAATGAAAGCGCGCCCATATCCGTTGGCCACCGCTGTTCTCGTACTCTTTCCCTGCCTGAGTTCTTCGCGAACACGCTCATAGATCAGGACGTTCGCATCGACAGCCATACCGATCGTCAACACAATTCCCGCGATGCCCGGCATCGTAAGCGTAGCGTGAAGACTCGCGAGTGATCCCAGGAGGAGTATCAGCGTGCAAACGACACCAAGATCCGCCAGAACACCCGATGTCTTATACCAAACAATCATGAATGCGACGACGAGAAGAGCACCGATCAGCATCGATTTTATACCGCGTGCGATCGAATCGTTCCCGAGGGATGGTCCGACGGTTCGTTCTTCGACGGGGACGACCGATGCCGGGAGTGCTCCAGAGCGCAATACGATACTCAGATCTTTGGCTTCTTCGAAAGAAAAGTTCCCCGAAATCTGCCCGTTGCGCGAAATTCGGTCCCGGATGACGGGTGCACTCTGGACTTTACCATCGAGGACAATAGCGAGACGCTTATCAATATTAGCCTGGGTCAAGTCCGCGAATTTTTTGCTTCCTGCGCGGTTGAGTTCAAATGCAACCGCCCATTTGCCCATATCATCCTTGTCCACACGCACACTCTGTAGATCCGCTCCGGTGACCTCTGCATCCTTCTGCAGCATGTACTTCAGAGGTTCTCCGGCTTTCCGGTGTTCGGAATCCTCAAACAGCTTTGCATTTGACGGGACACGCCCACCATGTGAATCCAACAATTCCTGTTCCAGCATAGGGCCATCAATTACGATTCGGAATTCGAGCAATGCGGTACGTCCGATGATATCTTTCGCCCTTCTCACATCTCTGATCCCAGGCAACTGAACCAGAATCCTGGGAAGAGCACCTTCCGTCAGTGATTGTTGCTGTTGAACGATCGGTTCCGATACTCCCAGCTCGTCGATCCGGTTACGGATGGTCATCAACGCCTGATCGAGCGCTGTTTCTTTGATTTGCTGAGTGCGGGCTGGTTGCATCGTCGCGATCAACTGGAAAGCTTCCGATTCAGCAGCGGTCGTCACATGAAAGGACGCTTCATCCCGGAATTGTGATTCGAGGTTCTTCCGGTCATCCGGATTGTCGAATGTAAAGACAATCGCCCGCTCCTTTTCCGCGACTTCAACCTTGTAGTTCTTGACCTTGTCACGACGGAGCTGGTTCTCAAAGCTGCTTTTCATTCGAACGAGCTCGGCGACAACCGCCTCATCTGTCCGAACATCCATTACCATGTGCATACCACCCTGGAGATCAAGTCCCAGATTGAGTCTTCCTTTTTTAGGACCATCTCCATCCGGGTCAAGCGGCGGAAACAGCATGTAGAATGCTGCACCAACGAGCAACAGTGAAATGAGAGCGCGCAACTTCAGATCGAGCTTCAAGAGAGGACTCCTTTCAAAACAGGATGCAGATCATCGTGTCAGCGGCATCATGACTCCGGTGTTTCGGATTTCTCATCCTGAAAACCTCGGATGGCGCTGCGTAACACCGAAATTTTCATCTTTTCGCCAACTTTCAACTCAACAATCGTATCCGAGATACTGTGGATCGTTCCCAGAATCCCTCCGGTTGTGATCACTCTGTCACCCACCTTCAGACTGTCCAGCATGGCCTGTAATTTCTGGCGTTCCTTGGACTGAGGGCGGATAATCAGAAAGTAAAAGATTCCGAAAACGATGACCATCGGGAAGAGGAGCGATGCCGGATTGCCGGCTGCAGCCGCTGGATCTCCTCCCGAACTCATGGCATGAACAGTCTCGATAAACATTCTTTCCTCACATTCAGCATTCGGTGAAAGGCGGAAAACCGGCTATCAACAATGAACTAAAAGTATAAATCAGTCAAGTCAATTCGCATCTGTTTGCGATTCCAGATAGCGCGATAAAAAACACTTTTTGAACTTGATAAAAGCACCAGTTTCGATCGACTTCCGGATGTTAGACATCAGTTCGAGATAAAAATGCAGATTATGGATTGTATTCAAGGTCGCGGAGAGGATTTCCCCAGCCATGTACAGGTGCCTCAGGTAAGCCCGACTGTAATGACAACAAGTATAGCAGCCGCACTCAGGATCGATCGGTTCGGAATCACTCGCGTAACGTGCCTGTTTGATGCTCAGCTTGCCCCTGGAAGTAAACAACATCCCATTCCGCGCATTGCGGGTTGGCATTACACAATCGAACAAGTCGACGCCTCGGGTCACACATTCCAGTAAGTTTTCGGGAGTTCCAACACCCATCAGATATCGGGGAAGACGATGAGGCAATCCTTCAGTACACACTTCGGTAATCTCATACATCTGTTCCGCCGACTCTCCGACTGCCAGACCTCCGATCGCATAACCCGGGAAGTCCAAGTCGAGCAACTGGGCAAGACTCCTACGCCGCAGATCGGGGTAAATAGCTCCCTGGATGATAGCCCATAGTTGGCGATCACTTCGGATCCACGCCTTTCTGCATCGAGCAGCCCAACGGGCTGTCCGGTCAACCGCAGCAGCGGCGACGGAATGGGAAGACGTTGACGGAAGGAGATCATCGAGCACCATCATGACATCCGAACCAAGCGCTTCCTGTGTGAGAATGGAGATTTCAGGTGTAAACAAAAATCGTTGTCCATCGATATGCGAAGCAAAGAGGACGCCCTCTTCCGTTTTCTTCACAAGTCTGCTGAGACTGAAAATCTGAAATCCGCCACTGTCGGTCAGAATGGACCCATTCCAGTTCATGAAACGGTGCAAACCACCTATTTTTTCGATGATCGCTGCGGAGGGGCGAAGAAACAAATGGTAGGTATTGGCAAGGATCATTGTACCGCCGGCCATTTGTACCTCTTCCGGTGTGATCGCTTTTACCGTTCCCCGCGTTCCAACCGGCATAAACTGGGGTGTCTGGATCAAACCATGAGCTGTCTGAAGAACCCCGCGTCTCGCACGGCTGGATTCATCGTTGTACAGAACCGTGAATCCATTGTTCATTGCTGCTTCCTGCCGGATCTGAAGATGGCCATCGCATCACCATAAGAAAAAAATCTGTAATCCGAGTGAATGGCGAGACGATATGCATCGAGAATCCGTTCTCGTCCGGCAAATGCCGAGACCAGCATCAGTAGAGATGATTTCGGGAGATGAAAATTGGTAATCAAAGCGTCGATCATGTTGAATTGAAAGCCAGGGTAAATGAAGGCATCGGTCGAACGCAGATCAACGGCTCCCAGATCCGGATCGGACAAATACCAGGATTCCAGAGCGCGAGTCGTCGTCGTTCCCACTGCGATAATCCGCCTGTGACCTCTGGCCGTTCGAATCAGATCAGCAGATGCCTGGCCGATCCGGTAAAATTCTTCTTCCATTTGATGATCGGTGATCCTATCGGTCACAACCGGTTTGAACGTGCCCCAACCAACGAACAGGGTCAGAAAAGCCACGTCGATGTTCTTCGAGCGGATGCGATCGAGCAATTCGCGTGTGAAATGCAAACCGGCTGTAGGGGCTGCTACAGCCCCTGCGAATTGAGCAAACACCGTCTGGTATCGCTCTGCATCGAGCGGCTTCCGAACATCCTCAGAGTTTCGGTGAATATAAGGCGGTAACGGAGTCGCACCCTGTGTTTCCAAGAATCGATCGAAAGTCCCGTCTCCGGAAAACTCGACATCGAATGCCTGGCCAATCCGACGGAGGACGCGAACGCGCCACCCCTCCTGAAAAAACAATTGCTCATCAACTCGGATCCGC
>CAYYMM010000009.1:16541-69233 GCA_964472395.1 uncultured bacterium | reverse complement strand
CCCGGGATGTCAAGCCCAGGTAAGGTTCTTCGCGTTGCATCGAATTAAACCACATACTCCACCGCTTGTGCGGGCCCCCGTCAATTCCTTTGAGTTTCAGTCTTGCGACCGTACTCCCCAGGCGGAGCACTTAATGCGTTAACTGCGGCACAGCAGGGGTCGATACCCGCTACACCTAGTGCTCATCGTTTACAGCGTGGACTACCGGGGTATCTAATCCCGTTTGCTCCCCACGCTTTCGCGCCTCAGCGTCAGAACTGGTCCAGAAAGCCGCTTTCGCCACCGGTGTTCCTCCTGATATCTACGCATTTCACCGCTACACCAGGAATTCCACTTTCCTCTCCCAGCCTCTAGCCATGCAGTTTCAAGCGCAATTCCTAGGTTAAGCCTAGGGATTTCACACCTGACATACATGACCGCCTACGCGCCCTTTACGCCCAGTGATTCCGAACAACGCTCGCCCCCTCCGTATTACCGCGGCTGCTGGCACGGAGTTAGCCGGGGCTTATTCATGAGGTACCGTCAAGCAGATGGGATATTACCCCACAAGCTTTCTTTCCTCATAAAAGAGCTTTACATTCCGAAGAACTTCATCGCTCACACGGCATTGCTGGGTCAGGCTTTCGCCCATTGCCCAATATTCCCCACTGCTGCCTCCCGTAGGAGTCTGGCCCGTGTCTCAGTGCCAGTGTGGCCGTACACCCTCTCAGGCCGGCTACCCATCATTGCCTTGGTGGGCCATTACCCCGCCAACAAGCTAATGGGACGCAAGCTCCTCCTCAGGTGAAGGCTTACGCCTCCTTTGGTCCGTAGACATTATCCGGTATTAGCACTCTTTTCAGAATGTTATCCCGATCCCAAGGGCAGATTCTTACGTGTTACTCACCCGTGCGCCACTTTACTCGCTTCCCGAAGGAAACTTTCTCGTTCGACTTGCATGTGTTAGGCATGCCGCCAGCGTTTGTTCTGAGCCAGGATCAAACTCTCCACTTAAAAAAGTTGATCCTTTCGACATCACAAACTTCATAACGTATATGTGAATCGACAGGTCGTTTTGTCTTTGTTCAATCGCGTTCGCGATGAACCCAAGCACGCTTTTTCTCTTTTCAAAGAACCCTTTTCGTTCGCTGCGCTTTCAGGCTTTCCCTCGGCGCAAGGTTGGAATATACGGAGCTGACCGGGTGATGTCAACAAGAATTTTTTATTGGCCCCGCCCGCCCCGAATGTAATCCGATTCCCCCCCTCTAACTACTCCATGCATCCTTCCTGCTCATTAATCTACCTGTAATATATCCTTAAATATAGGACTCTTACTTTGTTGACTCATTTAGCTCTTCCCGTTACCCTACCTTTCTGGTCTCGAAATTCCATTCTTTCGAAATACCAGAAACTCAGCAACTTTTTGCGAGTCAAACCGCAAACCAAGCACGAAGGAGATTGATCATGGGTGTGACCAGCAGAGGTAAAATTGAAATCCATACCGATGAATGCAAGGGATGTGGCCTATGTGTCGCATCTTGCCCGATCCATGTCATCGAAATCCGTGACGACATCATCAATGTTCAGGGATATCATCCCGCTGCCTACAAGGGAGAGGGTTGCACAGCCTGCGGAACGTGCTTTTATACTTGCCCCGAACCCGGGGCAATCACTGTCTTTAAACTCGCAAAGGCATAGTCAAGGAGTTGTTTCATGGCAAAAGAACTCGTCAAAGGTAATGTCGCGATCGTCAAAGGCGCCATTCTCGCTGGATGCGAAGTCTATTTCGGTTACCCGATCACGCCCGCGAGCGAGATCGCTGAATATGCCAGTCTGTATTTCCCGAAAGTCGGACGCACGTTTATCCAAGCCGAAAGCGAAGTCGCTGCAATAAACATGGTATATGGAGCCGCAGGTGCTGGCGCGCGCTGCATGACCGCATCCTCAGGCCCAGGCCTCAGTCTGAAGCAGGAAGGGATCTCTTATTGCGCTGGTGCAGAATTGCCCTGCGTGATCGCTGATATCATGCGAGGGGGCCCCGGCCTCGGTAACATCGGTCCCGAACAGTCTGACTACAATCAGATCGTCAAAGGCGGTGGTCATGGCAATTATCGCGTCATCGTTCTGGCTCCCAATTCCGGCCAAGAAATGTGCGATCTCACCATCAAAGCTTTCGACCTGGCCGATAAATGGCGCATTCCCGTGATCGTCCTGACGGATGGTTTCACAGGCCAGATGATGGAACAGGTCGACTTCCCGCAGAATACTGCGATCCCCGTTAGAAAACCTTGGGGCCTATATGCTGATGCGGAATCTCGCAAGAATCTGATCACTTCCATCTTCCTCTCTCACGCCGACCTTGAGAAACACAATATCCATCTTCAAGAGAAGTACGCCAAGATTGAAGCCGAAGAGGTTATGGTCGAGAAGTTGTATTGCGATGATGCGGAACTTGTGATCGTTGCCTTCGGCATCTCCTCGCGCATTTCGCGGACTGCAGTCGAAATGGCCCGCTCACAAAATCTCAAGATCGGATTGCTCAGACCACTCACACTCTTCCCCTTTCCTAAACATGCCATTCTTGAAGCCGCAAAAACTGCCAAACTGTTTCTATCCGTCGAATGCTCTAACGGCCAGCTTATCGATGACATCCGCCTGACCCTGATGGGTAAACGACCGGTTGAGTTGTACAATCGGATGGGTGGCGAGGTTCCGACCTCCGAGGAAATCCTCGGGGCAATCAAACGCATCCTGAAGGCATAGTATTGGAGGGAATATGGAATACGAAGTTCTTTTGAAGAAGCCCACAGTTTTTTACGACAAGTATCCGCGCAAAGACGGGAACAAGGATGTAACCCATTATTGCCCGGGCTGCGGCCACGGAATCGTCCATAAGTACATCGCCGAAGCTCTCGAAAAACTCGGTGTCCAAGATAGAACCGTCATCGTTTCACCGGTCGGTTGCTCGGTGTTTGCCTACTACTACTTCGACACCGGGAATATCCAGGCCGCTCATGGTCGTGCACCGGCTGTCGCAACCGGAGTCAAACGCGCTCGACCGGAGTCCATCGTGATTTCGTATCAGGGAGACGGTGATTTGGCAGCAATCGGAACAGCTGAGATTGTCCATGCAGCAAACCGCGGAGAAAACATCACGGTGTTTTTCGTCAACAACGCCATTTACGGAATGACCGGCGGTCAGATGGCCCCTACAACACTGGAAGGACAGAAAACCAGCACATCTCCTACTGGAAGAAATCCCTTAAATGAAGGATATCCCATCTGTGTCAGCGAACTGCTCAGTACGCTGAAAGCTCCCATCTATATCGAACGCGTGTCTTTACATGACGCAAAAAATCGCGTCAAAGCACGTAAAGCCATATTTAAGGCATTGAAGTGCCAAACCGAACGCAAAGGATTTACCTTTGTCGAAATTCTTGCTCAATGCCCGACCAACTGGAAAGTCACAGCTGAAGATTCGCTCGCATGGATCCAGGAAAAAATGCTCCCGGTTTTTGAACTGGGCGTGAAAGTCGACCGTACGGAAGAGGCAAAGACATCTGGCTACCCGAAATCGATCTGGGACACTGCATCGATTCTTAAACAACTCGATCTGGAAAACGTCGAAATCAAGGCAAGAGCGGATCGATCCAAACTGCTCCCGGCGCATCGGAATCCACGGATTAAGATCGCAGGATTTGGCGGGCAGGGTGTCTTGACCCTCGGAATCCTTCTCGCCGGTTGCGGAATGCTGGAAGATTACAACGTCGCATGGCTGCCTTCATACGGTCCGGAAATGCGCGGAGGTACAGCCCATTGCCACATCAGCATCAATGATTCTCCCATCGGCTCTCCCCTGGTCTCTTCATCCACCGTTTGTATCGCCATGAATAAACCCTCACAGGTGAAATTCGAGAAGGAACTGGTGCCGGGCGGATTACTGATCCGGAATACATCGATGATCGATATTCCGTCATCACGTTCTGATATCGAGATTCTCTCTGTGCCAGCTACCGAACTTGCCACTCAAGCTGGTTCACTCAAAGTACAAAACATGGTCATCCTGGGGGCCTATCTTGAACGTACCAAACTGATCGACATGAAAACGGTAATGATGGCCTTGCAGAGCATGCTGAAAAAAGCTTCTCTGCTCGAACTGAATCTGAAGGCCATTGAAGCTGGTCGAGACTACGTCAAATCGACTGTTTGATTCATTCGAGTGGAAATCATCCGTCCTGACAGATTACGAGCAGGCGACCGTGTCTACATCGCGGCGCCTGCAAGCCCCCCAGATCCGGAAAAACTCGATCGGGGGGTTCGCTTTCTAAGAGAACTCGATCTGATTCCTGTCATCTCCCCATGTAATTATCTCCGCCATGGGTATCTCGCCGGTCACGACTCCCAACGAATCGATGATCTCCACTCTGCCCTGAAGGATGACGCAATCCGCGCTATTTTCTGCGCGCGTGGGGGGTATGGGTCTCCAAGACTTCTATCTCGAATCGATTACTCTCTGATGCGTGAGCATCCCAAAATCCTGGTCGGATTCAGCGATGTTACCGCACTTCTATGTGCATTCTTCACTCTCAGTGGAGTCGTAACATTTCACGGACCTGTTCTTGCCGGCAACCCAATACTCCCATTCACGCTCGCACACCTGAAGAAACAGCTATTCGGTTTCGATGGCTCGTTCACCTGGCCCGGTGAACTCGAACCCTTGCAACCGCCACGACCACATTCATCTCTCTTGTCCGGAAATTCGTTCGGTGGATGTCTCAGTATCCTGAGCACTCTCTGCGGTACGCCATTTCACTCACATAATCAGGATCAAATCGTTTTCATCGAGGAGGTCAATGAGGCACCTTACAGGATCGATCGACTGATGAATCATTTAAAACAAGCCGGTTGGTTTTCTTCCGCGAGAGCCATCATCCTGGGATCCCTGACGGGTTGTATACAAAAACCTGATGACGCCGAACCGACTCTTGAAATCTCAGATATTATCCGAGAGCTTTTTAACGAATGTCTTTCCCCGGTGTTCTCATACCCGATGTTCGGTCATATCAGCGAGATGATGACCTTTCCCATCGGCATCAATATTACGATCGATCGAAAGTCGATCATTCAAGGGATCTCAGGCGTTTGCTCCTGATCACTCGATCTTGAATCCGATCCCTTCCGACATTCGTTCGATCTTCATCTTAAGATTGAATCTGAACAGAATCATATCAACCGGATGAATGTAATCGATCGACATCACGGCCCGGTCATCTTCCCGTTCGATCTGAATGCTTTTTTCCGCGATCGGTAGATTCAACTCAAGCGCTTTATTGTAAACGCGATCAACCATGCTTCTCATCATCGTAGCGTCCAAGACGTAGTTCTGACGATCATAATTGACCGTCTCGGTAACAAATGTTGAAAGTCGCATATAGCTGAGATATGGCAGTCCGATTTTCCATAAGCATAGAATCAAGATCAGGACAACTACCAAGAGGAATAAACTCATTAATTTACTGTCGCCTGCCTGTATTTTCAGAATTCTTTGCAAGATTGCCCCCTTTCCAATTGAATGATTATACGGAAAGTTCATGACGAATGGAAATCGGCATGATGGAGAGGAAAACCTGCGAGTGCATGGGTAGCCGCCCCTAGAATTCCCGCTGTTTCGCCCAAAGTGGATTGAATCACGGTCATGTGTCCCTGATCCGGAAAACAGGATCGACGCATCTCCCGGAGGCTCGTTTCTCGAAACATGTCCCATGCAGGCGCGATACCTCCGGCCAAAACAGTGATCTGCATGTTGAACAGGTTGGCCACCACAGCCAGTGTTCTTCCCAGGTAATACGCGTAGCGATTCAGTGCTTTTCGAGCCAATTGATCATGATTTCGAGCGCATTGAATGATCAGGTCGAATCGGGCTTCACCGCGAGAATAGCTGTTAGTAGTCAATAAAGTTCTGACTCCTGCCTGGACCTTTTTCTGGATCCATGTGGCAGTCTGGCGACTGGAAAGAAACGATTCGACATGTCCGCGAGCACCGCAGCCGCAGATTGGTCCTGTGACAGCGATCGGAATGTGTCCGAGTTCGGAGGAGTATCCTCCTGGGCCGATGTAATGCTTCCCTCCGATAAAGAATGAAGATCCAAGACCTGTGCCAAGAGTCAACAATGCAAAATCTGGCAGTCCTCGAACGGTTCCGAAGAAATACTCGCCATAAGCTGCGGCATCAGCATCATTGATCACAGAAACCGCGAGCGACGGAAACGCATCCCGGATGGCACTCTGAAGTGGGTATGCCTCCCATCCTTTAATGTTTGGCAGTTTGCTCAACAAACCAGTATGAGCGTTATAAGGTCCGGGCACACCGATTCCGATTGCTGATACACCACCGGATTTTTCAACTTTTCCGATGCAATCCGTCAGGAACCGAACCAGATCCGAAAGGGTCGGAATTCGTTGCGTTTCGATCCGCCAAATTTCAGATTCGATGCCATCTTTGCTAACGCAGGCAGCCCGAATACTCGTGCCGCCGATATCGACGCCCAGACCCCGCAGGTTCTTCTGAAACATATACTTCCTCTTGCACGTATTGCGTGTAGAAGCGCCTTGCATCCTGTCGATATTCTCAAGATGTGTGGCGTCTTCATTGCATCGGACAGCCAATATTCATAGAATATAAGAGGTGTCTTTGGCGAGTGAATTACTCTCGAAATGTGAAATTCGTGAGTTCAATAACCCAGAATGGAGGATGTATTTCATGTCGCGTTTTCATCGAACGTTCATCGCAACGTCGATCGTTCTGCTGGGAATCTTTTGTTCCGGCAGTATCGGTCAGGCCGCTCCGCCGATCCCAGGAACATACGATCCGGAAACCTTGATTTTCTATGAATCCGGGTTGCCGGTGCCTATCGAACAGACGACGCCTGCTCCCATGCGCCCGAAGGGAACACTCCGTGGCACATGGAGATTCCCGGTCGTTTTTATTCACGCCAGCGATGTCGCACCGACGATTCCGGTCGGGACATGGTCTCAGCAGTTATTCACCATCGGGACTTACACAACCGGCAGTATGCGTGATTTTTATCGTGAAGCATCCTACGGCCAGTTCGATATCGACGGAACGGTGAAAGGCTGGTTCACCGCAGCCTATCCGTATGAACACTATCATCAGAACAACTACGGTTTCGGAGGCGGTGCCGCCGAACTCGCCCGCGAAGCGGCCATCGCAGCGGAAGCCGACGGAATGGACTGGTCTCAGTTCGATAACGATGGAGATGGAGATGTCGACGGATTGGTCGTCATTCACCAGGGCATCGGCGGCGAAGGCGGGAGTCCTCAGAGCATCTGGTCGCATGTCAGCGCATTCGACGAACTTGAATTTGATGGAGTCACGATCAGCCGCTACTCGATCCAGCCGGAGCTCCGGGCAGGCGCTCAGATGGAAACGATCGGAACGATTTGCCACGAGCATGGGCACGTTCTGGGTCTTCCTGATGAATATGACACGGAGTATACATCTAAACCGACACCGGTTGGGAAATGGTGCATCATGGCCGAAGGGTCCAGCATTGGTAATCCCTATGGCAGCAAGCCAGCTCATTTCTGCTCCGTGTGTAAGGAATCGCTCGGATGGATCACGCCCACTGTCATCAGCTCGGATGGCGTCTACAACATCGACGCGATCCAGACCCACCAGGCAAACTCCAGCTATAAACTCATTATCAACAACGATCCGAAAGAATTCTTCCTCATCGAGAACCGATGGGTGAATCACACGCTGAACTTCGACCATCTGCCTGCCCGATTCCTCGGCGGACTGATGATTTATCATGTCGATCGAAACATGAACGGGTCAAACAGCGGGAATGCTGCTCACTGGTTCTGCACGATCGAAGATGCCAAACTCAGCACATCCGGCGACCTGGCTGACGCAGGATTCGGTCTTGATCTCGGATATACCTCCTTCGATTGGAACACCAATCCGAATTCGGATGGGTATTTTCTCCCCTCCAATCTTGCCGTGTTCAATGTGTCGAATCGCGGGGAGACGATGTCGTTCTCTGCTTTCATGAACCCGACGATCATCGTTGACAAGTACACGGTCTATCCGCTGGGCAACAACACCTTCGATGTTGAAGTCAGCTTGAAGAACGTCGCCAGCAAGGATGCCTCGAATGTCGTGGGCACGCTCACCACGGTCAATCCCAACGTGACGATCGACTCGGGATCGAGCAATTTCGGTCTTGTTGCGAAGAACGGTGGGACCAACACCAATGCGTCGAACCTCTTCCGCTATCATACGACAGGTACAGAAAGCACCATCGAGCCCTTCGCGCTGACCGCCACTTCGGGAACCTACACCAGCGACGCGCTCACGCTGCCGATTCCTGTCAACCCGAATCGGGTTCTGATCGTCGATGACGATGCGACGCGCAAGGGTGTCGCTCAGACCATCGAAGTCTTCTTTGAAGAAGCTCTCGATCAGATCCCCATTTCATACAATACATGGGAAGTGCTATCCCTTGGATATCCCTCGGCTGAGATCATGACTCTCTATGATCTCGTCATCTGGGAAGACGGCAAGGAATCAGCCAACGCTCCGACGGGCGCTGTCCTGGAAGAACTCAAGGATTTCCTCGATATGGGTGGAGATCTGCTCATGTCGAGCCACGAGTTCATTTACAGCCAATACAGCTATGCCAGTGGCTCGGATTACAAGGATTTCGAGCCGGGATCCTTCTGTTACGATTACCTGAAGGTCGCGGGTGTTGAACAGGATGAGTATTTCTTTGATGCGACAGGTACCGCCGGAGGAATACTGAACGGCATGTCGTTCACATTCACCGATCCGTTCTCGACTGCCTCCCGATTTCTGTGGTGGCCGGATGAATACACGATCCAACCTTCTGCGATCCCGATTATGCAGGCCGGTCTGCATGACTGCGACAATCCGGCACTCCCGGCAGATTCAGGCTGTGAAGAAGACACAGCCGATGATGTCCTGACGAATGGAGTCTGCGGACACTTGTATCAAGGCGAATACAGACTGTGCTACCTCAGCGTCCCGCTGCATGGCATCACTACCGACGCCGGCAACCCGAACAACCGACAGCAACTCATGAGCCGAATTCTGAACTGGTTTGGAATCTCGACCAATGCACCTGGAGTCGATATTGATCTGAATCAACCGATTTTTCATGCAGGCGATAATCTGAAGCTTACGGTCAAGTCCTGGAACCCGGGGCCGGCGGTCACACCCGATATGTACATTCTCCTGGAAACCTACGGTATGTTCTTCTTCTGGCCAACGTGGCAGCAGACATTGGACTTCGAGACACGGAATCTGCCGACCGGTTACCGGAACTACGAAATCATCTTCGAGTTCCCGTGGCCGAGCGGAGCCGGATCCGGATCGAACACCCGTTTCTGGGCGGCGTTTGTCGATTCCTCCGCCGTTGCACTCCTGGGCAACTATGATTTCTGTCCGATCTCCTGGGAGTAACACCCTGACCTGATCAATCATCGGAAGACAAAGGAAACCCCCGAACTCAGTCGGGGGTTTTTTATTGTACTGATGGAAACAGCACGTCGCGAGCGTCTGTTATTTTTGGTCAGACTCTCTGACGTACCAATCCGGGATGTGAGCCAAAGGAGTGAAAGTCGGCGTAGCCGATGCTGAAGGAGATATCGTCGGAGTCGGTGTCGCGGTCCGGGACGGCACTGGTGTCGGTGTTTGGGACGCTCCGGACGTGGGTTGAGGCGTCGGGGTCGACGTTGGGACAGCGGTGTTGGCGGGAGTCTGAGGAGTGCCACTGTATCGGGAAAAACCCACGTTGACGGAAGCGGATCGATCTCCGCTCACTGCCGTCACCCGAGCGGTATGGTCCGACGAAGAGTCATACAGGCTTCGGAGCGTCACCGTTGCAACACCGCGTGAAGTGGTCGAGGACGTTGCGCTGAGTTGACCCCAGGTCGATGCAAAGAACACGGTTGTGCCGTCTTCCATGAGATTCCCATTTACGTCATAGACCGTTGCAGTGATGATGGATGAACTGGATCCGTCGCATGGAATGTTTGAACTCGGATTGGCCCGCAACTCCAGACGCCCAACGGCGGTCGAGTAGAAGTAAACCTCGCAGTAATCCGATCGGGTTCCGACCGTCGCTGAGACACGTGCATCTTTCGGCACCGTCTCACTCGTCAGATTGACCGAAGCCCTGCCGGCGACAGTCGAAGCGGATGAGGCGGACAGTGTGCCTCCGGTGGTCGAGAAAATGACATTCGTGCCATCCGGCACCGGCAGGTCCCGCTCATCCTCGATACGGGCTGTGATCGTTGAGATCGAGTATCCGTCTGCAGGGATGCTGCTGGGATTCGCCCAGACTTCGATTTCAACCGCATCGATCGAGTAACATGTTATGGCGATGTCCTTCTTGACATGAACCGCGTCAGCCGTCACGACCGCCGTGCATCCATAGTTCGGTGCGGTCAATGTGACAGACGCAACGCCATCGCTCATCGTTTCACTGGATTTATCGAGCGATCCGCAGGTCGTCGTCCAGTAAATCGGCCCATCGGCAGGATTCCCCTGCGGATTTTTGACGTAAGCGGTGATCAAGGTTGAAGAACTTCCGTCGGCAGGAATCTGCAGATCTGTTGCTGTCAGCGTCATTCTCGCTGTTGCAGCCGGTCCTGTAGGATCCGGAGCATCACACGATTGGAGCAGCAGGCATGCGCCGAGAATAAACAGTACGAGCATCGAAACTGATGCTTTCGATCGATGTGTGTTAGCCCTCATGTCCCGATCTCCCCTGTTAATGTCGTTCAATCCCGATGAAGTCTTCATAGAAACTGCGATCGATATCGATCTTATCTCTGAGTTTATCCGAAATGTCCGTCATGTCCTCGGGACTCGATATGACCCTTGGAGTGAGAAAAATCAGCAGTTCGGACGCTCTCTCCGTAAACTTGTGCTTGCCGAAGAAGTATTTGAGGATGGGAATCTTATAAAACCAGGGCACTCCTTCGCGAGATGGATTCTGAGTTCTCTGTATCAATCCTCCGATCACCAGCGTCTGAGAATCCGGCACCATGACGGTCGTAGTCGCTTTGCGCTTTTCGATCACCGGAGAGTTAATTCCTTCGAGCGCCTTTTCGGAGATATTGGATACTTCCTGCGAAATTTCCATATTGACCAGTTTGGCGGAGTTGATGTGAGGTGTGCATTTGAGGAGGATTCCCGTGCTTCGATACTCGATTGTCTGGTTGTAACGGCGTTGCCCGGATGAGTCGAGTCCTTCGTCTGTTACCGAGGTGACAACCGGCACGTCGGATCCGACATCGATCGTCGCTTCCATATTGTTCGCAACAACGATGTGTGGGCTTGACAGAATTTCGAGTTTGTTTTCGTTTGCTTTGGCCGAAAGCAGCGCTTTGAAGCGACTCGCCTCGAATAGCTCGTATACGAAACCGCTCCCGGGTCCCCCGACGGTCTGACTCGCAGTGCCATCGAAGTAATAGGTTTCGCCCCCGATATCCATCTCACCCTGATTACGGAGATCCCATGAAATTCCGAGTTCCGAACCCTCGTCGAGAGTCACATCCGCGATCAGGACTTCGATCAGCACCTGCTTTGGCATCGTATCGAGTTTTTTAATGGTGTCGACGATGTGCGGATAATTGATCGGAGCGGTTACGATAATCAACGCATTGGTTCGCTCATCCGCAACGATGCTGACCTCTCCCTCAACTTCCGCTGCACCTCCGAGTGCCGGAGCGGTCTGCCCGGATTGAGTCTGGGTCGCGGGTTTACCACTCTGGGTAGCCGGACGCCGTGTAGATTTCTGGGTATCCTGCCCCGAATATACTGCTGCCAGAAGATCGGCCAGATCCGATGCTTTCGCATTCTCCACATAATAGATATAAGCTTTACGCGTTATATAGATATCGACGTCCAGAATGGAAATGATTTCACGGATGAACTCAAGATCCTTCCTCAGAGCGAACACGATCAACGAGTTGGAACGTGAATCGGGGATCATGATCGCCCCCGACCCGCTTTCCTTGCCGCCGCCAGTCGCCTGTTGCGGCTTTCTCGGCTGGTTCCGACCTGACCCGGATTGCGCCGGACTAACACCGCCGGAAGAAGTACTGATGGACACACGGGAAGCGAGGACCCGATCGAGAACGGAGACAATATCCTGGACATCCGCGTATTGGATCTTGAAAATTTCAAGTTCGAGGAGTGCGGTGTCCTGATCGAGCAACTGGATGATATCGAGGATTCGGCGGATATTGGAAGATGTATCGGTGATGATGAGCAATCCTGCGCCGGGATGCGTAATGATCGTGGCATCCGGTGAAATGAGGGGTCTGATGGAATTGAGGATTTCATCCGGAGCAACGAACTGGAGTGTGATGATTTGTGTGACCATCACATCTTCCTGAGGAATCTGGGACAGATTTTGCCCTTTTCTGGTCAGAATCGGACTGTGTTTTGCATCGGGTTTAGGGATAATTTTTTTAAATGCCGGCCGACCTTCCGATGTCATGGGTCCATCGACAACCGCCAGATTGTTCATATCCAGTATCGAATAAAGAACCTTCTCAACGTCTCCTCTGCGAATCGGATTGGACGTACGAAGAGTCACGGAACCGGCACCGATTTCCGGACTTATCAGATAATCCCACCCGGTCAATTCCGTGAGATAAACAAGAATCTCGCGGAGCGAAGCGTCCTCGAAGTTGATTTGCACGAGTTCCATATCACGGGGAGAAAAGGTTGGCGTAGAAGCCGGTTCCTCAGTCGGAACGGGTGTGGTATCCTCCTCGGCAGTATCCGATGACAATTGGTAAGTGGGTGTGGATGTAGGAGTGGGAGTGTCGATCACGATTTCGGGTACCGCTGTTGGCGCATCCGACGCGGTATCCACTTCCTGCCGACCCCCGAAGAAGTGCTGACATCCGGCCATGCCGATGAGTGTGATACTGAACAGAAGGCAAAGCATGAATCGGCTCATCCAGTCCTCCTTGCATGCAACCATCCATCCGTAATGAGTGTTCCGGCGGTATCGTGCGATCGAGTCGCTTCCGGTCTTGGGCTTTCTAGAGTTCATTAGAATCCTCTGATCCTGTCTTTGAGTTGGTCTCGGTTTTTTTCGTCGCGTCCGACGGCGTTTCGCTATCACGGATGTATGCTGCAATCTCGAGTTCGACGCTCAGATTGCCCTTGTCCTTCCTCTGGCTTTTTATCTGAAACAGTTTGACATAGAGCAACTGAGGTGCCTGATCGATCTCGAATAAAAACTGCTGGATCTGCTTGATAGAAGCAGAGAATGGAATCGTCAGGCTGACTTCAAAAAACCCATCCTTCGAGGTGCCCTTGTTCGGTTTGATGCTCGAGAAGGCGATGTTTGCCCGTGATGCGATATTCTTTAAAAGTCCCTGTAGTTCAGCGCTTGCAAGATCACCGGTTGTACCATTGAGCAGCACCCCGGTAATCGAATTCGCCATCTGCCGCGTCTGGAACAGCTTTTCGCGTGCTTTATCGGACGTGTTAATGAGGTTTTGATAGCGTTTCAGGAGTGCGGACTGTGTCGTCACGTCTTCTCTGTATGATTGATATCGATCCCATATCGGAAACACGATGAAGTTGATGATCAACACGATCAGTCCGATTACCGAAGCAGTTCCGATGAATCGTTGCTCCCGCACCGACCGTTTTCGATAGATCAGGTCCCAGATACCCATATTCGTCCTAGTTTCCTTCACCACTATCGTGTTGCTCGGCATTCTGTTCATTAGCGGCCGATTTCAGAAACTCCAGGAAATTCGCCGCAGCTTCCTCGGAGTCCGGTTCTACCGCACTTCGATCTCGCTCCACGACATTGCCTTCTTCTTTGTGTTTCTTGATGAACTCGAAAAGATTGTTCTTCATCTTCTCGATATCCTCAGGGCTTTTCTCTTCGGGAGCGATCGGAGCCGAGTCCGGAGCGGGAGCATCGCTGTCTTGTTGTGCCGCGGAATCCGTTGGCTGAGTTCTCGCTGGTTCGCGAGGGAATGCAGGCCCGCGGGAATGCGCGTCCGGGCCTGAAGAATCCTCCCGAACACCCGGTTTCGCCTTGTCACGCTCTTTACCGTTTTCATTCTTCCCGCTGCCCGGAAGTGATGTTTTTTCCGAGGAATCCCCGGGTCCAGTTCCCGATTTTGTTTCCGAGTCCGAATCATCGCGCCCGGACTCGGACTCTTCCGAGTTCCGAGTGTCCTGTCGAGAGATTCGTGAGAGCATGGCCTTAATGGTGAATTTTTGTCCGGCGACATTACCATCAAATCGGACTTTCTCGAAGTAGTCCGAATCTTCCAGGATTGTGATGAGTCCTTCCGGAGACTCGGATTGTCCCACAAGAGTAATCTGTGCTTCATTTCTCGCATACGATTCAAGCCACACTTTTTTAAATGCTTCCGTGTCCGTCGCCGGCATCACTCGCGTGATCTCCCTGAGGATCTCGAGTTGTGAGGGGTAATCACGCGAGATTGAACGGAGAAACTCAAACTCTTTCCGCACTGCGCTGTATTGCTTGTTGATATCCAGAATCTCCTGAACACGGCCTTCCATCGTACCGATCTGGCGAGAGATTTTGTAGGATTCATATTGTGTGTGCCAGAAACTGTTCGCCATCATCAGCAGTGAGGATGCAAGCAGGATACCGGTAAAAACCCCGGTCAGCACGAGCCCGGTATGCCGATGAACCGGGCGACGATCAGGCGGCAGCAGATTGAGAAGATCGGCTGGATCGCTGGATTGTGCCAGTGAATGACCTTTCGCGCAAAGTAGCGGGCCGGCTTGACATGCGATGGGCGTCGGTTCGACATTTCTTAGATCCGAGACATCGGTTTCCGGCCACAGTTCCTTGAGTCGTTGCTGCCACTCCTGCGAAAAATCACCCGCGAGGAATAGATGCGAGCAGGACTGGAACGATGCGTTGGCATTCAGACTCAACAGCGCCAAGCGGCATTCATCGATCACGCGTCTCTGTTCATCGGGATCATCTCCTCCGCAGGCCATCACGCGAAGAGCGACGAGGGCACCTGATTTCACGATGCCTAGTTCGCATCGAGTCCCATTTTGTATCAGTATCGCACTCGTACCGTCAGAACCCTGACCGGATTCGAGCACGATCCGCTGAACCGCTGCCATAGCGGGTTCGATCAAGTGGAGTTGGAGCCCTGCCAAGGATGCGATGTCGGACAGTCGTTCAACAATCTGTTTCGAGGTGCTCACAAGCGTGACTCGCGAGTTCGCGGTATCCGGCGATTCCAGCGGTTTAACATCATATATGATGTCATCGGATGAGGCAGGCACATGCATTTCGACTTCGTATTGGAACAGCTTGAACAGATCCTGCCGACTGACCGGGGGCATTTCGACAAGACTCCAGAAGTATTTGGAACGGCTTACTCCGAAGGTCATGCTCGTGGGTTTGATGGCATATCGGTCACAGAACTGCCGCAGAAAGGCGGCAATCTCATGAGAACTTTCGGCTGTCAGAAAGGGATCGGATCCAAGGGTGAAAACTTCTCCGGCGGAGAAAGGTTTGGAGCCGAATTTCCTCCGTGTGGCGTAGACGGCCAGGGTGTTGCCATCAAGATAGACCCCGAGTGATGCCAGAATCATGCGAGTGATGCTCCTGCTGAGGCCGCTAGGTTCATGGTCGAGTCGTTTCCCGAATAACTTCAGTTATTTCAGTCGGAGCAATCTGACCCTCGGACAACTGTGGAGAGTCATCATTCCAGTAGAGTATTTCAGCGCCACCGCCGGTTTCCTTCCGGCTGCTTCTTCGCACGATGCCCACCAACGCATGAGACACTTTGCTGCCCGCATGAAATCCGATTACTTCAATCCTGAAAGTCCGGGAAGCTCGTTTCCGGTTTTTTTTCAAATCTGTTCTCTCTTCGATTTGCTTGTCCGCATTATCCGGATCTAGGATTCTCAACAGAACTGGAGACGCCGTGTTGGGGTTCACGGTTCGGTGCAGACCATACACCGTGATGTACTGGCTGATACCCGAGTAGACTCGATCGTCTGCGTTCATACGAGCATAAACCGAATTGGAACCGAAGAGAATGGCGGGAGTCATGCCGCGCACCATGAGCATTTCCTCAATCGAGTTGAGCTTTCCATTCTTGCAGTGATACGGTTCGGCAAATCCTTGCTCCTGATAATGTTGCTGGTACCATTCGTCTTCTGCTCCGTTGATCATATGCAGATCATTCGTGTCGATCCAGTCAATCAACGAATCTACAATTATATCCGCTTGTTCTCCATCTTCAACACCGGAATCAACTAATAGTTGTCTGAAAATGTCGCGGTTCGATTTGTCACCGCTTCTCCCCTTCAGATCCAGATAGTTCAGATTCAATCGACTTTCCTCATCATATATCCTGTAATCAAACCGTCCATTCTTCATCTGGATACCCGATCGGGTGGGAATCGGAGGCCAATCGACTTTTTGTTCCTCCCCGCCCTGACTTTCGAGCGCGATACCTTCCGGGTTGTGATACCAGTTCCTAAAGAAACCGACCTGCCCACTCGGATCGAGGTAATTCGAATCGTAGTTACTGATGATTTCGGTGAGTGCGTACTGGAATCCCGCAAAGGCATAATAACTGCCCTCGATGTCTTCCTTAAAATTCTGAGCCGAAGTCATTTCCATCCGGGTTGTGAAGGCAAACTCGGCAGAGATTATAGTGAGAAGCGCAACAATAAAAAGAACAAGCAGCAGTGCGATGCCTTGTTCACGACCTTCTTGAAACACCTGCCTGCGAGTTATCCGGTTCATCTGACACGCCTTTTCGTCGACACCCCCATGACCCTCGATTCCTTCAGGGGGATTAGAATCGGTTCCCACTCGCTCGATTTTCCAGTCGTTTCATCGACTTCCGTCAAGGTAATCTCAACGGCAACAGGCAGGTTGACATTGATGTGTTTATCTCTGACTCTCGCACCTTCATCCGTCTCTTCGACGTTCTCCTCAATCTTGATATGATCCGGTCCCCAGGTGTCGAGCCATTCATCGGAAATCTCCTCCGGTCCGCCGTCTTGTTGATCGGGTCTTTCGAGCGGCACATATAAATATCGGAAACGGATGGTCGATATGTCAGGAGCAAGAGAGTACGAAACGCCTCTGGAACCAGAGAAAAAGTCCTTGTTTGAGAACAGCGATTCGCGGATTGTAAGTCCATCAGAACCGTTAACCGAGATACTGACTTCCTTGATACCCGTCAAGGTTCCCGGAGAGGTGACCGGTTCGGATGTTGTTACAAAAGACAGTGAATCCGAATCACCGTTGAATATGGTCCTCGCGAACTCTTCCGATTCCAGTTTGCCACGCAGATTGATCGCACCGGACACTTCTCTGATGAGGCGTTCCGCAACGATTCGTTTGGATTGAAAGCGTGACATTCGCTGCTCGCCCGATTCCCAAGCTCTAAGACCCGCCGCCAGACCTGAAGCGATTCCAAGCGTAATCAGGGATAAAATCGTGACGGCCAGGATGACCTCCAGCAGAGTAAAACCGTTCGATTCAGGAGATACTCGGCGGCTCATTTTGCAGGCTCTTCTTCCTGCTCCGAGTCAGTATCGATCCGAGCCTGCAGCGTGGTGAAGGTGACCGAACCGGGGTACGCAGCATTTGGCCATGAAACCGTCACAACCAGCTCGTACATTTGGAGCGCTGATTTCTCCTGGATCCAGTCGATCGACAGAGGTTCACCATCTGACAAGGCTTCGCCTTCTTGTGTCACGAAGCTCCGCGGAACCACCAGGACCGACCAATTAAAAAGATCCATCTTGGAGCCTGAATATTCCCCCTCCTTGAGATCTGGTTTGAGAAGATGTTCTTCGAGGACATTTCGGGCGATAAGAATTCCTTCTGAGTGTAGATCCGATTTCGTGATACCGGCGAGTGCCGTCGAAAAGATACCCATGATGGAACTGACGGCGAGTGCCATGATAGCGAGAGCGACCATGACTTCGAGCAGGGTAAAGCCTGAGACAGCAAGATGATTCTGTGTCCATGCCCTCATGAAACACTCTCGATTGTGATGCGCCCCGTGACTCGGTCGATCATGACGGCATAACCGGCACCGGATTGGTTGCTGATGATGAAAATGCCACCCGTCGAGTTTCCCTTGGGGAAGAATTCGATCAATCCGAGATCCTGCTGGGAAGCCTGACCTCCGACCGATTGAAAATCCGAAAAAATAATGTCGGTCGGCAGTGAGTAGGATTCGGTCAGAATTTCGGGCAGTGCATGGTTTATATTCAATGCCTGATCAGATGAGCCTTGTTCCGGGATTCGTCCGAGATCCGCGTACTCCGATTGGGAGCGGATAAGCCGGAAGGCATAATGCGGACCATTCAATTCGACCACCCCACCGATGATCGCGCGTTGGGTGATCGCGGTGTTACGAGCCGCTCGAAGGATCGCGGCAAACTGACGGACGCTCGTTTTCAACTCAGCACCTTGGAATCCCCTCCCAATTCTGGGTCCCGCAATCATCGCAATAAATCCCACGATGACAAGCACGACCAACATTTCGACAAGGGTGTATCCTTCCGCTGAGTTGCGGCGTCCGGATCGGATCATGAACCTTTCACCACGATTGGTTCGCTACCGCCGGCAGAGGATGTCAGTGTGAAGGATTTGCCAGAATCACCAGCTTGGTAGACGTATTCATTACGCCAAGGATCCAGTGGAAGCTGATCACCGTCCAGATAGGGTCCGGCCCACCCCTCATCACATGAATTGATCAGGCAATCCAAGCTGTTGGGGTAATGGCCGACATCCAGTCGATATGTGGCGAGTGTTGTTTTGAGTTGATTCATTTGGGTCGTGGCCGTTTTGATCTTCGCCTGCTCGAGGCGGCCGAAGATCCGAGGCCCGACTAGGCCGGCAATCAAGCCGATGATGACAACAACGACCATAATTTCAACGAGTGTGAATCCACGCTCGTTGTATCGCTTGTCAAGACAATGAACTTTTTTCACTGATCGATGTCCTCCGTTTCAGGGTAAATCTCAGAGCGGCATATCCGAAATACTGAAGACTGCCAACAGCATCGAGACGACAATGAATCCGATGACCAGGCCCATAACGAGAATCAGAAGGGGTTCGATCATCGACATGGTTCGCTTGACGGCAACCCGGACTTCGTTTTCATAAGTGTCTGCGACCTTAATCAGCATGGACTCAAACGATCCCGTTTCTTCACCGACCGCAATCATATGGACAGCCAGCGCGGGAAAGCATCCGGTATCCTTGAGGGGGTTGGCGAGTCCGCCGCCTTCTTTCAGCCGCCCGTAAACGCCGATGAGCGATGATGCGATCACTTCATTCGTCAGGGTTTCCTTGACGATCGAGAGCGCTTGCAGGATTGGCACGCCTGATCGCACCAGTGTGCCCATCGTACGGGCAAAACGGGCAACTTCGATTTTCTGCACAAGCGGACCGATAAGCGGCAGTCTGAGTTTGACTCGATCCCAGCGCATTCGCCCCTCATCGGTTCGGATGAACTGCTGGATACCGATCACAGTCAATGTGATGCCTGCAATGATGAACAACCAGCCTCTCTTCATGAATTCAGTAAATGCGACCAGTATTTGGGTGGGAAGAGGTAGATCAGCACCCATATTGGTGAAGATGACGGTAAACTTGGGTAAAACAAAACTGACCATCATGACCACAACCGCACCGCCGACAAAAACCAATAGTGCAGGGTAAACACTCGCAGAGACTATCTCGTCCCGCAAAGCCTGACTGCTCTCGAGAAAACCGGACAGTCGCTGGAGAATCGTCTCGAGAACACCACCGGCCTCACCGGATTTGACCATATTGACGTAAAGTCGGTTGAACACTCGAGGATGCTTCGCCAAAGCATCGCCAAATGAACTGCCACCCTGGACATTCTTACGAACATCGCGAACGAGATCGCGCAACTTCTCGTTTTCCGTTAAATCCGCCGAGATCGCGAGGCTTCTATCGAGCTGGATTCCGGCTTCCATCAGAATGCTGAGTTTAGATGTAAAATCCAAGACATCCCGATGTTTCACGCGATGGAGGAATCGAGGTGCGAATTGAATCGATCGTTGCTTCTCGGTTTTCCTCGTTTCCGCTACAGTCAGAGGGTATAAATTCATTTCACGCAGTTTCAAGACGGCCTGCGATTCATTGCCCGCATCCAGAAAACCGCTCTTTTCGATGCCCTTTCGATCTGTCGCTTTGTATGTGAATGTCGGCATGGAGTTACAGAGCTTCCTCTTCCTGCGTGACCCTCATTACTTCCTCGATCGTCGTCAATCCGGCCTTGACCTTCAGCCAACCGTCTTCCCGAAGCGTCTTCATCCCGTTTTTCCGCGATTCGCGCTTCAGTATGTTGGCGCTCGTTTTCGACAAAATGAGATCCTTCATCTGCTCATTGACGACAAACAATTCGTATATCCCCATTCTGCCTCTGTACCCGGTCGAATTGCACCGCCGACAGCCTCTCCCCTGATACACGGTAACCGTACCGGTTGGTTTTTCTTCGATGTCCATCTCGCGAAGCGCAACGGAATCGATCTGAACCGGAACTTTACAATCCGAACAGATCGTCCGGACAAGGCGTTGTGCGAGTACCCCATCGAGACACGATGAGATCAAGTAGTTTTCCACACCCATATCCTGCAATCGTGTTACGGCTCCACAGGCGTCGTTGGTGTGAACGGTTGAGAATACAAGATGCCCGGTCAATGCCGCCTGCACACCGATCTCGGCTGTTTCAAGATCCCGGATCTCACCGATCATAATGACATCCGGATCCTGCCGCACAATATGTCTGAGGCCGGACGCAAATGTCAGTCCGATCTTCGAATTGACCTGTATCTGATTAACTCCTTTAAGCTGATACTCGACCGGATCCTCAACCGTAATAATCTTCTTGTCAGGCAGGTTGATTTTATCCAGAGCTGCATACAGGGTGGTCGTTTTGCCTGATCCGGTCGGTCCGGTAACCAGAATCATCCCATGGGGATGTTTGATGATCTGATTGAAAGACTGGAAGATGTCGTGTGGGAATCCAAGCGATTCGAGGTCGATAAACATGCTGGATCGATCCAGAAGACGCATGACCACACTCTCGCCATACAGCGTCGGTATCGTCGATACGCGCACATCGATCTTCTGCCCGGAAATCCGAAGACGGATTCTGCCGTCCTGCGGTAAGCGGTGCTCGGCGATGTTCAATCCGCTGATGATTTTTACACGTGAAATAATCGCTGACTGAAACTTTTTTGGGGGGGCTTCTTGTTCATGAAGCACTCCATCAATCCGGAACCTTATCGAAAGATCTCCTTCGAATGGCTCGATGTGAATATCGCTGGCGCCAGCCTCAACTGCCTGTGAAAAAAGTAGATTGACGATTTTGATTACCGGGGCTTCGCTCGCCATGTCACGGAGGGTTTCCACATCCTGATCTTCATCGCGGCCAAGCACTTCGAGATCTTCCTCTTTCATGTCATCGAGAATCATTTTCATACTCGAAGCGCCACCCCCGAACAACTCCTCGATCTTCCGGTCGATCTCGGTGATATCCGCCACTGCGATCGATATCTCCCTGTTCATGTGTTGCTTCAGATTGTCAAACAGACTCAGGGCAAGGGGATTGGCGACCACGATTCGGAACACTGTATCTGTAAGTTCGAGCGGAATGAAATGATTTTGGCGGATAAACCGAACCGACATCGGTAGATCGTTGATTAGTTCGATTGTGCGTTCGGAAAGATCGAGGTACTCCAGCGAAAGAAATTCAGAGATCGCCTCGGCGTATTTTCGCGTCGACACAAGGCCATACTCGAGCAATAACTCCTCGACCGCACGACCGGATCGATCCGCTTGCTTTTGTGTGACTTCGAGATCTTCAGTTGAGATGATCCCTTTTGATACGAGATATTGAGCCAAAGTTGTTTCCGGGAGTTTTATTCTCAAAAATCGCCTCCAAAATCATCCGGTAAGTAGGCAACGGCCACCAATAATACAGACAATGGGCCGAAGTTGTTCCTGAATTTGCGCGACGCTACGCTTACATGTCTATTCATCGCACCGATCATCACATGGAATACTTCCCAAAATCCTCGGGTTTCAAGGATTTCAGCCAATCCTGTAGTTTCTCAGCCTCATCCGGGTCCCGTCCATGATCCGCTGCCCGACTCTTCTCGACCACTTCCTGCTCGACAAAAATCGTCGCGTTAAACCGAAGTGCGATTGCGATCGCGTCGGAAGGACGGCAATCCACCATAATCGTTTCTGCTTGTGTTTTCACCTCAAGAACCGCGTAATAGGTTCCTTCCTTCAGATCCGTGATGATCACACGTTCAATATCCGAGTTGAGTTGTTTAATGATATTACGGATCAGATCGTGCGTCATCGGACGGAGGGGAGGGATTTTTTCAAGTTCCAGAGCGATTGCATTCGCCTCGTAAACACCAACCCAGATCGGGACGACTAGATCGCCGGCTTCATTTTTCAAAATGATGATCGGCATGTTGGTCATCGGATCGAGAGTCAGATTTTTGACTGTCATTTTCACAAGCATGAGAACCTCCGAGACGATGGATCAGAACAGAGAATCCCTCGGTTTCATTATATTTTTCCAGGGGGAAAAGTAAACAGCGCGTCAGCTGATCGTGAACCCGCAGCCCTTGGCTCGCATCTGATGCCAATCCTCTTTATAATCGCATCACAGGATTGAAACGGATTTCACTGTTCAAGGAATGCAACGAACATGCTCTCGACCTTCCACTCCATGGCTGACCGATTTCATCAGGCGGTTCACGCAACACCCGCTCCGCGTTCGAATACCGGAGTGATCGTATCCATCATGATCGCAGCAGGATTATGGTTATACATGTTTGGAGTCGCGTTTACTCCTTTCTGGCCATCCATGATCGTATCCACCTCGATCCTCCTTCTTCTAAGCATCTCTCTTGCTCGCAGATCGATTCTCCTGGGAGTCTGGTTCCGTGAAATCGGGATCGGCATTGTGGCCAGTGTTGTGCTGTATTGTCTATTCTTCGTCGGGAACTACGTTGTCAGACACTTGTTTGTTCGTGGTGGAGATGCGATTGGGTCGATCTATACACTCAGGGAGCATTACTCCCATTTGTTTCTCACGCTTACACTGCTGTTCCCAATTGGTCCTGGCGAAGAACTCTTCTGGAGGGGGATGATTCAGGCCGAATTGACACGCAGACTCACAACTTGGCCAGCACTTATTCTAGGCGCTCTGATCTACGCAGCTGTCCATATTCCCTCCTGGAACCCCATTCTGCTGCTCGCCGCATTCACTGGTGGAATCTTCTGGGGGATGCTTTTCATCTGGCGGTGTTCCATCGTGGCGCCGATGGTCAGTCATGTGCTCTGGGATATACTCGTGTTTGTCTACTTCCCTTTCCATTAAGACAAATGTAGAACCAGGAAGGTGTGCCGTGCAGTTGCGGGCAACGAGTTTTCAATATTTGAAGAACGCCCTGAACCGGACTCGAAGGTCCTCCGGACTCTGTCTCATTTCACCTGTAACAGGATCCCGATATTTTCGTGCCGGTTTGAGTTCCTTGTGGAAGCTACCGAATCGCCGAAAATACACACGACCGCAGTTCGCTACTTCCTGAGCGATTTGGTTGAAGATAAACTTGAGAATCTGCCGCGCCTGTTCCACATTCAAGCCAAATTCCTCTGCTATTCGACGCGAAAGATCTTGGAAATTCATGGACCCCTCCCTGGCTACCGACCTGGACATCTAAGTTCCTTCGGCTTGAAGGAATGTCACCGCGAACCGGTTCATTTGATCCATGCAGCCAAGTTTATTTTTATTGCTCGGAGTCCGCAATGTCAAATCAGACACTGGTCGCTCCGTATACAGGTCGTGTGTCTGAAGATGAAGCGCGATCGATCTTCATCCCACTGAGGTTCCATAGAGACAGTTCGGGCTGACACTTTCGATCCGAACAGGTTGAAGTGAAGAAATCTGTGCGTCACCGGTAAAATTGACGATGCGGTTTTGACGCGTTCGTCCTGTCAACTTACCCTCACCCCGTCGAGCAGTCCCCTCAACGAGAACCTCGACAACGGACCCGATGGACTGACTGTTGAGAGCAAGAGAAATCGAGCGTTGCAGAGTGATGAGGCGTTCGAGTCTCGCGAGTTTATCCGCATGAGTCACATCATCCGGAAATCTCGCTGCGGCGGTCATTGGGCGGACGGAATAATGAAACGCGAAGATGGAATCGTATTGAACCCGGTTGACCAGATCCAGTGTCTCTTCGAAATCCGCTTCCGTTTCTCCTGGAAATCCGACAATGAAATCTGAACTCATGGCGATTCCCGGGATTCGATCGCGGATGGAGGCGACCTTATCGATGTAGTCTGCACGGGAATATCCCCGTTTCATCCGGGTCAATACCGTATCGGATCCCGATTGCGCAGGGAAATGAAGATACTCACAAACCTTGGGCAACTCGGCAATGGCCGCGATCAACTCCTGACTGACATCCTTGGGATGGGAAGTGGTGAAACGGATTCTGAGCAGACCTGTGATGGAATCCAGCATTCTGAGCAGGTTTGCGAAGGATCCGTTTTCGCCTCGATACGAGTTCACATTCTGTCCGAGCAATGTGATTTCTCGCACGCCGAGAGTGACCAAGTGTTCGATTTCTTCGATGATGTCGATCTCGCGACGGCTTCGTTCACGACCTCGCACATACGGCACGACACAATAAGAACAGAAATTGTCGCACCCTTCCATGACGGTGATCCAGGCGTGATGTGTCCGGGGTTTGCCGATATGCCGGGGTTCGACATCCAGAAAAGCACTCGGTTCCACAACCTCCACTACCGGTTGCGGATCTGTCGCCTCCTCGCCATGCATTTCCCTTAAAATTTCCGGGATTCTGAAAAGAGATCCAGGGCCGACAATCACATCGACATAAGGTGCACGTTCGAGAATCCGGCTACCCCAGGCCTGAGCCATGCAACCGGCGATCACGAGTTTCAGATCCGGACGTTTCTGCTTGAGGTGACTCAGACGGCCGAGGCGTGAATATACTTTCTGTTCTGCCTTAGCCCGGACGGCACAGGTATTGAGTACAATGACATCGGCTGTCGACTCATCCCGTGTGACTTCCCCGCCATATTGTCTGAGCAGATCCTCAAGTTTCTCCGAATCATGAACATTCATCTGGCATCCAAACGTTTCGATGTAGTATTTGCATCCCGTCGATTTCATGCGCCAAATATAGTCGGCAAAGCCGCCGGGCGCAAATGAAAACGCTGGACACCATCTGCATCCGGAGCTAGGATGATCGCATGACCGGAGCGCACACATTTCGATCACCTGTCGGCGTTTCAGCCCGTCATGTCCATCTCTCGCTTCCGCACATTCAGAGTCTGTTCGGCGGAGAGTTGCACGTGGACCGAATGCTCAGTCAGACTGGTGAGTTTGCTGCTGTTGAGCGGGTTACGCTTGCAAGTCAAAACGGAATACTTAAAGGCGTACGGGTGTTGGGCCCAGCACGATCTCTCACCCAGGTGGAGATCTCCAAGAGCGACTCCGTTACGCTCGGGATTATGGTCCCGATCCGCCTCTCCGGCTGTCTCGAGGGCACCCCTGGTCTGACGATCATCGGACCTCGGGGAACGATCGTGACATCGAACGGAACGATCATTGCAGCCCGCCATCTTCATATCTCGACGATGGATGGAGCACGTATGAATCTAAAGACCGGAGACCGGATTGTTGCTCGAAACTCCGGCAAACGCCCTTGTGTGTTTGAGGATGTCATTGTGAGGGTTTCCGGGACAGGTGTCCTTGAACTGCACCTCGATACCGATGAAGCCAATGCGGCAGATTTGTCTTCCGGCGATATCGTCGATATGGTGATACCGGAGCCGTTGCCCGAGGGGCTGAGTGAGAACCGGTTCATCTGTGTTGAGGATATCGAGAAGCTGATTCGAGCCGGCAGAAGGATCCAATTGAAACCCGGGCAGAAAATCACCTCATCAGCACTGGAGCTTGCCCGATCCAGGAATGTGCTGATTCTTTAATCAAAACTCTGATGATTACATGTTGAACGGAGGTCAGATGAAGGTAGTTGTAACGGGAGGAGCCGGGTTCATCGGATCCAACATTGCCGAACGTTTTCTAAGGATGGGACACGAGGTTCACGTCATCGATGATCTCTCCCGCAATGGCACGCCATCCAATCTCGAATGGCTGAAGACCATCCCGGGCGATCTGACGTTTCATCACCGGGACATCCGGAATATCGATGCGATTCGACATATCTTCAGCGGCGCGCAACTCGTCTGTCATCTGGCAGCGCAGGTCGCGGTCACCACATCGGTTGTGGATCCGCGCCATGATTTTGAAGTCAATCTTCTGGGGACCTTCAATGTTCTCGAAGCCATACGTGATCAGCCGACACCACCCATGGTCATTTTCACTTCGACGAACAAGGTATATGGGAAAATGGATTTCATGCCAATCTGCGAACGCAACAACCGCTGGGAGTATGCTGATCTCAGATACGGAAATCCGGAATCCACCCCTCTCGATTTTTATTCCCCTTATGGTTGCTCCAAGGGTGGCGCTGATCAGTATGTCCATGATTATTGCAGGATTTACAACATTCCATCGGTCGTTTTCCGGATGTCATGTATTTACGGTCCGAGGCAGATGGGATGCGAGGATCAGGGATGGGTCGCTTTTTTTCTCATCCAGGCTGTTCTCGGCAAATCCGTCACGATCTACGGAGACGGAAAGCAGATCCGGGATGTGCTGTATGTCGACGATCTGGTCAACGCGTTTCTAGCAGCGTACGAACACCGATCTTGCACAGCGGGACGTGTTTACAACATAGGGGGTGGACCGGATCGCACGCTGTCTTTGATCGAGTTCATCCAATTCATCGAAACCAGACTTGGGAAACCCCTCCCTTACTCATTCGACGACTGGCGGCCAGGTGACCAGAAAGTCTATGTAAGCGATATCCGAAAAGCGTATGACGAGTTTGGCTGGAGGCCGGTAGTTTCGCCAGAAGCCGGGATTTCCAGGCTTTTTGATTGGGTCAGAGACAACGTCCGCCTATTTTGTTAGAGAGAAATAATCATGCTGAGTATCGTCGCCTTCCTCCTCGTCCTAGGTTTTCTAATTTTCGTCCATGAGTTGGGCCATTTTATCGCCGCACGATCGGTGGGAATCCGAGTCGAGGTTTTTTCACTGGGTTTCGGTCCGCGCCTGATCGGGTTTCGCCGGGGCGAGACCGACTATCAGATTTCCATGATCCCGTTCGGAGGATACGTGAAGATGGCCGGCGAAGAAATCGATGGAGAGAATCGTCTCTCGACTGGCCAGGAATTGACCTCCAAATCCATCCCCCAGCGGTTTCTCGTGATCGTCGCCGGCTCACTGATGAATGTCG
Organism: uncultured bacterium; assembly: GCA_964472395.1. Lineage (GTDB taxonomy): Bacteria > CSSED10-310 > CSSED10-310 > CSSED10-310 > CALFER01 > CALFER01. The sequence continues at coordinate 41,740 of CAYYMM010000009.1, read as the reverse complement.
TGGTCGCGATTCTCTTCACGTTCATTCTCGGTTTGGTCGGCATGTACGAACCCACATATAAGGATGCAGCGCCAACTATTGGATGGGTTATACCGGATTCTCCGGCATTTACGAGTGAACTCCGTAAGGGCGACACGATTCTTGCAGTCGACGGTCAGCCCGTGAAGACCTGGGAATCGGCACTTCGCGCCCTATTTCTGAATCCGGACAAAACCTTGGCCTTGCGCATCGAGCGTGGGGAAGAAACGTTGGATCTGAAGTTCAAACCAGGCGATCCAACAGCCGCGGAGTTTCCTCTCGGCGGCATTGCAATGCCATCTCCGATTATCGTCGGGAACACACGGGCAGGATATCCGGCCGAAAAATGCGGGTTGAAAAAGGATGATCGCGTACTTCGAGCCAACGGGATCGAACTGGGAGCGATCGAAGAGTTCCAGGCTATCGTCAAGAAGAGTGAGACAGAACCGGTCCGACTGGAGATCGAGAGACAATCGGAACGCCTGGAAATGGAGATCACACCGATTTACGATGAGTCAGCTCAAACCTATTTGATCGGCATTACCTTCATGGCTGACAGGAAACTGGTACAATATGGAATTGGGCCTGCACTGAAAATGAGTCTGGTGAGCAACTACGAGACCGCCAAGTCGATGTATCATCTGCTCGGGCAGCTCCTCATGCGCCAAGCCTCGGTTAAAAATCTCGGAGGTCCCCTCATGATAGGCGCGATGGCTGGAGAAGCCGCCAAGAGCGGATACCGCGAGCTGATGATGCTGACAGCTTTCATTAGCCTGAATCTGGCATTGATCAACCTGCTCCCCATCCCCGTTCTTGATGGCGGACTTGTTCTGTTCCTGATTCTTGAAGGGATCCGCCGCAAGCCTCTGAGTGACAGATCGCAGATCATCATCCAGAATGTGTTTTTCTATCTCCTGATCTGTTTCGCCTTGTTGGTCACATACAACGACATCATCCGCCTGATCCCGTTCTTTTCGAACCAGTAGCGCAATCTCAAACCGATCGTCTCAATCCATTCGGTTCAGCGTTTCGAGTATCTCCGTTGAGGGGATTGCGCCTTCTCGTACGATAAATGGAGGATCCTCACACAAGGAAACAATCGTCGATGTTCGTCTGGATGGGAGACATCCGGCATCGAGGATCAGGTCGACATCCGACACACACTGGTCAATCCGATACGGTTCTGAAGTGCCATGCAAATTTGCGGAGGTCGCTGTCAGTGGAACCTGCAATCGCGAAAGCAATTCCAGGAGCAACGAGTATCCCGGAATCCGGACTCCCACATTATCATCCGGAATCCCGTAAAGTCGTCTGATTCCGCATTTGAGAGGCAGGATCAATGTGAGGGGACCGGGGAGGTAACGGGCGGCGAGCCGCAGGGCGTAAGCATCCCAGACCGTCCATCGCTTCGCACTGTCGATGCTGTGAAATGCCATGGATAACGGCATGTTCTTCGGACGATTCTTCAATCGGAATAGTCGCTCGACCGCTTCCGCATTGAGTCCGTCGGCTCCCAGAAGATAACTTGTCTCGGTCGGGAATATGATCAACCCTCCCGATTGAATCACGCTGCAGAATTCATCCAGAAGCCCGAGAGCTGTGACTGTATCATGGTCCGGAAGCATCACGATTCTGCGTTGTGCGTCAGATCCCATTTTATTTCGGCCTCCGATTTACGAATATACTGCGGAACCGCGGTAAAGATGTCGAGTCGTTTCAAAACGGGATAAACGCCAAGATCTGCGAGTCTGTCGGCACACGCTGCCTGGGGGATCCATTCTTCACTTTTCGACAGAAGACAACGGTCACCAAACCTGTTCTGAATGATCTCCTTATACAATTCCAGCCCATCTCCAGTCACGATAAATGGCTCATCCGGAACCTCAATCAACCGAACATCACAAACCTGATACATACTGATCCGGATCAGTTGCGGAGTCGTTCGATACCAAGCCGAGTACACTTCGTTGCGATACGCATTCTGAATCGTCACAACTGGCAGCGGCTGTGAACACTGCGCGCCTGCAAGCACATCCAGAGATGGAATCAGATGCAGTGGCTTATCCAGAAAATATGCGATTGTTTTTGCAGCGATCATGCCGACTCTGAGTCCTGTGAACGATCCTGGACCTGCCCCGACGACCACCCGATCAATGGAATTGAATCCATACAGATTGTCGGTGAGCATTTCCCCGATGGATGCGATAAGCAACTCGGACGCCGTTTCCGTCTCGGAAAACACCCTCTCCGCGACCGGCTGACCGTCTTGCAGCAGACAGCAGCCTCCTTGTTTTACGGATGTTTCAATAGCAAGAGTGATCACGATTTGCCCTCATCCACTGATTCGATGATGTTCATAATCCTCGAGATGCAATCCCTCAAATTGTCGATTGATTGCTTCTCGAATAAGAATCTCAATTTTCGACGGATTCCGATCTACATCAACGGAACCTCCAGAATCCACCATATGAATCAGACGTCCCAAGTCAACTGTCGCAGGATCTTGCACGAGATGAAATGTATGGTTCCTCAAATCGGCAACGACCAGTCCTGAAGTTTGAAACACGTTCAGATACAGGTGAATCAGGTCGGATGGAAGACGTGAATGCTCAGCCAACGCTTTGAACGTTACTGGAGGACCTGCACCACGGAATGAAGGAAGCAGTGCGTCCAGTAAAGCGAATGCGGATTGACGCATTCGGGCCGGGAAGCGGTTTCTGAACTCATCCTCGAAAGCTGCCGTGATGTGCAGATGATAAAAGTGATGATGCGTATAGGCTATTTCAGCTCCAATCAAGAAAATGGTCCACGAGATTTCCACCCAGATCAGGAAGATTGGAATGATCGTGAAGGATTGGTACAGCACGGTCAGGTTCGACAATGATGATACATAGAAGTTGAAAGCGAACTTGCTGAGTTCCCAAAGCAGAGCACCGCAAAATCCCCCAAGCATAGCGGCAGACCATCGGACCGAGGTTCGAGGAACGAACTTGTAAACGAGCGTCAATGGAATCCAACTCGTGGCCACCGACAGACACCACATCAGCAGCCGAAAGATCCCTGCATGCTGAAACGACTCGAGATCTTCTGCGCGGAGCCATTGACTGGATAGGTAAATCGAATAGGCGATAGCGAGAGGAGTCACGGTAAGGATAAACCAGAGATTAATCAATCTGGTCAAAAATGACCGATCACGGTGAATCCCCCAGATGGCATTGAGTGAGGAATCGATCGATGCGAACAATGAATACGCCGAGACTATCAGGAAAGCGACACTGACGATCGAGACCGTCGTGTAGTTGAACGAACCGATCAGTGCATGAATATATTGATTAATCGAAGCAACGGATTCAGGAAGGAGATGCCGGAACAAAAGCTCCTCGAGATTGCCTTGGATTGTGAGTAAACCGCCGAACGCCTTGAACAGCACGAACGACAAAATAAGGATTGGGATGAGAGTCAGAAGAGTGGTGAACGCGAGAGCGGAGGAGCGTAGAAAGCACTGATCACGAATCATCTGCTGGCCGAGGATGAAGAGGTATCGTGCGGTCAGGATCATGTGACGACCGCGCCCATGATCGAAGTCCCGGTTTTTCCCCGTCACCGCGTTTCGAATCCGTTTCATGATCGTTTCTTCGATTTTCTTTTTTATCATATACGACTCCCGCAAACCGCTTCGGGAAATGGAACACAGATCGGTATAAAAAGCATAACCTCCATCGGGATCAAAATAAAACCCCTCCTCCGCACTTGACTCTGAATCACTCGATCCCGGGCTTCATGCGGACAACCCGTTTGCATCATTCCCAATCAGATAATAATATCTGCTCGACATGCGTGTGCGGATCCGGATGGAGGAATTGCATGGAGCCGTTCGCCGATATAGCACAATTACAGGAGTCGCTTCAGGGTGTAGTAAAACTCCACCACGGCAGCGAACTTCAACTGCTCATTCCCCAGATGTTCCGTGGCGAGCTGGTCGATCGGTTTGTCTATACATCGGTACTGGGCAGCACCGGTAAACTTCGCCATCTCTGTTCCCAGATCATCCGTTCAGCGGCCTTAGCCCACGGCATCTGGTGCGATTCCATTCATGCTTTTTATCACGCGAACGCCGTTTCTCGCGCCCGGAGCATAGTGGTGCCTGCATTCAATGTCAGAGGATTGACATACTCCACAATCCGTTCCATTTTCCGCGTAGCGCAGAAACTAGACACAGGGCCATTCATCATTGAGATTTCACCAGCCGAGATGAATCATACTCAACAGCGATCTGATGAACTTGCAGCATGTGTTCTGGGAGCAGCCCTGCGTGAAAACTATTCCGGTCCGGTATTTCTCCAGGGAGATCACTTTCGTCTCGATCCGCGTCGCTGTCAGAGCGATCTGAAGTCGGAGGTAAACCGTCTACAGGCGTTGGTTCTGGATGCGATACACAATGGTTTTTTTAATTTCGACATCGATGCGACATCGGTTGCCACCTCCGATACGGATTCGCAATCCGAAAAGGAACTGCCATATCTGAAACTCGTAGCGGATTTCTGTACATTTATTCGTCATCATCAACCCGAGGGCATTACAATCGCCCTGGGCCTGGAGTTCGCAAATCTCCGAGCCGTTCTTCAGAACGCCGATGCACTCCTGTCTGAATTCATGGACTTCAATAAACTCCTCGCTCGATCCGGCTCGGCTGCGAGTGTTTCGAAGTACAATATTCACCTCGAGGCGCATTCCGGCACGGGAACTGGTCCAGCGCAAACCGACAGACCACAGATGCCCAGTTTCGCATCTGATGAATGTGCGATCACTCGGGAGTTTGCCGAGACGTTGCGAACCGCGCATGGAGTATGCGGGCTGGAATTACACAGCAACTCAACGATACCGGATGTGTTTTTACCGCTCTTGTCCGCATGCGGAGTCGTCGAAGCACACCTCGGTACACGGCTTCAGGATGTGGTACTGGATCACCCTCGGTTTCCAATCGGATTGACTGAGGAGATCCACTCGTTTCTGGAGACGCATTGTTCGATGGAATCCAGAACAGGGCTTTCTCAGGAGCAATTTTATTATCTCGCGCGGAAAAAGGCCTGGGGCCCGTTTAAAAAAGCGATCTGTACCCTGGATGAGAGAACTAAATCGGCAATACTCCAGGATGTTGAGAGAGAGATCACGATGAATTTTGAGAAACTCGGGGCTTTTTCGCAGCGGAAACGGATGGATGAGATTTACCCAGAACCTGCGCCTTCTCTCGCGGTCAAACCTAAATTCTGATCAGGAGGAATGGACGTGAAATTTGCTCGAGTGATCGGGACAGTTGTTGCGACCCAGAAGGATGACGGGGTATCGCGTCGGAAAATGCTTCTGATTCAGCCTCTTTCACCACGGTTGCAGCCGTCCGGCGATACCCATGTGGCGATCGATGCGGTCGGAGCTGGTTTCGACGAGATTGTTTTATTTGCTTCGGGATCGTCCGCGAGGCAAACCGTCACGACAAAGGATACGCCATGCGACTGCGTGATCATGGCGATTGTTGATCTGATCGAGGTGAGCGGAGTCATCGTCTACGATAAATCGAAGCAGGTTCGGGAATGAAGCCCGCGCGGGTAGTGGGCCGAGTGATGGCCACACGAAAGGATGAATCGCTCATCGGCCAGCGTTTGTTAGTTCTCAGATTAACGGATTGGAACGGGTGTGAGTCGTCAGAAGAGATAGTCGCGGTAGATGCTGTTGGATCGGGAGCGGGCGAATTTGTTTTTTTCGTCGAGTCTCGCGATGCGTCCGTCGCGTTATCATCGAATCCACCGGTTGATGCAGCGATTGTCGGAATCATCGATGGGGTTGCATTGACAGAAGAACCGGACGGGATGGATGTTTATCGCTAAAGTGGTCGGGCATGTCTGGGCAACCCAGAAATCCAGAGGATTGGCAGGCAAGAGGCTGTTGCTTGTGAACCGTTTGAAAATCTCAGAACACACAATCGCTTTATCAAAAGAAACGCTGATGGCAGTATGCGATAAAATCGATGCGGGGCCTGGTGATTTTGTTCTGATTCTCGATGAGGGAGGCTCCGCGCGGTCGATTCTAGAAGATAAAACCGCGCCGGTACGAACAATTGTCGTTGGAATTGTGGATCAAATCGAATGCGGTTCGCGCATTTTCGATATGCGTGAAGGTTTTATAGAAGAAAGGGGCACGAGATGAAATCACAGGAAACAATGTGGGCTCTGGTATATGACAAGCAAATGGATGACTGGGATAAGAGCAAGGGATTCCGGAAGATGGAAGTTCCAAAACCGTATCTGGATGAAATCAAGGATCCGGAAGATGCAGATAACGTGTTGATCAAGGTGATTTATGCGGGTTTCTGCGGTTCGGATCGAGGCATCTGGTTCCGGAATTCGTTTAAAGGCGCTATCTTCGATTCATTGAAGCGTGAGAAAAAGAACACGCGCATCATCGGACATGAACTGATTGGTGAGATCGTTGATGTTGGATCGCACGCGCGTAAACATTTCAGTTACAAACCCAAAGACATCGTATCCACAGAATCCCATATCATATGCAATCGGTGTTATCAGTGTCGCACGGGTCAGACGAATGTGTGCGCGGATGATATCATTATCGGCATCTCACGAGACGGTTGTTTCGCGGAATATATCAAGCTTCCTGCACAGGTACTCTGGCCCACTGACAAGAACAAAATTCCGTTGAAGGTCGCCGCAATTCAGGAACCGTTCGGAAACGCGGTCCATTGCTGCACGAAAGTCGACCTTCGAGGGAAAACACTGGCGATTTTTGGATGCGGAACGATCGGGTTGTTCGCTATCCTGATCGCCAAAGCGCTCGGTGCATCTCGTATCATCGGAATCGAACCCATGGAAAACCATCGTAAGATGGCATTGGAATTGGGCGCTGATCATGTCATCCCTCTGGAAACTCACACACAAAAAAACCATCCCCATCAATTCGATCAGCCGGTCGTCGATGCTATCCGGGAGTTAACTGGAGGTATTGGTGTGGATGTGGCTATGGAAATGTCCGGATACAACGCGTCGTTGAACAACACGATCAAGAGCGTGCGCCGGGGCGGCGATGTGGTTCTGTTCGGGTTGAAATCCGGCGAAGCGATCATCCAGGATTTCGATCGGATCATTGTCAACGGACTTTCGCTGCACAGTGTGATCGGTCGACGGATTTTCGAAACATGGTTCATCACTCGAAATCTCCTCGAAGCCAAATCCAACGGCATCCAAGATAAAATCATGAATGTCATCCTCAAGAACGGGGAAGGAACGATTCACCACATCCGTGATTTTTCGCAGGATCAATTTGAGACTTCGATCACCTCTCATCCGAAGGTTTTACTGCAATTCTGTTGAGTTTTCACTGATTACAGGGCTTCAGGATTTCCTATTGAGTCCCCTGAAAGATGATTGTGATAGCTTCCGCCCGCTTGACACCGCACCAAGTCTCAAGAACAATATCAGGTGGATGCACAAGAGGGCACAATCCGATGGATTTCCTGATCCCAGACATTCCAGAGAGTGATCTGACCGGGCGCCTGCCGACGGGAAAGTATCGGACTCCGTCCGAACAACTAAGGGTCAGACATGGTCGATTATCCGAGCGGACGGTGGCGGAGTTACTATTTTTCGCTTTCACCACCGGGATGGACGGCACGCTGGCCTGTTCACACTCTCAGACGGTGAAAACGCTGCGATTCAAGGCCGGCAAACTGCTTGAAGCTCGATCCAACGATCCTCAGGATTCCGCCGAGTATATCCTGCACGAGATGGGTGTGATCGAAGACTCATTTAAAACGAAAGCCCCGGCGGTCGAGGAGATCCATCCGAATCAGACAAACACATACAAGTTGCTGGCGGAGCAGATCAAAATCGGCCGGATGCAACCAAGTGAGATCGACGAGTTCATTCATCGGCGGTTTCGACGGATCCTGCATGATCTGATGTCCTGGCGCGAGGGCAATTATGTTCTCGAATTGTCGCGGATCCCCAAAGTCGAACCAGCGCTGAAAGTCCACCGCAGCATCCCGGAGATGATTCTAAGGGAGATGAAAACAGCTCCCGATCCTTGCGGCCTGCGCGAATTGCTTGCGAATCCTCAGAGCGAAATCGAACCGCTATCTCTCGCGCAGGATTTTTTACCTCTGATCAAACTGACCGCAGTCGAACAACGTATTCTGAAAGCCGTGCGAAAACCCCTGTCACTTGCATTCATTTCACGCGAAGAAGGCCTCGGACTGGAAGCCACTGCTCGGATCATTCTGGGTCTCCATTCAGTCAGTCTCCTGAAAATCACCGCCCATTCGATTCCGGGCGGCGATGTGACTCAGCCGATCACTCAACCAGTCATCGCTGATGCCCGGACACGCCAAACGGCAGAATCAAGTCAATCCGGTGCAGTCCCCACTGAAAAGCCCCTAGAACGACAGGAGTTGACATCCTCGACGATTCTGGAACGTGCCTTGAACTTTGACCCATACATTACTCTGGATGTTGGCGATACGCTCTCTATGGATGCGATCGAGCGAAAATACCGGCATGTTTCCGAACAAATATCGGGCATGTCGGTCAGCTCGAGTAAAGAAATCCAGGATGTGCTTGCGTCGGTTCTTGCATTGCTGGAGGAAGCATGGACGATATTAAGCACGCTAAGTTTGCGAACTCGCTTTGACACAGTGCGCAGGACTGTCGATCCCCTGAAGAAAGTTCAGTCTGCTGTCACCGAGCAGAAGCGTGGGCTTCAGGCCTTCAAGGATAAGCATCTGAATCTCGCCATCATCCACCTTAAATTCGCAGCTTTCCTCGATCCAAGCAATTCAGATTACTATTACAAACTGATCTATCTGTGCGGTCAGAATCGACGTCTCTGGAGATTCGCTCGGATGCTTCAAGAATTCGCCGTGGAGCGATTCGGAACAAACGCGACAATTCTGGCCTTGTCGGGATTTCTGTATCACCGCATCAACGATCCTGTCAGAGCGCGAAACGACTATGAAAGGGCACTTCAGATCGATCCCGACAACGAACTTGCCCGTCAGGGACTCGGCGTCATCTTGAAAAGGAATGTATGAGAGTCTGCTTTTTGGGAACTTCGGGGGCAAAGGTCAGCGCCGAAAGGGATAATTGCTCGGTATTAGTTGAAATCAGCGATCGATTGATTTTAATCGATTGTTCCGGCAATCCAGTTGGAAAGATCATGAAACTGGGCTACCAAATGTCGCAACTGGATGCAGTCCTCATCACGCATCTTCATATCGATCATTGTTACGGATTACCGGAGTTACTGTTTCACCTGTTCCTTGAAGGCAGGAGCGCGCCTCTGTTGCTAGCCTCGCCGATTGAGGACTTTACGGAACTCGAACAGCAGCTCGGGGCCTATCATGTCTACCCCTCGATCCGCACTTATCACCTCATTCCACTGCGAATCCCTCATGAAACGGATATCCTCGTCACCGATCTCGGCTTCGCAACCATCCGGTCATCTCCCGTCGAGCACAGCCGTGCATCAAGAGCGTATCGGATCGAGGATCCTCTATCGGGACATTCCGTTGTGATTACAGGGGACACGCGCCCCACGGGAACTCTGCAGGATTTTGCCCGTGGAGCGGATCTATTGATTCATGAATCGACTTATCTGGATGATCTTCGGGAACGTGCACATGAATATGGCCACTGCACGGCAAGAGATGCCGCGGAAACCGCCCGGGCGTCTTCCAGTAAAAACCTGGTACTGATCCACTTCGATCTTGATGAAACTCGCTCTGTGGATATGTATCGCAACGAGGCAGCATCCATCTTCGATGGGCCGATTCACACACCGGCCGATCTGGATTCGATCGATCTTTAGAAGATGTTATTGGGAGATCTCCATGAAACTTCTGATCAAGAACCTCAATGCCGTTCTTTGTGATGCTTCAGAATCCATCGACGGACCGGTCGATATCGCGATCGATGACCAATATATCTACGATGTCGGTCGCGGACTTTCTCCGAGTGATCGACAGATCATCGACGGCAGTGGATGTGTTGCGATTCCGGGTTTGGTCAATACCCATCATCATTTTTATCAGACTCTGACTCGAGCCATCCCGCTGATGCAGAATTCCGGTCTTTTCCAATGGCTCGTTGATCATTACAAGGTGTGGCAGGAGTTGACGAGGGAAGCGGTCTACTGGAGCACTCTGACCGCCTGTGCGGAACTCATGCTGACCGGCTGTACCCTTACAACCGATCACCACTACCTTTTTCCTGAGGGGGAAACAGATCTGATAGGAGAGCAGGTCGAGGCTGCCCGTGAAATCGGAATTCGGTTTGTTGCAACCCGCGGCTCGATGTCTGTTTGCGAGGATGACGGAGGATTGCCGCCTCGCTCGGTCGTTCAGAAGGAAGATGTGATTCTCGAAGATTCGCTCAGGTGCATTCATTCTTTCCATGATCCATCGGAAACAGCAATGACTCGGATCGCACTCGCCCCATGCTCACCCTTCTCTGTTTCTGAGAATCTCATGCGATCATCTGCGGAACTCGCGCGACGGTATCATGTGAAACTCCACACGCATCTGGCTGAAACCCTCGACGAGGAGAAGTATTGTTTACGCAATTTCGGATGCAGACCGGTCGAACTGATGAAGCGTTTCGATTGGCTGGGCAGTGATGTCTGGTTCGCTCATTGCGTGCATATGAATGCATCCGAGATCCAGTTGTTTGCAGATACGGGAACGGCCGTTGCTCACTGCCCATCTTCCAACATGCGGTTGGGTTCTGGCATCGCTCCCATCGTTGAGCTGAGGGCGCAGGGAGCTCCTGTGGGACTGGCAGTTGACGGATCTGCTTCGAATGACTCATCGAATATGCTGGGTGAACTCAGGCAAGCACTTTTTCTTCAGCGAGTAATGAAGGGTGCTCGTGCAATGCGTGTCATGGACGCATTCGACATAGGCACTGTCGGCGGAGCTCGTTTGCTCGGATTTGACCGGATCGGTTGCATCCGACCGGGCTGGATTGCGGATCTCGCCATGTTCCGGGTCGATCGGATCGATTTTGCCGGTGTTCGTGATCCGATCGCCGGTCTGATTCTGGCCGGGACTTCGAGTCGTGCTGATACAGTGATCGTGAATGGAAGGATAACCGTTGCGAATGGCAAGCTTGTTACCAGAGAGGAAACTGAGATACGTGATCAGGCCGATCGAATCGCGCGGATGATGGTAGAAAAAGCGGCAAAGAGGACCGGAAAGCCGTACGACAAACAAAAATCATGACATCAGTCTTCGGTGACCGATGTTCCGGAGAACAAGCATGAGTGTTAATCGTGGTTTTGACAGTTGGAACCGTCCTTATCTGTTCCAACAACTAGAAGATATCATGCGTGGATTTTCGGATTCGGAACGGTGTGACGTCATTTCACTGGGGATCGGCGACCCGGATATCGAAACACCGTTCCCGATTCGCGCAGCGATGGCTGCCGAGCATTTGAATCGGTATCATGGGTATCCGAGTGTCGACGGCAGAATGGAACTCAGAGAAGCGCTTGCCCAGTATTATGAGGAGCGCTTTCACATCGAAGCAGACCCGACACACTTTCTGATAGGTCCCGGGGCAAAAACAGATCTCTTTGATCTCCCCGCCGTTTTCTCGAATCCTGGTGATTCCGCCGTGATTCTCGATCCCGCTTATCCAGTGTACTGCGATTCGTGTACTTTTCGAGGAATCCGTATTCATTTTTTATCTGGAACACCAGAAAATGCATATCTCCCGCCAATACCACCGACCGCCGAAGCCGACCCCTCTATCGCACTGATCTTCCTCTGTTATCCGAACAATCCGACCGGGGCCATTGCGAATCGCCCGTATGTGCACCAAATGATCGAGTTTGCACTTGAAAAAAAAGCGGTGATTATTCATGACATCGCCTACGCGGATTTTACTCCAGGGAACAAACCCTCTCAGGGGTTCAGCATCTTCACACTTCCTGAGGCGGATCGATGTGCGATAGAAGTTGGCAGCTTTTCCAAGCCCTTCTCCATGACAGGCGATCGAATCGGATGGGTCTACATCCGGAATTCGGAACTGAGATCAGCATGGAGGCGCTATCGTTCGAATCGAGATTCCGGCGTTTCGGAATTTGATCAAGCCGGGGCAATCGCCGCGCTGAAAGATCCTGCCGTCAAGCCGATCGTCCGAGCGAACATGGAGGTGTATGGCAGACGGGCTGAGTTACTGGAACAGGGACTGGCGTCGCTTGATCTCTCTCCGTCTGGTCTTGCTAACACCCCCTATACTTGGTTTCGAAGTCCGATCCCGGATTCCCGTCGAGCGACCGAAATCCTTCTTAAGGAAGCGCGAGTGCTCGTGACTCCCGGCGCAGGATTTGGCCCAGGTGGCGAGGGATTTCTTCGCGCCACCATTTTTCAGCCCGAGGTTTCAATTGTCGAGGCGATATCTCGCCTCAGAAAACTGAACCTGTTCAAACCTGTGTGATGAAAAAGATTCTCGCCAAGTGCCATTCGGTTGAAAGCGTTCTCTCGGTACCGCGTCATTCGGTCTGCGTCATCCTGGACAACATTCGGAGTCTACATAATGTTGGAAGCGTTTTTCGCACAGCAGATGCGGCCTGTGTAGAGAAGCTCTTTCTGTGCGGGATTACGGGACACCCTCCGGAGCCTGAAATCGCTAAAACCGCACTCGGAGCCCAGGCGGCCGTGCCCTGGGTATACTGCCGAGAGGCGATTGAGCCGATCAGAGTTCTCAGATCACAAGGTTATCAGATATTGGCTGTTGAACAGACGGATGAGAGCGTGTGCTTTTGGGATCAGATGTATCCGGAGAAGGTTGCGTTCATCTTTGGGTATGAAATTGAAGGAATTTCCGATACAGTCCTGTGCGAGTGCGATGGTGCTATCGACATCCCGATGTTTGGATACAAAGGATCGCTGAATGTTTCGATCGCATGCGGCATCGTCCTGTTCGACGTTCTGAGAAAACGTCGACCCGCTTTCCGTTGATTTCGATCTTGACATCCGAGAACTGGATACATAGACTTTGACGGTCATTTTGCTTGGAGGTTTACAACGAATGGCTCATCATAAATCAGCACTGAAACGAAATCGTCAGAACATCGTTCGGAACCAGCGCAACAAGGCCTACCGGTCGCGCGTCCGTACCGCAATCAAAGCCGTCCGCATGGCACTGGACGCCGGAGATCTCGAAAAAGCACGTGAAGCTTACCGGGAGATGGTACCGGTCGTGGATCGCATGAGCAGTCGGCGAATCATCCACAAAAATGCGGCAGCACGCACCAAGTCCCGCCTGAATCGGCGCATTTTCATTCTTGCGAATAAGTCCGAGCAGCGTTAATCTTGATCCGAATTGACGTCATCTGCCATCGAATCTGAATTCGATCGATCAGGAGGCAATAATGGATCGGTTTATCGCAGCTAAATGCGTGGTCGTTTTGCTCGTCGTATGTTCTTTTTGGGCCTGCGGCAGTTCAAGTGTACCGGATGCGGGTTTATGGACGGACGGAGCCTGGGCTCTGTTTGAACAAACGAAGAAGGCAGCTGACGGAAAAGAGACCAAAGGCACGTTGAAGGTTTCGGCTGTCGGTAAGGAAATGGTGGATGGGAAACCCTACCACTGGCTGGAAATCCGAGAAGACACCTCTGATGGAGTGAAGATCACCAAGTTCCTTGCGACAGAATCCGCAGCATTCGATCCGATGAAAAGTTTCACCTTTTGGGACGATGTTAAACGGATCATTATTCAGGAAAATTCCAAAGCTCCAGAAGAAGTTCCGCCTGAACATCTCAAACGTTTCGCACCCTCTTTTGTGGAAAGTCTTCAGTCGAAAAGGTTTGGCAATGCAAAGGACGTGACCCAACCGACCGTGACCGATCTCGAACCTCTCACTCTGAAGATCGGTAATCAGGATTTGGTCGGTGCAGGGAAAAAATACTCCCGCTCTTTCACCTCCTCCGTAAATCTCGGATTCCTGAACCTTGAAGATACTACAGAATCCGGGACCGAGTTTTACATCAGCAAATCGGTTCCTTTCGGCGGGATGATCAAGGTCACACACAGCAGCAAAACAAGCCAGGTTGACAAACTTAAACCGGATCAAGCGCCCAAACCGCCGATCGTCTTTGAGAATTCGATGGTATTGAAAGATTTCGGGACGTCTGGAGCAACATCGCAGATTATCGGCGAACCCGTCAAAATGCAGGTCAATCCCTTTCCGTTTCTGAACAAGAACGACGGATCAAAATCGAAGTAGATTCGATTGTCACCTCCCTCTCCGCGAAGAAGCGCGCAACCGCCTCAGATTCGTGAGCCTTGGGGATCGCGACTCCAGTTGTATTGCACGCATCTCATGGTTGAGCGTGGACTTTCCAAGAACAGCCTGTCCGCATACCGCTATGACGTCGAGTCTTTCCTCGTGTTTCTCGGAGAATCTGGCCGATTACACGATTCCATTTCTGAACAGGATATCGCGAGTTTTCTGTCATTACTTCAATCACGCGGACTGTCGCAAAGGTCACTGGCACGCAAACTGACCGCGCTCCGTTCGTTTTGTGCAGTGATGAAAGATGAACGTTGCATGCAAGAAGATCCGACTGAAAAGATATCTGTTCATTTTCGAGCAAAGCGATTGCCGAAGGTCATCCCTCTGGGGTGGATTGATACGCTTCTGAAAGCTCCGGAGCAATCCAGTAGGGAGGGGTTGCGAGACCGGGCAATTCTGGAAACGCTGTATGCAACCGGCCTCCGGGTCTCTGAATTGTCCAGCCTGACCCTAGGAAACATCAATCTCGATCATGGATTTGTCAGAACTATTGGGAAAGGGAACAAAGAGCGCCTGGTACCAATTGGTCGATCCGCGATCCGAGCAATTCTGAAATATTTGCAGGAAGCACGTGGCTCATTTCTCAAACAGGGATGCACCAGCCCTTATATCTTTCTGAACCGTAGCGGATCGAAGCTTTCTCGTGTTTCAATCTGGGCGATCGTGAAGCGGGCGGCGATATTATCTGGCGCACCCGTGAACATCTCGCCGCACGTCCTTCGTCACAGTTTTGCGACTCATCTTGTCGCCAATGGAGCTGATCTCAGGGCGGTCCAGGAGATGCTCGGACATGCCTCGATCTCGACGACCGAAATTTACACGCATATTGCAAAAGAGACACTCAGACGGATCGTCGTCGAACATCACCCCCGAGGGAGACGCCCCCGGAAGCGCACCAGCGCTCGATAAGGAGCCTCCGGGCCGTGCTGGTAACAAACCGATGATTCCCGTATGATGATCTGGGAGTGACCGATGGCATATTCCGAGCTTTTACCCAACATGATCGTGAGTTTCATTGCGGTTCTTGCATCTTTGAGTGTGCATGAAGCTGCGCATGCGGCCTCCGCTGATTATCTCGGCGACTCGACCGCGAGGCATCTCGGTCGTCTGACATTAAATCCTCTTGTCCATATCGATCTGTTCGGAACAATACTGCTTCCCCTGATGCTGTCTCTATCAGGCATGGGTGCTTTTGGATGGGCCAAACCAGTCCCAGTCAATCTTTACAACCTACGCCACCCTCGACGGGACAGTGCGATCATATCCGCGGCAGGTCCTCTCTCGAATCTGTTGCTAGCACTCGTCGCGTCCATCCTCATCAGATTGATCAGCACCATTACACCTGTGCCGACTGGTTTCTTTGCTTACTTCATGGCTGTTCTGCAACTCCTGATTCACATCAATGTTTTGCTTGCGCTATTTAATCTGATTCCGGTGCCACCGCTGGATGGATCCGGCATTCTCGCTTACTTTCTTCCGGATCGACATGCCTCTAAATACCGATTTTTAGAGCAATACGGATTCGTGATCCTGTTCGCACTCGTTTTTTCAAACATCCTCGGGACCGTGTATCTCCGTCCGATCGGGTCTGTTCTGCTCACGATTTTCTCGTTCATTAGTGGCTATCGATGATCGTCGGCGATCCTATCGGATCTTCCAAAGAGACACCTCGCGTGACACTCTCATTGTTTGAGGGTCCGCTGGATTTACTGCTGCATCTGATTCAGGATCAGAAAATCGACATCAGTGACATACCGATTTCGACCATAACGTCTCAATATCTGGAAACTTTGGAACTGATGAGGGATCTGGATTTAACTGTGGCGGGTGAATATCTTGTGATGGCCGCAACCCTGATGTTGATCAAATCGAGAATGCTGCTGCCTGTTGATCCGGAAGACGTGAATATGGAAGAGAACGATCCGAGGGAGGAGTTGACCCGGCAGTTGCAGGAATACCAATTGTTTCGTAACGCCGGCAGTTATCTACAGAATCGATACGAACTTCAATCGCTCGTTTATGAACATCCGGTCGCGGAGATGGATGATCTTGATCGAGAGTGGATCCTGGAAGCCACGTTGCTCGATCTGCTCAAAGCGCTCAGGGATGTCATCGAAAAGCACTCGAGTGCCCCTGTGCATGTCGTCATTCCCGGGGTGATGTCGATACGCGAGAAGATGTCTGATCTGCTGACATTTCTGGGTGAGCAGGGACCGACATTGTTTTCCGAATATTTCAAGCGATGCGGCAGTCGTCAGGAAGTGATCGTCTCTTTCCTGGCGATCCTCGAACTGGTAAAAATACATTTGATCACGTTGCGTCAGCGCCATCTTTGGGCGGAAATCCTCATTGCTCCGGTAAGGGATGGGATGTGACAATAGAGACATGCAGATGATGGATTTTGAGCGATTCGGACATATCTGCGAATGCCTGTTGTTCGCTTCAGGTGAGCCCGTGCAACGCGATGCCCTGCGTCTCGCGTTCACCGATGAACTGGAACCGGAGCGATTCGAGGACCTGTTTGAGCAGTTCATCATTGAGTACAACCGGTCGCATCGTGGATTACAGATCATCGAGGTTGCATCTGGGTACCAGCTGGCGAGTCGCCCGGAGCATGCTGCTTACATCCGCAAGATCCGAACGATACGATGCAAATCCAGGCTGAGTCGTGCCGCGTGTGAAACGTTGGCGATCGTCGCTTACCGGCAACCCGTAACCGCGCCCGAAATTGAACAGATTCGGGGAGTGGATGTAGCCGGACCATTGAAAAGTTTGATTGAGAAGGATCTGATTACAATTCTGGGGAGAAAACGCGGACCTGGGAATCCGATGCTCTATGGAACAACCTCGCGTTTCCTGATCCAGTTCGGCCTGAAAGATCTCAAATCCCTGCCGGACATCCATGAGTTTGAAGAGGTTCTTTCGCGAACAGAGTCGCCTGAACTGCCATTTTCCACAACGAGTACCCTCGAAATGATTGAAACACCGACGGAAGATCATCATTTAACAGATCATTCCGATCAGTGAAGGATAGAGTGGAGACGCCCATGAATAATTCGCTTGAAATGCCCTTGATCCGATATCTGGCCATGTCCGGTATCGGTTCACGTCGCTATTGCGACAAGTTGATTCAGGATGGACGAGTGTCGGTCAATGGAGAAATCGCAGGAAATGGTGTCCGAGTCGTACCGGACAAAGATCGGATTCTGATCGATGGTGCACCAACGCTTCTCGCTCCTGAAATGCTGTACATACTGCTGAACAAACCCCGAGGCTTCATTGTCAGTGACAACGATCCCGAGGGGCGCCCGCTTGCTCGAAGCCTTCTGCCGGACATAGGAATGCGTTTATTTCCTGTCGGACGCCTGGATTTTCAGACAGAAGGCGCCATTCTGTTCACTAATGATGGCATCTGGGCGAATAAAATTGCACACCCTCGCAATCGAATCCCCAAGACCTATCTTGCAAAGGTACGCTCTGTCCCAAAAAAGGAGGATCTTGAGAAGTGGACGCGTGGTGTGAGTGATCAGGGACAAATCCTTCGGGCATCGCATGTTGAGATCGAGAGGAGGACTGAAAGCAACACGTGGTTGAAAGTCACCTTGACAGGCGGAGTGAATCGTCAAGTTCGCCGCATGGGAGATGCAACCGGATTCCCCGTGGTGAAACTCGTTCGCATCGCAATCGGTAACATCGAACTCGGGTCCTTGAAGAGTGGAGAGTACCGGTTTTTAACACCACGAGAAGTTCGGAGTCTGAGTGATTATAAAGGATCAACGGAAAAAGCTGCGGACAGAACCTCCGCACGAACCCATAACAATCGCGTGCCGAGAGGGGCATCACGGAGATCGCGTGGATGAACCGAAGGGAGAGAAAGGAAAAAACCCATTATCGGATCGGGAAAGTTGCCCAGATGCTGAATGTACCTGCGTATGTCTTGCGATATTGGGAATCAGAGTTTCCGGAACTCCGGCCCAAAAAGACGGATTCCGGACAAAGAGAGTACACTGATGAGGACATCGAAGTACTAAAAAAGATCATCCGACTGCGATATGATGAAAAGCTGACGGTATCCGGAGCACGTAACAAGATGAGTTCATCGGAGCGGACGATTCCGGAACCGGATCTCAGGCGAACCCTTCGCGAAATAAAAATCTGTTTACAAGGCATTTTGTCTGAACTACGATGACTGCGTCTGTCGGGGCGTAGCGCAGCCAGGCTAGCGCACTTGCATGGGGTGCAAGTGGTCGGAGGTTCGAATCCTCTCGCCCCGACCATTTTTTTATCCATACTGATTCAATGCCCGAATCACGCACGAGCAGTTTCTTAGGGAACGGACTACAGGATGTGTTGTTTCCTCGTGAGGCTCAAGTTGATGACGATTTATGATATGGTGCGAGCAGGAATATGCAGATGAAATCCGTTTCGGAAGAAATCCGGTACACTGAAGCACGACGGCGCATGGTCGATCGACTCCGCAACGAAGGCATCTTGAAAACGGAGAGGTTGATCGATCTCATGAAGATAATGCCGCGGCATTTTTTTGTCGATCAACCACTTTGGGAAATCGCCTACGAGGATCAGCCGTTGCCAATCGGTGAGGGACAGACGATATCGCATCCATCGACAGTCGCACGAATGCTCGAACTCCTCGATGTCCAAAAACATCATCGTGTCCTCGAAATTGGATCAGGATCCGGGTACGTGACTGCTATTCTGGCAGTGCTATCCGCCAAGCTTTATTCTGTGGAATGGTATGAATCACTTGCGCGTAGGGCGCGATCGAGACTCGATCAACTCGGATTGTACACGGTGCGAGTCGAAGTCGGAGATGGATCACAGGGGTGGCCGAGTGCTGCCCCATTTGATCGGATCATTGTGTCTGCAGGATCCCCCGAGACCGCGATCGTGCTGCAGAATCAACTCTCACCAGGTGGACGGCTTGTGATCCCGATCGGGTCACGCAGCCGACAGCGCGTGTGGCTCATTCGACGAATTGACGGGGAGTTCGTACGGCAGGAGTATACGGATTGTGTGTTTGTTGATCTGCTAGGAAGGCATGGATGGACCGTTCAGAATCCGTGATCCGCTGCATTTTTTTCTCTTGCTCTGATCTCTGAGTTCAGCTATTCTTCGCCATGGTCTTGCGAACCTGATTGCAGACCGACGGGGCGTAGCGCAGTTTGGCTAGCGCGCCTGCTTCGGGAGCAGGAGGTCGGAGGTTCAAATCCTCTCGCCCCGATTCTGAACCACAATTGAATCGACGAAAAATCGGCGGTCGGATCCGCTTCCGAGCTTTTCCTGATCGGAATTATCCGCTATTCTATTCAGAGTTTTGAACTGTCTGCATGGAGGAATCTATGGCTTTTGAAGGAAAACCCGAAGCGTTGGCACTGCCTTCAGTTCTGACACTCATGCGATCTCAGAAACATTCCGGCATGATCACGTTTCAAACGGGCAAGGGTTCATATCATCTCGCCACTCATGACGGAAAAGTTAGTGGAATCGCCAGTTCCAATCCGCCGGTTTCGATTATCAGAATTCTGAATGGTCGCGGAATCATCACCTCCGAACAGGTGCAGAAACTTCAGGCTGAACTGATGATGTTTTCGGATGAGATCTCTGCGGTTCGATCGATTTCTTCCGTCACAGACGAGCAAATTCAGCTTGCCATCTATCAACAAGCAGAGGATTTATTCTTTAGTTTGTTGGATTGTCAGGACGGGAGGTATGAGATCTTCCCTGATTTACGGCAGAACTTTTTAATGTTCGATATTGCATTCCGAGATTGGATTGATGAGATAATCCCGGATGTAAGTGGGATACAGTCTGTTCGCAAGGAAATACCGGATTTTGATGGAAAGATCATATGGGTCAGTCCGGAGGAAATCCGCAATCTGCCGGAACAACTCAGCCTGGATGAACTGAAAATTCTCGCCGGTTATCGCCCCGGAATCACTTTTCGTGCATATTGGTATACCTTGACCGAACCAAGGAATCGGATTGTGAAAGGATTGAAACACCTGCAAGAGCTGGGGATCTTTACGGTTGTCCCGCCGATGAAACCGAAGCTTCCGGATTCAAGACCGTTTCTCAGAGCGTTGCTTGCGTCCGCCATTTCAAGGCTCGAGGATGCATTTCATGCGCTTGGCCCCCAGGGCGAACTCGTTGGCCTGCTGAAATTGATCGTCGAACAACTTGAAAAAGTGCCTTCAACAATCTCGTCTCCGGCTGCTGCCTCTGCAGCAGAATCCCTCGATGATCTCTCATCAATCACATCTTCCATCGAGGATATTCTCTCGATCGACAGCCTCGAAGACCTCGAGATCTCCAACAATGCCGCATCATCAGCGCCCAAAATACCTGATTCACCTCGCCCACAACCGGCAACCTCTCCGGTACACGCCAAGCCGGCGACGAAACCAATCGAATCTGCTGACGATCCATCGCTGATGGATGATGACGGAGGGGATGCTGTCACATTGGAAGACATTGTCGCAGCAAAGGTTCGCTATAAAAAGTTCGTATCGAACGTCACCATGGGTTACAACCGACTGCGGATGAAGAACATCACCTATTTCGACATGTTGAATGTTCCACCGAACGCAGACCGAAAAGCGATTCACACCGCCTTCGTGAGGCTTGTACGCAAAATCAATCCCTCCGGAGTTGATTTGAAAGAACGAGACAAGGAGCATCTGGACAAGGCGGTCTGGATCCGGGATAAATTGAAAGAGGCATATCAGACATTGATGGATCCGAAGACCAGGAAGCAATACGTTATTTCGCTGAAGGAAGTACGTGAGACTGATGAGCGGAAGAAATCCGAAGCGATGATTCTCTTCAATCGAGGCATGCTTGAGTTCAAGAACAATAATTTTGTTAAAGCGAGGGAACTGTTCCAGCAAGCGATCGAATATGATCCCAAGAGCCCGGTTTACTATGAGATGATCGCGGACATTGACAAGGAGGAGTTGGCGATCAGCGCGAATAAGTTCTTCCAGGCAGGCACGCTGGCATTCACGCAGAAGAACGACTATGACCGCGCGATCAAGCTGATTAAAAAAGCTATCTCCATGCTGCCTCGACAGATTCCGTTTCATTTGAAACTGGCTGAGATTCAGGCGACACGCCCGGATCTCCGCAAGGACGCGATTCAGAACTATGAAATAGTGATCGACATGGATCCAAGCAATTCCGAGTTACACCTTGCGCTAGCGAACTTCTACAAAAACTCGGATATGAGGCAGGAAGCTTCGAACAAATATCAGGATGTACTGAAGTGGAATCCGGATAATCTGACGGCAAAAAAGGAACTGCTGGCACTGAGGAAAGAGGGTATCCTTCCTCAGAAACGGACCGAACAGGAGAAGGACAAACCACAAGAGCAGGCCGATGCGGATCTGTTGTGAAGAATTACGATCGATCTGTTACGATGAAATGTGCGAGGCTCATGGCCTTTTGCCTTGTAGAATATCATAGTTTTGTGCACCTTACGGACAGGAATTCTGATCAATGGTGATGACAGCTGAATGAAAACGGTTCGATGGATTGTGAGTGGACGAGTACAAGGTGTCGGATACCGCTACTTTGCCAAAAAAGCCGCCGCACGGCTTAGGATAACCGGGACAACTCGAAATCTGATGGATGGAACGGTCGAAATCATTGCATATGGTGAGGAGCACGTACTCATCGAGTTTTACACCGAGTTACTCAAGGGCCCATCGTTTTCGGATGTCAAAAACATCGAGATGTATGAGATGAGTGAAGAACATGATCCATTTGAGGATTTTTCGATCCTCTACAAGTAAACGAGGAGGTTGGTGTGATCGATCTGAATCAGTTTATCCGCAACATTCCAGATTTTCCTAAACCGGGTATCCAGTTTAAGGATATCACGCCCCTGCTGGCGTCTCCGGATGCTTTCCACTCTGCGATCGAAGCAATGGCGACTCCCTTTCGGGATCGGCATGTGGACAAGGTTGTCGGTATCGAAGCGCGTGGTTTCTTGTTTGCAGCACCGATTGCAATCGCTTTAGGCACCGGTGTCGTTCCGATCCGTAAGCCGGGAAAGCTGCCTTTCCGATCCATCCGGCACACCTACGCACTGGAATATGGGTCGGATACAATTGAGATTCATGAGGATGCAGTCACTCAAGGTGAGCGGATACTGCTTGTGGACGATGTGCTTGCGACAGGTGGAACCATTCGCGCAGCATGCGATCTGATCGAGAAACTGGGTGGGAACATTGTTGGAGTGTCATTCCTGAGCGAACTGTCATTTCTGGATGGACGAAAAAAAATCGGTGGCTACGAGACCCATTCTCTGTTAGTATTTTAGGTTATTGGAAAGAACACTCTTCTTTCCGAGAAGCGCCTGTAGCTCAGGGGATAGAGCACCGGATTCCTAATCCGGGTGTCGCAGGTTCAATTCCTGCCAGGCGCAATTGGACGATCTCCGCAACACGTTTTCGTTTTGCGTCTGACTTCAGGAGGCGATCATGGCAGAGACAACTCATCCGAAACCTCGAACATCAACCCCATCATCGAGTGAAACACCTGTATCTCGTTTCGATCAGTTTTATCAATCTCATAAGGATGCCATCGGATACATCGGCGTCGCAGCAGCGATTGTTCTCGCATTGATCATCTTGATCAACATGAATAAGCAAGCCAAAGAACAGCAGGCATCCGTTCAGTTCCAGGAAGCGGTAAATGCTTTCCAGAATCGTCTGAATTCACTTGCTCAGGTTCAAACCGCCGACACAGATGCACCGCCGCCGGCAACCAAGGACCCGATTTCGGAGATTCAGGAGCTCGTTGATAATTATCCCAGCACCCATGCCAGTGCGAACGCTCAGTTGCTCAAAGCCGGAGTCCTGATCACCGAGGGTAAAAACCAAGAAGCACTCCAGGCATATTCCGAATGGATCACGTCACATCCCGGACATGCCCTTCTCCCCGGTGCCTTGCTCGGTAAATCAACTGCCGAAATGAATCTCACCCAGGTATCGGAATCTTTAAAAACACTACAAGATCTCCGGACTCAGTATCCCGATTCCCTGATGATGGATATTGTCATTTTTGAAACCGGAAAACGTTTTGAATCACTGGAAAACTGGGAATCTGCCAGACAAAGCTATCAGGAGTTGATCGATCGCTACCCGGATTCTGCTTGGCGATCGACAGCGCAGACAAAGTTAACAGAGATCGACCGTAAACATCCTTCCGGACCCTCTGAGAAGCCCGAGGCCGATCAGAAGGGTTGATCGACCTCTCAAGGAGAATGAGATGGGTGTGAAATTGTTGCTTGCTGATGAAAGTATCACAATTCGAAAGGTCGTACAGATCATTTATCGCAATTCGGATACTCAGGTCTTAATCGCAAGCGATATCAACGATCTGGTATCGTCACTCAAAACCTCCTCTCCTGACGTCATCCTGCTTTCGGCAACATTCCCCGGTATCAACGTTCAGACTGATATCCGCGCCATTTGTCAGACTCAGGATCACACCGCCATCCCTGTTCTGCTGCTCGCAGATCGGGGAGATAACATTGATGCACAAGCCAGTATTGCGCTTGGTGCTTCCGCTTTTCTGTACAAACCTCTCGACAACCGGGAGTTGAAGAAAACTGTCGAATCCGTCTTACAGGCAGCCAGTTCACAAGTTGCCGAGATGGAAACATCGGTGCAGCCTTCCGTTGGCTCCGAGTTGCAGGAATCACCTGCCGTTCCTGAAGTCACCCTCGCTCCGACACCGCTCCTTCCCAAGACCCCCCAACAGCAGTCTCCAGAACAACGCGCCAAAATTCTCATGGAAATTCTCGAAAGCTATCTGAACGAAAATGTCGTCCTCCTTACCGATGCCCTCGCGAAAAATCTCGCCCCCAAAATCGCACCGGAGATCGCTGGTAAAATTCTCGAACAAATCGACTTGTCTGAATTGCCTTTTAAAATCGCTCGCATCATCGAAGGAGTCATCAGCGACCTGGTTCCTCAACTTGCGGAAGAATTGATCTCCCGTGAGATTGACAAAATCAAGGATGAAGCAGGCCGGATTGTCAATGCGCGGAGCACGGATCTCCGCAACTGAATTCTCAACTCGAACCGATACATTTTCAAGCATGAGGTTGTTAACGTATGACATTAGAAAAATCGTACGATCCTTCCGCCATTGAATCAAAATGGTTTTCTCACTGGGAAGCAAACAACATGTTTGCTCCACGAGGAAACGCAACAGACGGAACTTACTCCATCGTTATTCCACCCCCGAATGTTACCGGAATCCTCCATATAGGGCATGTGCTTAACAATACGTTGCAGGACGTATTGATCCGGTTCAAACGACTCCAGGGGTATCGAACCGTCTGGTTTCCTGGAACAGACCATGCCGGTATTGCGACGCAGAACAAGGTCGAACAAGCCATCGCCCGAGACGGAAAACGTAAAGAGGATCTTGGCCGCGAGGCATTCATCGCGAAGGTTTGGGAATGGAAAGATCTTCATGGCGGAATCATCATCCAGCAACTGAAGAAGCTCGGGTGTTCATGCGACTGGGATCGCGAACGATTCACGATGGACGCAGGTCTTTCGAAGGCGGTTCGTGAAGTATTCGTGCTTCTTTACTCGAAAGGTTGGATCTACAAGGGCAAATACATTGTCAATCAGTGCCCCCGCTGCCGTACCGCCTTGTCTGATGAAGAGGTGATCCATAAATCAACCAACGGAAATCTGTGGCATATCCGGTATCCCTCTCCTGATGGCGGTGAAGGTATTGTTGTGGCCACCACACGCCCGGAAACAATGCTTGGTGATGTT
>CAYYMM010000009.1:0-16531 GCA_964472395.1 uncultured bacterium | reverse complement strand
GCCGTCGCCGTTCATCCCTCCGATGACCGCTACTCGAACCTGATTGGTCAGCACGTTCTCCTTCCACTTCAGAACCAACTTATCCCGATCATTGCCGATTCCATGGTCGACCCGCAGTTCGGAACCGGAGCAGTCAAGATCACGCCTGCTCATGACGCTAATGACTTTGAAGCGGGTCGCCGATTCGGACTTGATCCAATTCTCATCATGAATGCACAGGGCATCATGAATCAGAACGCGGGTTCCGCATACGAGGGATTGGATCGTTTCGAATGTCGGAATCGGGTTTTGGAAGATCTGAAAATAGCTGGATTGCTTGTCAAGATTGAGCCGTATCAAAATGCTCTGGGGCATTGCTACCGTTGTGATTGTGTGGTCGAACCCTATCTGTCTTCTCAATGGTTCGTGAAAATGTCTGAAATGGCGAAACCGGCCATCCAGGTCGTCCAGGACGGACGTGTTACATTCTACCCCGACCGATGGACCAAGGTGTATTTGAACTGGATGGAGAATATCCGTGACTGGTGCATCAGTCGACAACTCTGGTGGGGTCACCGGATTCCGGTCTGGACGTGCGACTCCTGCGGTCATCAGAATGCTTACCGGGATAAACCGGATAACTGTCCTCAATGCGGATCGTTGCAGATGACCCAGGATCCCGATGTTCTTGACACCTGGTTTTCGAGTTGGTTATGGCCTTTCTCGACCATGGGGTGGCCCGAGAAAACCGAGGATCTCTCTGTTTTCTATCCCACCTCCACACTGATCACAGCCCCTGAGATTCTCTTTTTCTGGGTCGCACGCATGATCATGGCGGGGCTGGAGTTCATGAATGAGATCCCCTTTTCAAATGTGTATCTGCACGGAACCGTTCGAGACAGTATCGGACGAAAAATGTCTAAATCACTCGGAAACTCGCCCGATCCTCTCGAAATTATTGCCTCCTGCGGAGCAGATGCACTACGTTTCAGCATGATCATGGTCGCACCACGCGGTGCGGATATCTTCTTTTCCGAGGATACAATGAACGTCGGGAAGACGTTTTTGAACAAAGTATGGAATGCCTCCAAACTGATTCTGGCCAATTGCGCGGACGTACCTCCGCTGACACCGCTCCCTTCTGCAGATCTCATGCAACCCGACGACATCTGGATTCTTACCAGGCTTCATGATCTTGAGATAGAACTCTCCTCCCATCTAGATGCTTTCCGGTTCAACGATGCCGCAATGGCGATTCACCGTTTCACCTGGCATGAACTGTGTGACTGGTATCTCGAAGTATCAAAACTGGCGTTGTACGATAAAACAACACCGGAACACAAAAGAGCGGTTCAGATAATTTTGGTCCACTGCCTGCGCTCGCTCCTCCAGCTCCTTCACCCGTTCACACCTTACATCACCGAAGAAATCTGGCACCATCTCATCCCATCGGATCTGAGCATATCGATATCAAGACTGAGTCAGACACCGATCGGGCCTGGTTTTGAGAAGGTCGCTCAGTGTGTCGAGATGATGCATCGTTTGATAACGACAATCCGCACGATGCGGTCGGAAACTGGTGTTGCGCCGTCAGCACTCGTACATGTCGCCTTATCCGCGTCATCACCGGACATTCTTGACTCAATTCGTAAACTCGAAAAGGTGATTGTTCATCTTGCCCGAATCGAACGTCTCGAGATCTCCGCTTCTCCAACGATTCCGCCTATTCGCGCCACCTCCGTGACCAGCGACGCGATCGAAGTCTACCTCGACTTAAAAGACTTAGTTGACGTTCCGAATGAAGTCAGTCGTTTGAACAAAGAGATCGCCAAGACGGAGACGGAATTGAACAAGGTAACGGCAAAACTAGCAAATCCGAACTTTGTTGATCGTGCGCCAGCTGAAGTTGTTGAAAAGACGAAACAGATCGAAGCTGAACTCAGCGGTCGTCTTGCGAAACTCGCCGATGCACGGAAACTCTTTTCGGGAGTGGATGGCGTATGAGATTGGAACAGCATCCTTCAATCATAAAGCTTGTCGAGCATGCGTTATTGGAAGATCTCCAATATGGAGACATCACGTCCGAAATGTTGGTGCCGGAGGAAGCGATCGGATCGGCCTATCTGATTGCCAAGCAGCCGTGTGTCCTTGCGGGGCAACCAGTTGCTGAACTTGTTTTTTCAAGAATCAATCCGGAAATCCACTATGATGTGCTCTTGAAGGATGGATCGGTTCTAAGTGAGATGACCAAGTTCGCCGTGATATCTGGTTCACTGCGGGGAATACTTGCCGGAGAACGTCTTGCTTTGAACTTTCTCCAACGCCTCTCGGGTATCGCGACCACAACGGCGAAGGTTATTGATCAATGTAAACATACGCGCTGTGCGGTCGCAGATACACGCAAAACGACCCCCGGCTTGCGTTACCTGGAGAAGTACGCCGTAAAACAGGGTGGCGGCACGAATCACCGTATGAATCTTAGCGATGGGATCCTGATCAAAGACAATCATATTCGTGCTGCGGGAGGAATCAGGCCAGCCGTTGAACAGGCAGTTCGAAAACGCAGGCATGCTCTGAAAATACAGATCGAGGTCACGAGCGAAGCAGAAGCAGCAGAAGCGGTTGCTTGCGGAGCCGATGCCCTGCTGCTCGATAACATGGCACCGGATCTAATCTTCAAGCTTGTAACTACATATTCGCAGCGTGTTTTTCTGGAAGCCTCCGGCAATATTTCTCTCGAAAACGCCAGACGATATGCCGAAACTGGAGTCGATCTCATTTCACTCGGATCACTGACTCACTCGTTCAAATCAGTGGATATCTCTCTGGAAATCGAATGAACGGAAGACTGACACAGACAGATCTTCTTAAGGCACCTTGGCACCATTTTGACACAATCGACTCGACGAACGCTTTTCTGATGGGACTGGCACCTCATGAACGGATCCCGGGCACCTCATGTTCTGCGGATGTCCAAACTCGCGGTAAAGGTCGAAACGACCGGATATGGTTCTCTCCTCCCGGAGGACTCTATCTGAGCGTCCTGTTCATACCTTCTCGACCGCTTGAAGACTGGGGCTCGCTGTCACTGGCTGCGGGACTCGCATCAAAATTGGCAATCGAACGGATCAATGGGAACCTTTCCATCATGTTCAAATGGCCAAATGATCTCCTCCTCCACGATAAAAAGGTTGCGGGGATCCTGATCCAGTCCAGACACGGAGATTCCCCTTTCGCCGTCATCGGTATTGGAATCAATGTCCTAACCTCGATCGATGACCTTCCACATCGACTCCTTTTCCCTGCGACATCGCTTCGGAGTGAAGATGATATGGATTGGTCCATTCGTGAGTTGATGGAAGCGGTGAGATTCGAGCTGATCAAGACGGTGTTTGAGTGGGAGACATCTAAGAAAGCGATCATGGATCTCTGGAAATTGAGCTCTGCGACGATTGGCCGGACGATTCGGATCAACGTGGTGGGTCAAACATTAGAGGGAGTCGACCAAGGCATCGATGAGCATGGCAATCTGATTGTCGAAACCGAGTCCGGAACACGAACCATCCTCGCGGGTGATCTTCTTGGATATCAGCCACATGAGCACAATTCTGCTCATTGATGTCGGTAATTCGACTATCGTGATGGCAAGTACATATCGCTGTGAACCCTACGTTCGAAGAACATTGGAGCATAAACGCGACATCGACAGCGATGCACTCGATCGAACGGTAACATCGTTGATTTCGGAATCATCCATCACTCCCACAGCTTGTGCGATCTGTAGCGTCGTGCCTCAATTGACCAATCGCCTGAAGAACTGGGTGAGTAACCGATTAGGTATATCCGTGTTTTCTCTAGCTCCGGGGACACGGATCGGAATGCCAATCATGTACCGGAATCCGCATGAAATCGGCCCCGATCGAGTGGCCAATGCGATTGCTGCTTGGGATCGATTACATCAGAGTTCGATCATTATTGATTTTGGAACGGCAACAACCATGACGGTCGTTGATCGAAACGGAGCGATTCTCGGAGGAATCATTCTACCAGGAGTGTTCACTTTTACTTCGTTGTTGCATCGAACAACGGCTCTGTTGCCCGAGGTCTCGATTGAATCTCCCGAATCTGCTATTGGACGATCGACAATCGACTGTATCCAATCAGGATTTCATTACGGGTATCCGGGTATGATTCTCCAATGCACAACAGCATTGACCAGAGAATTAGGTGTTGAGCCTGCTATAATTGCGACGGGAGGGGCAGCAACTCGGATGCAATCCATGGTCGATGCTGTCTCTTTATGGGATCCGGATCTTACTCTGAGGGGATTACTGCTCGCCTGGAAGATGAATACTGAGCAGAGTGAAGATTCTCGAATCTGGTGAGTGGCTCCGGTTTGACAGAGCGGAATGGTGATTGCTAACATCCGGATGACCTTGTGCGGAGGATTCTGATGAAAGAAGTATGTCCACTGTGCCACGGAGCGACATGGGTCACGACAATCATCGACGGGCGGAAAAAATGTGTCCGTTGCAGCTGTCATGTTCTCAATCGAAAAGATATTCTGATTCAGAGTGCACGAATCCCGCAGCGGTACCAACTGTGCTCGATTGCAAACTTCAACACTCGCGGTAACAAAGACTTGATCCAGATCAAGGATCAAGTGTTGAAGTTTGTCGAGTATTTTCCGGGTGATCGCAAGGGTTTGTTGTTTCAAGGGCCTCCCGGGGTCGGGAAAACCCATCTGGCGGTCAGCATTTTGCATTACTTAATCGATGATAAGTACGTTCCTTGTATTTTTTACGATTTCCGCGAGTTACTCAATGATATTCGTTCGACCTACGATCGATCATCGCAGTTGACTGAACGGGCAGTCATCCAACCACTACTAGACTCCGAGTTGCTGGTTCTGGACGAACTGGGAGCAGAAAAGACGACGGACTGGGTGCTCGATACGTTGATGTATATTTTGAATTACCGATACAATCGATTGTTGCCGACCATCATCACGACGAACTACATGGATGACGCTCCCTCCTTTTCGGCAGGGCGGGACGAATCCCTTGAAGACCGGATCGGAACCCGGTTACGATCACGTTTGTACGAGATGTGTCATACGATCCGGATCATTGGTGAAGACTATCGAAAAAATTCCGATGCGACTGCTTTTCACAAAGGTATTCGGCCACAATTAAAACGGCGCAGACAGGAGGTGGATGGGTGAGAATAATTAAGGTTACGCTCGGATTGCTGATACTCGGCCTTTTCACCATGTTCGCAACGGCAAACACTCACACCATTCCGTTGAATTTCCTGTTTGAAAATCAATCGTTGATCGGTTACTCGGAAATTCAGCAAAGCCAGTCCCCCGAAACACAGGGAGACCCCATCCGAACGCCTCGACAGATACCAGTTTTCTTCCTGGTCTATTCTACCTTTTTTCTCGGATTCCTATCCTCATCTATCTTGACACTCGGCATCCATCGATCGATCCGACGTAAACTCAAGGTCACTCAAAAGCAATTGATGGAACGCGAGACGGAACTGATGGATCTGAAACAGCTTGATCGATCTCCCGATTCTCCCATTGATACTGCTAATGGTATTCTGCCGATCCAACCTTCCTGATTTCGGATTCGATTGCGCTGAGCGACATCCGTGAAGTTAATCGATCGATACATCTTCCGCGAGCTGATGGGACCTTTTTTTCTGGGTCTCTTTGTCTTCACTTTCGTCATGCTGGCAAATGTTCTGGTAAAACTGCTCGAGCTTTTCATTTCCAAAGGAGTCGCTCTCGGCACAACTATCTCGCTTCTCGTGATGAGTCTTCCGTTTCTTCTTGTGATGACCATCCCGATGAGTGTTTTACTGGCGGTACTGGTTGCCTTCAGCCGTCTTTCCACTGACAGCGAGATCACAGCGATGCGGGCAAGTGGAATTAGTTACAACAGAATGCTTCCACCGGTCATCATTTTCGCTTTGCTTGCTTACATCATGACTTCTTACATCTACATCGGATTATTGCCGAGATCGAATTTGGCGGTAAAGCAAATCCGGTACGACATTCTGAGAACTCAGGCGAATGTGGGCATCAAACCGCACGTATTCAACACAGACTTCATTCACTTCGTGATCTATGTAAACAATATTGTCAATCCCACCGGTGACTTGGAGGGCGTTTTTATCGCGGATAACCGGAATCCGGAAAATCCATCCGTGATTGTTGCGGAGAGTGGTCATGAGATCACCGACCCGGAGCATCAGACTGTCATTCTTCGTCTTGAAAATGGTTGTACACACGAAGTATTCAGGAATGATGAAAAACTGTATTCCGTGACTCCGTACCAGACTATGGATCTGATTCTGGACATGAATCTCTTCAAACCGGAAGCGGTCACGAAATCCGATCGGGAGATGACGATCGGGGAACTGCTAAGAAAAGCACGTGACCGTGAAACAGCCGGTAAATCCTCCAACAGACAATGGGTTGAGATTTACAAGAAGGCTGCTCTTCCATCTGCATGTCTCATTTTTGCATTGCTTGGAGTTCCGCTCGGGATCGTCAGCCGTCGGGGAGGAAAGTCCGCGGCCTTCGCCAGTTCCATCGGATTGATACTTGTTTACTATATTTTCTTGACGGGTGGGACCGGTATCGCAGAAGAAGACAAAGCTCCCCCGTTTCTTGCAACCTGGCTTCCCAACTTCGTTTTATCTGCTCTTGCAGTCTTTTTGTATCTTCGCCTGATCCAGGAAACGCCATTAAAACTCTGGTCTCGGATGTCTGATAGCCTTGTAATCTCCTTCGATCGATTCATGAAGCATTTCACCCGTCAAAAAATGAAAACTCATGGGATGATTCGTGACCGATCAGGACAGAAACTTTTTTTTAGCCGTATTCTGGATCGATACATTCTGAGTGTGTTCATACAGACTTTTATTTATGTCCTATCTTCTCTTCTTGCGATCAGTTTAATTGTGCATGCATTTGAAAAAGTGGATGTACTAATTGAAAATCAAGCCGGATTACCGGATGCTTTCGTTGCTCTCATTCTCAAAGTCCCGTTTTTCGGATACATAGCGATCCCTTTCGCCACTCTAGTCGCGACAATCCTGACGATCGGCATCCTTTCGCGACATAGTGAAATCACTGCGATGCGGGCATCCGGAATCAGTTATTCACGTATCACCCTACCGATGCTGGTTGTGGGCCTTCTCATCACGATCCTTACGTTCTTTCTCAATGAATCCATCATTCCTCTGTGTAATCGCAAGGTGGAATCCGCTTGGGATCGTATCAAACAACGTCAGAGAACTCAGTTTGTGCGGTATCAGAGGTGGTATCGCGGAGAGAAGGGAGACATTTACTACTTCAAGCATTTCGATTCGGAAAAAAAGGAAATCTCAGGATTCTCGCAGTTTACGCTGGATGATGACATGAAGATCCGGAGCCGGATCGAGACAAATCGTTTGTTCTGGGATGGCCGGCAATGGATTGCGGATTCCGGGAGGACACTGAGTATCAGCGAAGAGTGCCGACTTGACGCATTTGAACCGTTTTCGAACGCGACTGTCGCCATTCCTGAACGTCCTGAGGATTTTTCGAAGGAATACAAAGACTCGGACGAGATGAACATTCTTGAACTACGTGAGTACATCGAAGTCCTGAAGCGGGTCGGGTTCGATACAATGGAGTATGAAGTGGATTGGCATGCGAAGATTTCCATTCCCTTTCTGTCTTCCATCATGGTGTTGATCGGTATTGCGTTTTCGTCGATAAAACCGCGTGCAACCGGAGGGTTGGTCGGGATCGGAACATCGATATTCCTGGGAGCCGGCTACTTTATTGTTTTCCGAATCAGTCTCGAGTTGGGGCAGGCAGACCGGCTTCCACCAATTCTGGCCGCCTGGATAGCAAACATCCTGTTTCTAGCATCCAGTATCTATTTCGCAATGAAAATCGATCGTGAGTAAGAGGTCGGATCCGTCACTAATTCGAAGCCTATCATGGATGGATATAGCAGCGTTCCGTTGGGAGATTCGGCCGGGCGAACAGCTCTGAGTACGTATGTGGACAATTCGCCACGGCGATATGACCGGAATCCTTACAGATCATAATTTCAACTGCGCCATCGGGAATTACAAACTCTTCGGGTTCTGTTCCTGCATAAATCTGATCCAGGAATTCATACAAAATTGGACCTGCAAGTGCAGAACCGGTTTCGCCACTTCCCAGGCTTTTTCTCAGATCATAACCAACCCACACGCCGGCAGCGAGGGATGGGGTGTAGGCTATCAACCACGCATCTGTATAATCACTCGTCGTTCCAGTTTTTGCAGCAACCGGTCGGTGGAGTTGTTTCAGTCGCCACGCAGTTCCGTTCTCGACGACACCCGTCAATAAACGCGTAATGACTGCACAGTGTTTAGCGGTGAATCGCTCCTCGATGTGTGGAAGGTTTTTATCAAGGATCGTCTTTTTATGATCCCGGATTTCTTCAATCAATCGTGGCTCGGCGAACATCCCGTTTGCAGCTATTGTAGCGTATGCGTTGACTAGCTCAAGAAGAGTCACCTCCCCTGACCCCAACCCAACCGATAGGAATCGCGGCAATTGCGACTCGATCCCAGCCCGACGAATCACCTGAAGGAACTCGTCGATCCCGACTTCCTGAAGTAATTTAATCGCGACGATGTTATTGGATGTCTCAAGGGCTTTTCGAAGGGTCAGAGGACCACGAAACAAGCGATCGTAATTCTGGGGTCTCCAGACCTGACCGGATTGGGGATCTGTATATTCAAATGGACTATCATCGATCAACCGGTTCGGCGGAAATCCCTGTAGCACGGCGGTCAGGTAGATAAAGGGTTTGATTGCTGATCCGGGTTGTCGGCGAGCCTGCATGGATCGATTGAATTTACTTGCGTCGAAATCCACCCCTCCGACCATACAAGTGACATCACCCAATCCCGGACGAACAGCGATCAGGGCGATCTGAATCTCTGTCCCTTCAGGATGTGAGGCAGTGAACCGCCTGTAGCCGGCTTCGACCGCAGCCTCTGCGGCTATCTGTTGTTTCATGTCCATACAGGATTTGATTGATAAACCTCCGGTGAGGACAAGGTCGTTTCCCTGTGCATCGACAGCACTCTGACGAACTTCTTCGACATAGTAAGGACCGATTCGACTCCGGTCGCGATTCGTCACGACTCCAAGCGGCGTAGCGGAAAACTCCTCCATTTCACCAGCATTCAAAAAACCGACATCCAGCATGCGTCGCATCACATTGTTCCTGCTCTGGAGTGTTCGATCGGGATGATTGAATGGGCTGAAGTTTGCAGGATTTTTTAATAAACATACAAGTGTCGCAGCTTCTGGAGTGCTGAGCTGGGCGACGGACTTGTTAAAGAACGTACGTGCCGCTGATTCGATGCCATATGCTCCATGCCCGAAATAGCTCTGGTTCAGATACAGCGTAAGAATTTCATCTTTGGAATAGCGCCGTTCAATTTGAATTGTGAGCAGTGCTTCCTTGATCTTGCGGGAGTATGTCTTCTCATTTGATAAAAACAGCATTCGGGCGAGTTGCTGTGTCAGTGTGCTGGCCCCCTGGCCTTTTCTGAACTGAAGGAGGTTTTTGATGCCAGCTCGGATGATCCCGGGAAAATCGAACCCTGTATGGGTGTAAAAATCGGCGTCCTCGGCGGCGAGAATCGCGTGAACGATGGCATCAGGAATCTCGCTTCGAGTTAAGGCGATGCGACGCTCGGTAAAAAACTCCCCGACCGTTTGCCCGTTGCAATCCAGAATATGCGTGACAACATCCGGACGATAATACTCCAGAGCTTCGACGCGCGGAAGTGTTCGCAGGATGAGTCCCAGAGTTACTCCGAACAGGACTCCAGTTAACAAAGCGCCTGATGCAATCCAGATCAATGTGCGTTTCCAATTGGCAACATTCATGGGTATAAGATACGATATTTTGGTGGAGTTTGTCAGCCGATCAATCAGTATCGTGAAGGATACGGACAAAATCCAGGGAGAAATCGATGCCGCCTGACTTTTTGATGAAAACGCCGTTTCAGGCTCGAGGTGATCAAGCCAAAGCCATCCGATATCTGTCCAACGGTGTGATCGACGGGCAGGAGCATCAGGTATTAGTGGGTGTAACCGGATCCGGCAAAACATTCACCATGGCCAAGGTGATTGAAACCTGTAACCGTCCCGCTCTAGTGATTGCTCACAACAAAACCCTTGCCGCCCAGCTGTACCGGGAATTCAGGCGATTCTTTCCTGACAATCACGTGGAATACTTCGTCAGTTATTACGATTACTATCAACCGGAAGCCTATATCCCCTCATCGGACACATATATTGAGAAGGATTCTTCGATCAACGAGGATTTAGATCGAATGCGCCATGCCGCTACCCAGTCGCTCCTGGAGCACCGCGATTCCATCATTGTCGCGTCCGTCTCATGCATTTATGGACTCGGATCTCCAGCGGATTACGCCGGCATGCTGATCAAGCTGTCCAAAGGTCTGCAAATCAGTCGAAAGCGCGTGATCGAACGACTGATCGAACAACAGTACTCGCGAAATGACATCTATCTTGCCCGTGGTAAGTTCAGGGTTCGTGGCGATACGCTTGAGGTATATGGTGCCAGTGAACAGGATGCTTTTCGAATCGAGTTTTTTGGGGATGAGATCGATCGGATATGCAGAATCGATCCTTTGCGTGGAACGGTACTCAAAGAACTTCCGAATGTGACCGTTTTTCCTGCATCCCATTATGTGACCCCGCCAGGACGAATGCCAGAAATTCTAGCTGGGATCCGCTCAGAACTGACAGAGCGTGTTCGTGAGTTGGAATCAAACCGAAAACTGCTTGAACGACAACGCCTGATCGAACGAACTGAATATGATCTCGAGTTACTCGAATTAACAGGATACTGCAACGGAATCGAAAATTACTCCAGGCACCTGACCGGACGAGCACCCGGCGAACCTCCTCCGACGTTACTCGATTATCTGCCGGATGATGCGATTGTGTTTATCGATGAGAGCCACGTGACATTGCCGCAACTCCAGGCGATGTATCGCGGAGACTACTCACGCAAGCGCGTTCTGGTGGAGTTTGGCTTTAGACTTCCCAGCGCGATCGACAACCGACCATTGAAATTCGAAGAATTTCAAGAGGTTGTTCCTAGGTTGATATATGTTTCAGCAACACCATCGGAGTTTGAGTATCGTACTGCTGGAGAGCGGATTGTCGAGCAGATAACACGTCCCACAGGATTGCTGGATCCGATCGTCGAGATCAGGAGTGCAAATACGCAAGTCGATGATCTGTATGCCGAGATCAAGATGCGAGCACAGAAGAATCAGAGAACGCTGGTCACGACGTTGACGAAAAAGCTTGCAGAGGATCTGACTGAACATTATACGGATACCGGACTGAGAGTCGTTTATCTTCATTCAGATGTTGCAACTCTCGATCGAATTCAAATTATCCGCGAACTCCGAGCCGGCAAGTATGATGCTCTGATCGGAGTTAATCTCCTGCGCGAAGGTCTTGATCTGCCCGAGGTTTCACTCGTCGCTATTCTGGATGCGGATAAAGAGGGGTTTCTCCGTTCCACGACCTCATTGATTCAGACAATTGGGCGGTGCGCGAGGCATATTGAGGGAAAAGCGATTCTTTATGCTGAAACGATGACACGGTCAATGCAGACGGCA
Source organism: uncultured bacterium (assembly GCA_964472395.1). Lineage (GTDB taxonomy): Bacteria > CSSED10-310 > CSSED10-310 > CSSED10-310 > CALFER01 > CALFER01. The sequence continues at coordinate 4,816 of CAYYMM010000009.1, read as the reverse complement.
CTGAATGAAACAAGCCGAAGACGAGAGATCCAGCATCGACACAATCAAGAAATGGGGATCATACCGCAGTCAATCAGCAAGGAACTTGAATCCGAAGCCTTCATTATCGCCGACTCAGATTATCTGACGGTACAAGAATCCAGCGAAGACCCTTCGACATGGACTCTTGAAGATGCAATTCAGAAAATCGCTGGTTATGAAAAGGAAATGCACAGATTCGCTCTTGAGTTGAAGTTCGAAGAGGCAGCACAGATTCGAGATAAAATACGATGGATTCAAAAACTGATACACACTGCAAATCGGGACGCGTCACCCTGAATGATGCCGTCCGTTTCGCTCCAGAGGAACCCGGAGCATATCGATTCTGGAGTGATTCCGGAAAAGTTCTCTATGTCGGGAAAGCGCTCAATCTCAAGCATAGAATCCGCTCACATATATTGAATCGCACAGAATCCGGCCGGCATGAACGCATGATCGCAGCCTCGGCATCTCTGGATTGGATTGTCGTCACGAATGAAGTTGAGGCATTGATTCTCGAGGATTCGCTGATCAAGAAACATCGGCCGGAATTCAATATCAAGATGCGTGATGACAAACGATATCCTCTCATCAGACTTGAGATCCTAGATCCCTATCCGTTCATCACAATAGTCAGGCGATGTGCAGATGACGGTGCATTGTATTATGGCCCGTATCCTTCCGCCAAGATGCTGCGAATAGTCCTTCGGTTGATTGACAAGCATTTTGCACTCAGAAAGTGCACATCTCCGATTCGAACAGCGACCGCTCGTCCTTGCCTGCACTATCAGATGAAACGCTGCCCCGGTGTTTGTGCCGGACACATCGATCGTTCAACCTATCAGGATGCAGTCGCAAAAGTGAAGCTCCTTCTTTCCGGGAGGAGCAGTGATCTAATGAAGAGACTCGAGGTCGAAATGCGACATGCTGCAGAAGTTCTAGATTTTGAAACGGCGGCACGAATTCGAGATCAGATTGACGCTGTACGTCATGTTTCGAGAGGACGGGACCTATTGATTCCTCGTCCTGTCGATCTCGATGTCATTGCGGTTTCATGTGGGAATTACTTTTCAGATGTCGAGTGTGTGATGATCCGTGCAGGAGTGATATACGGTAACATTCATCGGGAAATTGAGACACCTCCCGATACTTCCACGAGTGAAGTTATTGAATCCTGGCTAGGGCGGTACTATTCGAGTGGAGTCCCGATACCATCAACAATCTTGTGCAGCCATCTGCCTGAGAACCATGATCAGCTCGAAGCCATTCTGTCACAGATACGAGGAAGGCGCGTGTTCATCCGGAAGCCGGAACGCGGCATAAAGCTCAAATTGATAAAACTGGCCTCCATAAACCTACAACACCATGCTCGTATTACTCGGGATGAGTTAAAACAACACTCTCATTTGGAAGCCTTGACAGAACTTTCACGGATTATTGAATTCAATGGGGTTCCGAGGACGATTGAGGCTTTGGATATATCCGAGTTTCAAGGACGTGAAGTGGTTGGATCTATTGTTCACTTCCGGGATGGGAGTCCCGTCAAATCCCGATATCGGAGGTTTAGGATCAAATCTACGGATTCTTCCGGTGATCCGCAGAGGATTTCGGAAGTATTAAGGCGACGGTTGCTGAGGCAGAACGATTCCGGGTGGGATCTACCAGAGCTGTTTGTGATTGACGGTGGAGCCAATCAACTTGCTGCAGCTCTGGATGTGATGCGATCGTTTCCCGAACTGAATATTCCGATAGTATCAATGGCAAAGATCAGGAATCAGCGGACATCCGAGAGTCTGTTTTTGTCAGGTGGAAAAGAAATCCTCCTGAAGTTTTCATCTCCGGCAACATTACTTCTCGATCGAATTCGAGACGAGGCACACCGCTTTGCGATCACGTATCATCGGAAATTGCATGAGAAGAAAACGATGCAGAGCCCTTTCCGATCGCAGACCCGACTTTCGTCTGTAATCATTCGTCGACTCCTAGGAGCTTTTGGTTCGGTGGAAGCAATCCTGGCTGCGTCGGACTCTGAGTTACTGAAGATTGAAGGGATCGGTGCCGCTTCCATTCAGAAACTGCGTCAGTATAACAAAAACCTCCCGTAGAATGGGAGGCGTTAACTTTGTTTCAGTTGGACGTCAATTATGATTCGATAGCGTTTTTAACGCGCGCGATGAATCGCTCCAGATCAATCGGTTTATCGAAGTAATAGCTGGCCCCCATCGACAGAGCTTTCCGTGCAATATCCAGAGTTCCGAATCCCGTGATGATGATTACTTTTATCAGGGGATACTCGTTACGAATTCGACTCAGAACATCGAATCCATCATGATTGGGCATTTTCAGATCCAGAATGACGAGATTGTAGGAGAGGTCCTGCAACAGGGACAAACCCTCATCCGGATCACTGACGGCAGTAACCTGATATCCTTGATAATTCAGGATTATCTTCAGTGAATCCTGTACATTCACCTCATCATCGATGATCAGAATTTTCGGATGGTTCTGGTTCGCCATTGCCTGATGTCCCCGGTAGCGAGCAACTCCGGTCCGTTATTCTTTTTTCGCAGGTGTATCGTCTTGTTTGACCGCTGCATCCACGAGTTCTATCACGACCATAGGAGCTGCATCACCGTGACGAAATCCCAGTTTATATGTTCTGGAGTAACCGCCATTTCTTGAAGCATACCGCGAGGCCAGGGTATCGAACAGCTTTCGTACGAGAGTACGATCTGAGATATACTCGGCGACCTGGCGATGAGCATGCAGCGTTTCCTGTTTCGCCAATGTAATCAGATGATCGACTACTTTACGAACTTCTTTCGCTTTTGAATAGGTTGTCTGAATACGTTCATGTTCGAGAAGCGACGAAGCCATATTTCGCAGCATCGCCTTGCGATGGCTTGAGTTGCGTCCGAGTTTACCCTTTAGTTTCAGATGTCTCATATCGTCTGCCCTTTATAACAATAATGTTAGACGTTTACTCTTCAGAGTCGTCCTGAATATCGTCGTCAATATCCGTATCATCTTCGTCATGATCGTCAAACTCTGTCTCATCGTCATCCAGCATGTCCGAGGGTTCAGGCTTCTCAAAGCCATATTTCGTCAGGTCCATTCCAAATGACAACCCCATTTGAGTCAGAACCGCTTTGATCTCATTTAAGGATTTGCGCCCGAAATTGCGTGTTTTGAGCATTTCAGCTTCGGATTTCTGCACGAGATCTGCGATCGATCGAATGTTAGCCCGATTGAGGCAGTTCATCGATCGAACGGACAACTCGAGTTCATCGACACTTCTGCTGAGGTTTTGCTGCATGGATTCGAATGAAGCATCAATCGTTTCGTCTTCGTCGTGTTGGATATCTTCAAAATTGATGAACAGTGCGTAATGATCGCGGAGAATTTGTGCTGCCTGGGATATTGCATCATCCGGAGTGATAGTACCGTTGGTCTCAACTTCAAGTGTCAATCGGTCATAATCAGTGTCACGCCCGAGTCGAGCCGCGTCTATTCGGTAATTGACCCGTTTTATGGGTGAAAAACTGGCATCGATTGGGATCACACCGATAGGAAGCTCTTCCTCGACGGTTTTCTCTGCCGGTACGTATCCCCGACCTTTTTTAACAGTGATCTCCATGTGGAGTTTCCCGCCGCGATCGAGTGAAGCGATATGCAGGTCAGGATTCAGAATTTCAACATCTGCATCGGTCTGGATATCACCGGCTGTTGCAACACCTGGGCCTTTTTTATCAAGCGTGAGCGTTTTGGGATGATCGACATACATGCGGACCAATAGTTCTTTGACATTCAAGATAATGTTGGTGACATCCTCAACAACATCTGAAATGGTCGAAAACTCATGCAGAACTCCATCGATACGGACGGCAGTAACGGCTGCGCCGGGGATGGATGATAGCAACACGCGTCGGAGTGAATTTCCGATAGTGATGCCGAAGCCTCGTTGAAACGGCTCAGCCCAGAATTTGCCGTAATGGGTTGTGAGTGTTTCCAGATCAACATTCAGGCGCTTCGGTTTTGGTAACCCTTTCCATTGCATCGGTCGATTGACCTCCTTCGCATGGGTGCGCGTTAAAATTACTTGGAGAAGAACTCGACGATCAACTGTTCCTGGATCGGCAACGCAATCGTCTCTCGTGTCGGCATCGCAGCGATTTGAGCCGTCATTTTAGCAGCATCGACAGTCAGCCATTGCGGGATTTCTCGACCGGACTCCATCGCGGCTTTGATCGGAACGATCTCCCGGCTGGATTCACGAATAGCGATGATATCTCCGCTTTTAATCAGATAAGATGGAATATTCACCTTTTTTCCGTTCACGGTGATATGTCCATGCGAAACGAGCTGTCGGGCCTGATTTCTTGATATTGCGAGGTTAGCTCTGAAAACAACATTATCGAGTCTGCGTTCGAGTAAAATCATGAAGTTTTCACCCGTAACACCTTTGATTCTCTCGGCTTTCGCAAACAGGTTTTTGAATTGTGCTTCGAGAAGACCGTATATGCGTTTGACTTTTTGCTTTTCGCGCAATTGCAGCCCGTAGTTCGAATTACGTGGTCGTTTCTGCCCATGCTGACCTGGAGCGTACGAGCGCCGGTCATATGCGCATTTATCAGTTGAGCACCTGTTACCTTTCAAGAAGAGTTTTTCACCCTCTCGACGGCATAACCTGCAAACAGATCCTGTATATCTAGCCAAGGTCAATTTCCTCCTGATATCAATTCCATAACGGTTAAAACATCAAACTCTGCGGCGTTTCGGTGGACGGCATCCATTATGA
>CAYYMM010000008.1:0-74677 GCA_964472395.1 uncultured bacterium | reverse complement strand
AAGCGGCAGCCGCCCTGCCGGATGAACCGGACGAAGCGGAACCGCTGTCCGATACTAAAGATGATGAAGAGGAGCGTACCGAAGACGACCATGACCCGGAAGAATAACCGACCCGATCCAGTCAACCACACTCCAGGTGGCGAAGTTCCTCTCCCAAAAGGTGGGGAAATCGTCCTGTATCAGGCGCTGGACGGTTCCATCAGTCTCGATGTGCGCCTGCAACGGGAAACAATCTGGCTGAATCAGAAACAGATGGCGCTGCTGTTCGAGAAGGATTCCGACACTATCGGCCTGCATATTCGCAATGCATTCAGAGAACGTGAACTGGAGGAGCAGTCAACTACCGAGGATTTCTCGGTAGTTCAGACAGAAGGCGGTCGTGATGTTCGGCGCAGGGTCAGGTTCTATAACCTGGATGTCATTATCTCGGTTGGGTATCGCGTCAAATCACTCCGTGGTACGCAGTTCCGCATCTGGGCGACCCGCGTGCTTCACGATCACATCCTCAAGGGCTACACCGTCAACCAGCGCCGGCTCGAAGAACTCAACCAGACCGTGCGGTCGATTGCCGGCATGGTGGATCGCCGGGACCTGTCCGGGGACGAAGCCAAAGGTCTGCTGCAGGTGGTGGGTGAATACAGTTTCGCTCTTGACCTGCTCGACGACTACGACCACCAGCGTGTGTCAACGGTGGACCAGGGAACGCAAACCCGGTACACACTGACGTACGAGGACTCGCTGCGGGTTATTGAATGTCTCAAGGAGAAGTTCGGGGATTCCGACCTGTTCGGCAGGGAGAAGGATGCCGGGCTGCAGAGTGCTCTGGGCGCCGTCGTACAGACCTTCGACGGGAAGGATGTGTATCCCGGTCTGGAGGAAAAGGCCGCGCACCTGCTGTATTTCCTGGTCAAGAATCACGCCTTCGTGGATGGCAACAAGCGGATCGCCGCAACGCTGTTCCTGTGGTTCCTGTCCAAGAATGATGCGCTGTACAGCAGAGATGGATACCCGCGCATCGCGGATGCCGCCCTGGTCGCTATCACCCTGCTGATCGCAGAGAGCAGACCGGCTGAAATGAAGATCATCGTCCGCATCATCACCCATTTACTTGACGAACGGCGCAGGGAGGTTGCATCATGACCACCGATACCTGTGAAAAAGTTTTCGAAACCCTGATCGTCCGCGCCATGACCGGTCGAACCGATGTGCGTGTGCCTGCCTATGTCGCAACCGAGACATCCGCACCAGTCTTCTGCGGAACCGGTTGGATTCTGGGCGATGCAACCCACTACGATCGCGAGTACTGTGCCGATCTGGTTCAACTCCGAGGTTTCCTCAGTGTAACTTTTACACAGGGTTATGGGTTTCCATTTGTATTAATTGGATGTATATATTCGATCTTTATCGAGAAATAGGAGATCATTATGAGAGTATCAGCAAGAGCATCATTAGTTCTCGCGATGACAATTCAGCTGCTGCTTTCCGTGACTGTTGGTGCCATAGAGACTTTTAACGAAAAACAACTACAAGAGGTCCATGACGCAGTAACAGAAAGGTTTAATAGTGAGTTTTTCTGGAAAGATGTACCTGAATGGTGCTGTAGGGACTGTCGATTTTCGATAGGTCCAGTAATCCCAGAGTATATCATTGATGAGGATAAGCTGGCTTTCAGCAAAGATCCTGTGAAAATCGCTCCATACATTTATCCCAATGGACGATACATTGCCGCGGTGATGGTGGAAAGCCGAGGTTGCTTTATAAAAAAGCTTAAGATATCAAATGGTAAATTCGATGGCATCGGGGAATTGTATTGCCCGGAGTGTGCCGATCGGATGGTCGAGGTATTTAATAAAATTAAAGGAAAGGAAGACCGCATTGACAGAATCGTTTACCTGAAGGCTCGCATCATCCATAAGTATCTCATTTTGTACAAGGATGGGACGGAAGAATTTATCGGGATATTCTCCAAAAACGATTCGACACCGAATTCAGTAAAAGAAATACGTGACTATCTTCGTATGCTCATTGAAAGCTATCGGAAGGTGCCGCCATATAAGGAATCTTGCGATATCGAGAGCCAGGAAGTTTGTGTCATATGCCTGAAAATCGAAACTTGGAATTCGACCTTAAACGCAATCTATTCGGTCATCAATACCCGGCGAAGAGACCACAACAACCGTGATTTCTTTCTTTAATCCCTTCAGAAACCTTCGCACCAGCATCTATAGATCTCGAAGGGATGCGTCATAACGATTGGATTCCGTATACGCAAAGCATCTAGCATCCTGAAAACGATCATCTCTTTGCGAGCAACTGGTATCGGTTGTTCGAAGGATAACCAACTGAGGCGCGGAGGAAGTTGACCTGGCGAAACCGATCCCAAGATGTCGTAAACGTGGTCTACAATTTTTATTCGCCTGGAGATCAAGTTTTCGATCAGCATACAGGATATCCATCGGCGTGGGATCTTGAGTGGGGAGGACGATATACATGGTGTTTGCAAGAGAAGCTGAAGGGTCGGATGGACTTGATGAACATTCTTGGCAGCATTTATGGAGGCTGGGGGTTCAACAACCACTGGAGTGCTTATGACGTGGAAACGAATACCTGGGATCTGATGCCGGCAGAAGAAGCATTGGCCTTATCAGATGAGACGCTCAGGGAGCATCCGTTTTTCGATACCGGGATCGCTCGAATCAATGGGATCGAAGCGCTGTATAATCCAACCACAGGAAGCGACTGGGCCTTCGGTCATCACTCTGCGCTCCTGTCCGAATTCGTTCCGGCACTGTCGTTGGCTGCTGGGTTTCAGTTTGTCGAACTTTTAGGTGAAGAAGCTAATTATAATATGCAGGATACTATGACAAACGGCTGGTCCCAAGATCGCTTAGAGGATGATGATAAACTAGATAATTGGCTTCATAATGATGTTCGAGAAATGGCTTATACATATGTCTACCGGCTATTTGACGAAATCGTGCGTTTAGGAGGGTTTGCTCAGTGAAAGCCAATAAATTACTTTGGATCGCTTTGATAATCGTGCTTGCATCTGCTGATGTCATGTCATTTGGCATGCCTGAAGCTGAAGTTACAGTACAAGTGATCGATGAGAATGGACAACCGATTGAAAACGCCACAGTCAGAATGGCTTTCGAGCAAGGGACAGATCCGATACGTCAGAGACCGAAGAGCAAGAAGATAGAAGGGAAAACAGGAAAAGACGGCATCTTCCGTGCAAAAAAAGTTACGACAGGATATGTTGGAGTAACAATTGAGAAGCCAGGATATTACCAATCTCACACCATATTCAGGTTCTGGCATTCAGATCCAAACCAAAAGAAGCAGGAAGAATGGAAGTCAAAGAAACAAACGATATTGAAAAAGATCGAAAATCCGGTTCCGATGTATGCAAGGCGAATTCGCCAATTACTACCGCTTTCCGAAGGTCCTATCGGATTCGACATGGAAGCAGGTGATTTTGTAGCTCCCTTTGGATCTGGAAAGATAAATGATCTGGTGTTTCAATTTTCAGGTGTGTATCATGAAGTCCGGATTAGAGATGAGAAACTGCTCATTTCATTTAGAAATTCCGGTGATGGAATTCAGGAATTTGTGATTCAACCCGAAGATCATTCAACATTCAAGTCTCCCAAACAAGCACCTGAAGCGGGTTAACAAGACAGATTAGCCTTTTCCATTGTCACTCGCCCTGACGAAAAGCAGGTGAGGGTCGGGATACGGGACGATCAAAACTTCATCTTTCGTGTGCGAACGCAACTTGACGAGCATGGGAATGTCGTAATGGCTAACTACGGCAAGATCTATGGTCCGATCAAATTTGGATTTGCAGGTAAAAATAGAATATCTTTTATATTCGATTACTACTTCAATCCGGATCACACTCGCAACCTGGAGTTCGACCTCAAACGAAATCTGTTCGGACATCAATACCCAACGGAAAAGCCACAAAACCCGTGATTTCTCATATGGTTCACGCGGGAAGGCTTCGATTCAACGTTGGTGATGGCGCTGATCCGTGCGCTGACCGGACTGGCGGGGAGGATTGTGTCATGAAGCGGTTCTTCAGACTGTCTGCACATTCAGCCTCCTATGAATCGAGTTCGGGCATGCTGATTCGTTGATCTTGCTGAGTATGATAGGATTATTGATGATGAGCGGAGTGAACCAGAACAGCCATGCGGACCATGGTGGAGTGAACCGAGTTCGGGACGACTGTTCGCCGACAGCCGGAGGTTCGACGACACCCAACACGGCGACCCCGGGAAACTCACCGACACCTTCAGAATCGCAGACACCGACACCCGAACCGACTCCCTGTGACACAGCGACCCCGTCGGAAACCTGGACACCCGTTCCGACGAAAACGCCCGGGGACACTGAGACTCCCACACCTTCGAATACACCCGTTAACACCGAAACCTCGACTCCGACAGATACTCCGGTGGATACCAACACTCCTACTGAGACGCCGACCGAGACGCCAACGGATATTCCAACCCCGACGGATACTCCGGATTGCACCCGAACACCGTGTGATACTCCGACAGAGACTCCGACGCCGACACAAACGTCCACTGACACACCCGACTGCACCCTGACGCCGTGTGTGACGCCGACCGGGACAGCGACCGAGACATCGACACCGGATGAGGGGAACCCGACACAGCCGCCTGAGCCGACTCCGGATCCCAACGACACCCCGACGACCCCTCCTGGAGAAACGCCGACACCCGAACCGGGTGATCCACCGACGTTCACGCCGCAGGAGACGCCGCCGGGCACACCTGGGGGATGTTCCTGCTCGATCGTCGCCAGTCAATCGTATTTTGGTGTCAGCAACGGGGAGAGTTTTGATCTGGATTTTTCTGTGTTGAACTGCCCGAACGGCTATTGGGATTTCTCGACCCCGGCAGGGATATCGATCACTCAGATCGAATTCAATGTTTTTCGAATATATGTGTATCTTCAGAAAACAATCCAGTTCGTGGACATAACTTTTACGTACGGTTCGATGGAGTGTTATGATTCGGAAACGATCACAATCGGAGTGTTCATAGCAACGCCATCCACTCCAGGACCATCGAACACACCGCTCGATTCTCCCACACCTGATCCGGGACCGACTCAGATACCCACGACTCCGCCTGTGCCAACCAGCACACCGGAGGGCGGCCCCGCTCCGACACCGACTTGCCCGCAGGTGTCTCCGGAGAATAAGTTATTGAATGTTCCTTTTGTTTCTCAGGGAGACATGCCCTGGTGCTGGGCGGCATGTCTTGCGATGATCTGTGACTACTTTGACTTTGAGAAGGCAATGTGCCAGATAGTCACGGACTACTATGTTGTGTATCCTCCTACTCCAACTCCGGAACCCTCAAGCACACGAACACCATCGCCGATCGTCGATTGTTGCGCGTATCCTTTGGATTTAAGATGTCAAATTGGTGCAGCTACGTTCGAGGAGTTCCGCATTCTGGATCATTATGGTTTTGCATGCGCAGGTTGGCAGAACCCGAGTAGTTTTCTTTATGATCCTGGATTCATTACCGAGATCCAGGAAAATCGTCCCATCAGAGCGGCTTTTTCAGGCCTCGGAGGTGCTCCCGGCCATAGTGTCTTAATTATCGGATACGATTTGTCTGGGGCTGATGCTGATTGTTGGAATCCAGAAGTGCTATTTTATGATCCAAACAATTTTAGCCCAATCGTAGAGAGAAGAACATTCAATGACTTTAGAGTATACGATGGCCGTATCCTCAGGGATTTCATATATCACATTGAGCGGGAATCAAAGGAGAATTTAGATGAACAAAATAGATAGTTTAATACGCTATTGCACACTTTTGTGGATTTTATCTGCTGTTTCAACTTGCTTTGCTGTGGAATCGATTAGTGAAGTGCAGATGAGCAGGATGAGAGAACTAGTTAACTCAAGTTTCTCCCAAGGATCCGTGATCCAGAACGTGCCAAGTGACTGCCTAAAACCTGAACAGTTCGAACTGGGAATGGCTGTTCTTGAGGTTTATCTAAAAAGCATTGAATTTGCGTCTAGCCGAGATACACCAGCAAGAATCGATCCTTACGTTACTACTCAAGGAATATATGCCGTTCCGGTCATCGTCGATAACAAGGCTTGCTACATTGAACTGTTCAGATTTCCCGATGGATCGGTCGAATATGTCGGATCCACGTTTAGCCCAGTTTATGCAGAGCAACTTGTAAATGTGGCAAAAGGCAGTATGAAGAAGGAATCGTTTGTTGAACGGATCGTTTACTTAAAATCTGATATGTTTAAAAAGATAGTAGTAATCTACAAAGATGGAACAGAAGAATTTCACAGTGTTTCTCCAGGCACGGATCGAACACCGAATTCAGCCACCGAACTGCGCGACTTTCTGAGACAAGTATATAAAAATCAAATGTTAATCCCGACCAAGTGACTTCAAATGACCGTTCAATCAGTTCATAATTATAGTCTGATTTTTCTGATTTTATTGACCTTAACTGCCGGTTCGGCTTGTTTTGCTGGTGAATCGATAAGCGAAGACCAGATGACAAAAATGAAAGAGATGGTTAAGTCAAGATTCACTCGGGAATCCACAATTTCGGCAGTGTCAAGTGATTGCCGAAATCCAGATAAGCTCGAACTGGGAATGCCTGTTCTTGAAGTAATTCTACAGGAAATCAAGTTTGCTTCTGATAGAAATACTCCAGCAAGAATCAGTCCCTACCTTACAACTCAAGGGATATATGCAGTTCCGGTGATTGTCGATGGAAAAGCCTGCTATATTGTACAGTTCAAGTGCTCTGTAGAATCCGTCGAGCATATTGGTTCAATTTTTAGTTCAACTTATGCGGAACAATTTGTCAATGTATCAAAAATGATCATCGAGAAGAAATCACTAGTTGAGCGGGTAGTATGTTTAGATACCGGTATGATCCAAAAAATCGTCGTAATCTACAAGGATGGAACCGAAGAATTTCACAGTTTATCTCCCACGACGGACCCAACACCGGATTCAGCAGCCGAACTACGCGTTTTTCTGAGACAAGTATACAAAAATCAAGTTTTTATCCCGACCAAGTGACTTCAGATGACCGTTCAATCCAAGTTCGGTTTCAACGCAATTATAATCTGCGCACATCAAACTCCAATGATCGATCCTGTGAATATCGGTAAAGAAAGTTTTATTGTAACGATGAAATTGCATTTGAACTCTAATGAGTTGATAGTGAACACAAGAAGAAGCACGGGCAGTATGATGACAATCCTTGGATCACTGTCGTCTTGAAAGCACTTCGTGTATCGGATCGATTGCCCCTGTCTGGTGTGATAGACTCAGTGATGATGAGCGGGGTGAATCAGAACAGCAGTGCGGAACATGGTGGAGTGAATCGCGTTCGGGACGATTGTTTGCTGACTCCTATAAAATCGGTGCGACCGGTGGAGAAACCATCCTTAACTCATACAGCCCGAATGTTCAGGAGGGTTTTCTAAGTGAAAATCAACGTTTTTCTTTGGATCAGTTTTTCGTTCGTGCTTCTTTCTGCGGATGCCATGTCCTTTGGCATGCCGGAAGCTGACATTACGATTCAAGTGATCGATGAAAATGGACAACCGATTGAAGATGCCACGGTCAGAATGGCTTTCGAGCAAGGGACGGATCTGATCCGTCAAAGACCGAAGAGCAAGAAGGTAGAAGGGAAAACAGGGAAAGACGGCGTCTTCCGTTCAAAAAAGGACACGACAGGATATGTTGGCATTGGTATTAAAAAAATAGGATATTACGAGTCCCATATCGTGCAGCGATTCTGGCATTCGGATCCAAATCTGAAGAAACAGGACGAGTGGAAATCAACTCAGCAGACAATACTGAAAAAGATAGAAAACCCGGTCCCGATGTATGCGAAAAAGATCTTCTGGAAAAGGGTACCGATTGGAGAAACGACAGGCTTTGACCTTGAAATCGGTGATTTTGTCCAACCTTTCGGGAATGGAAAAGTGAGCGATTTTGTTTTCAATTTCAAAGGAACAAGGATAGCTTCAGACAACCGAGAAGAACACTTATCCGTGACATTTTCAAACAAAGGGGATGGCATTCAGGAGTTTATAATCTCACCGGATGATCATTCAGCATTCAAGTCGCCCAAGCTAGCTCCGATAGACGGGTACAAAGAAAGATTAGAATTCTCGGTATTGACGTATCCAGGCAAAGCTGTAGAAAGAAAAGGGACACGTGAAGATCAGAATTTTGTATTCCGTGTCAGAACCAAACTCGATGAACAGGGTTATGTGATCCAGGCAAACTACGGTAAAATATATGGTCCTATTGAGTATGGATTTTCGGGCGAGGAAGGAATGATTTCATTTAAATTTGATTACTACTTCAATCCGGATCATACCCGAAACTTGGAGTTCGACCTCAAACGAAATCTTTTTAGATATTTAGACGGAAGTAAAATATTTGAAGCACCATGCGATGCGCCATAAATCCGCGGTTCAGAGATGAATTTCCTTTTTTTCAAACGGATTTAGCGAGGAATTTTAACTTGGAGCAGCGAACGGCTCCAGTCATTGATCTGGATGGAAGATCTCCACGCCCGATCAAATATGACCCCTGTCGAAGTGTAGTTGTCGTCAGCCCGAAAGGACTCATTCCATTTCCAGCGTCGTCTCCCAATGGACACATGCTTTGAACTGGAGATGATTCCCCATTGGATATCTCATTGAATACATAGAGATTTCAAGTGGCCAGACGTACGGCCACTTAAACACCAGGTAAGAAAATGCAGAACAGAGTGTGAAATCGATTTCACACTGGGACTATTTTCTTGTCGAAGTCTTTGTCCGCCACGGATCCGGTCTGGTTGATGAATTTGGAGACAGGGAGTGGGTTCCTGCTATTCAGGATAGTCGTTGATTCGCAAAGTAGGGATTTTGGCTGGCGAAAATGGAGAATGGGAGTTATGGTTAATTCTCGGATACCCTCTCTGCAAAACCACAACGATTGCTCAGGAAAGCTGAAAGCTTAACCGATAAAAGGAAGGGGAATTTCTTATCGCTTCGCGGAGGCTGTCAGTCGGCGCAAGCACCTCCTTCCAGCCACGGAGAGAACACAGACTACTGCTTGCCCCCGGTCTCGCATTCGCTCCCCCGTGGTCTGCGCTGTAGTCTGTGTTTTATAATTTTTTTCGGGCCCGGATTCTTGGGTGTCCATTGCTGAACTTACTGTAAATTCCAAAACCCTTCCGACAAGCTCCAGAGGACTCCATCAAGAATAAGTAATGGACAAACACGTAAGGCCTACGGATTTGAAATTGAGGATTTGGGAAAAAGCTAAAGCCGTAAGGCTTACGGATTTGGAAATGGGATCTGGAAAAAATACAAAGCCGTAAAGCTTACAGAAAAACACCTACTGCAGCACCTGCAGCACCTGTACAGGAATCTCTCTTATATACTTACTTTCTTCAAGTACTAGGGAAAAGTACTGTTAGGGTGCTGCAAGTGCTGCAATGAAAGCCATAAAGCTTACAGATAACTACCCTCTGCAGCACCTGCAGCACTAGTACAGGAATTTCTCTTATTATTTGTTTTTACCCAAGTAGTATAGAAAATTACTGATAAGGTGCTGCAAGTGCTGCATGGAGAGGTAGATCAGTATCGACACCTCATTCGTTTCCGAAGGCTTCATGCTGTTTCTGGATCTCCTTCGGGTCATCTTCTTTCTGATTTCTTGGGGAGGGGGGAGGGGGCGGCAGCGAAGCAAAAGGGCAAGAGGGGAATCAGTGCGGACACCAGGAATAAATCCGCTGATATATCGGAACTGAACCTAATCATCAATATGATCGTCAGATGAGATGGGGTTTGTGGGACGGATAAGAATCACCGGTCCAGACCCTGTCTGGATGGCCGAACATCCTGTCATGTTTTCGAATGCGGCAAACCGTTGATGAAACCCTTTCACCGGCGTAAGCGGCAGGAGGTCTCGGGACAACTCCAGTGCACCACAATGGTACTCACCAATAATATAACCCTGGTTATCCGGTTTGACTCGGCCTGGCGAACTGCGATACTAATATGGTTATGGGAGACAGGTCATGTGGCAGTCACAAATCTGAAAAAGTGTTACCCTGTTTTCTCAACCTTTTTGGCTTAGAGTCAGATGGGCGCTTCAGATCGAGATAAAACAAGCCATGAAGACAGCCTTTTACATAATAGTCATTCTTGCAATAGCTATTTTGGGAGCGGTCTTTGCGATTGGATTCTGGATAAACCCCGAGTTGGATTATGAAAAGTTCTATTCCATGGTAATTGAAAGTCCAGATAAGGCATCCCAAGTTTCTGTACTAATTCATGTTACAGATGCTCAGCACGATGCTTTTACTGAGACATACATTATACCTGGCATCTGCGAGCGAAATACATTACCGAAAGGAAGTAACTTCATCGCTTTTCCAGATTCAACAGGTATTGCTTGGGAGTGGATCACAAATCATAAAATTCGTCTGTACTGCTCAAGAAAACCCTCAATAGCCAACTTCTATTCAGAAGCTGTAACGATAGAATTGGAGATTGGACGTGAAAAGATTAATCAGCTTGAAAAAGACGGTAAACTGGTAGTATGGGATAAAATAGAGTAGAGAACACGGTTAGCTGAAGTGTACTTGACAAGTTAACGATAAGAGATCGCAAAGTGAGACGGTTGCACAAAGACTGAGCAAAGCGGGTTGAGGATTAGTAATGTGCGGTTTACCTTTGGATCGGTTCGGTTGAACGTGTCTTGAAACAACTGCAGGAAACTCAAGATGAAGTCAGTCCTTTGCCGAATGGGATTGTCGAGAGCGAGTTCTAGTGGAGACCATAACCAGGTTGTCGTAAAAACCAATCAGAATCGCTCAGGAAGCGTGAAGGGATCCGTTGGGTGGCAGGATGCTGTCGGTAGTATCAGAAACCGTCAGCGTGGTCAGTGTTTGGTTTAGCAAAGCCCTGCTTTCTGGTTGCATGGCGCAACGGTCCCACAATTCCATCTGCACAGAAGAGCCAAATTCGAAGTTCAGTATCCATCCGACGAACCGCATCTTGAAGGACTAAAATGAGACTGCGAAACTGATGGGCATGGAGAAGACGTGTTCAAGGCATATACTTGAAGAAGTCCGATTATTCATTGGATATCAATAATATCATCAATATGATCGTCAGATGAGATGGGGTTTATCGGGCGGATACCAGGTATCACCCTTTGCAAAAGGGAGACGGGAAAAGGATTTTCACCGGCCCCACGAAAACACCCATTCGCCGGACACACCGAGAATATTTGTGACGGACGGATCGGTCATCGCCGCGATGAACCGGGCATTGTCAAAGGAACCCGCATTGTCCGGCCAGTAAAAAGGCTCAATCACCGTGATGTCGATCGTTCCGGGTTCGATCGATTCCAGTAGTACTCCATCGAAATGCTCGGACCAGGTCGGATTGAACCAGTATTCCCCTAGAATATCCAGAATACAGAAGAAAGGGGTCTGCGTGAGAGTATCCGAGGATGCGTTACAGAGGGTTGCCGTCAGAGAGCATGGGTCGCCGGGCTGGAATTGATGCGAGGGCATGGAGAGAGTGACACCGAGTGGGCAGGGCGGAGTCGGGGTTGAGGAAGGGGAAGAGGCAGGGGAAGGGGAAGGCGAAGACGTTGGCGGTGAGGTTGGAGTCACGGTTGGTGTCGGTGTCGGGGGTTCGTAGTATTCCCAGGTGTCGTTCAGTTCGCCCCATGCATACCCGCCGAACAGCACAATCCGTTCTCGGAAGGAGTCGTAGCACATGGCCGTGTTGGCTCTTCCCACAGGTTGAGGATGAACTTCGATTTCATTCCAATCTGTTCCATCGTATTCCCAAGTATCCTCCCAAAAGTCACTTGGCGCAGATCCAGAGAATAGTACGGTCTTTTGGCGCTTCTGATCATAAGCCATCCACAGTTGATCTCGAACTCCTGGTCGATGTTCCGTGTTGACCTCATGCCAGGATTCACCGTCAAATTCCCATGTATCATCTCGCCTGACGCGGCCTTCTCCGTTACCGCCAAAAATGACCATGACATTTCGGTGGGAATCATACACACATCCAAAACTATTTCTTGGTTCAGGAGAAACCGAACAATCGATTTCAGTCCATTCCGTTCCATCCCATGCCCATGTGTCATTCCTTCTAGTTAGACTTTCATCGTATCCCCCAAATAGAACTATTCTCGAAAGGTCCAGAAAATAGATCATCCGACTCCCTAATCGATCCGTCGGTTTGTTTGAGGGGTTCATCTCAGTCCACTGGGTTCCATCCCATTCCCACGTGTCGCCCAGATAGTCGAATCCTCCTTGAAAACCCCCGAAAACGACCACAATCTCTCGTTCTGGATCATACGCCATCCCGAAGCTTGAACGCGCAATTGGCCAATCGCCAGAAGGATCAATTTGTGTCCAATTTGAGCCATTATACTGAAACATCGGTGGATTCTCTCTTGACCAAGAGAACCACCCATACAACAAACATACACCTTGGCTCTCTTCGAAAACCATATTATGGCCTTCCATCGGTGGTGGTGAAAACTCCGGTGAAATCCGGAACCATTTCGGCATTCCATAGGTTTCGACATTAAACCCGGTCAGCAAGATGAACATGATAGATAAGCGCTGAAACATGATTAGTCTACCGGATTCCGGAGACAACACCCCCTGACAAAGTGCATTACCGAACTTGGGAACGACCGCTTGAAACGCAATCCGCTCATCCAATGTCTCCATCCAGTTCAATCGATTTTTCGGCAGCTTTCAGTTGTTTCCGGTATCGAATTGCCTGAAGGGGAGTGCCCCGATTGAGCGTCTTCGATGCGCCATCGACCTCAAAACCCATCGCTTCATAAAACCGCCTGGCCGCGACATTGCCCTCGAAAACCCACAGAACGACTTGCCGGTAGTTCCGCGAGATGAGCATCTTTTCGGCTTCGTGGCAAAGTTGCCGTCCCACGCCTCTCCGCCAATGCTGCGGCGCAAGGTAGATACCCCAGATCTCACCGGTCATCGCCACGTCAACGTCGGCATCGCGACACCCACCGAGAGTCAAAAAACCGATCAAATCACCCGCCTGCTCGACCAGGTAAGTCTCCTCAGCACCGGAAGCAATCGATTCCCGGAAACCTTTGGCCCTCATCTCGTAGTTCAGCCTCTCCAAATGGGAGTCGGGAACCAATCCGCGATACGCGGATCGCCAGGAGTCCACGTGCACTCTGGCAAGCGCGTCCGCATCATCGGGTGTTGCGCGACGAATATTCATGTCGTCAGCCTGACTGGGTTCTTCAGCGGTTTTCTGCTCATTTTGTGGATTGTAATCTGAAATCGTGTTGAGGTGCAAATCAAGATTCGGCATTCAAAGTTGGCGAAAATGCTCTGTCAGTGACTCCTTTGCCTTGTTTTTCGTGATGAATCCTCGCGAACGGTGTCGAAAAAAGTTTGCCCAAAGTTTGCCCGATAAGTCTCACCGAGAAAGTTAGAAAAACAAAAAAAGCCCTAATCCATTGTAGGAAAAGGGCTTTTCTTGATACGCCCGACAGGATTCGAACCTGTGGCCTCTTGCTCCGGAGGCAAGCGCTCTATCCAGCTGAGCTACGGGCGCTCAAACACCCCGACTCTAGTCATCCACCCCCACCTTGTCAAGCAAATGATGCGCATCCCAAATGAAAACAACAACTCCTTGCGCCTAAACGCTTGTTTTTCTCTTTTCAAACAACTAAAATAACTCTTCCAAACCTCATCTCGGACCTTCCACCGCTGCTTCCAGGAGGACGCGGACGTGATGCTTCAACACGAACCCCATCGTGACTTTCTCACCGGAGTCTACTCGCGCTCGGCCTTCAGTGCCCGACTTCAGGAAGAATCCGCCCGCGCCTCCCGCGCCAAAAACGAATTCTCCATCCTCCTGCTCGATATCGACTACTTCAAATCTATCAATGACTCCTACGGCCACGCCCGCGGTGACCAGATCCTCATCGAATTCGCCCGTCGCCTCCAACACTGCCTCCGAGACTCCGATCTCGTGTTCCGATTCGGCGGCGACGAATTCGTCGTCCTGCTGCCCAACTGCTCCCGCCAGAATGCCCGCCTCTTCGCAGAACGATTCCTCAATGCCATCCAAACCCAACCCTTCGACGGCAGTCCACCCATCACGATCTCCGTCTGTATCGGCATCGCCTGCTTTCCTTCAGACCATTCCGATGCGGATCACCTCTTTGAGATCGCCGATCTCCGCATGCTCGACGGCAAACGTCGCGGCCGCGGCTCGATCGTCGATTCACAACCCGATATCGCCGCCGACCTGAGCTTCGACTCCATGACCCGCCCGTTCGATCGGGAATACGAAATCCAGGCCGCTAACCGATTCTGCGAGGCTGTCTCGGAATCATCCCGAGGCATCCTGATCGTAACAGGCGAATTCGGCTCGGGCCGCTCCCGATTCCTCCGGGAAGTCAAATCCACCGCCCATATCCACGGCATGGAATACATCTGGATGGCATCCTCGACAGGCCCGGCAAAAAAACAATTCCAGGTTCTCGTCAAGTCAAAACGCGATATCCGGCTGAACTTCCGAGGCTGTAAAAGCGTCGCCGATCATGTCGCCGTGATCGAAAAAGCAATCCTGGAAAACCGGATCCAACGCCTGATGTTCATCCTCGACGATCTCGACCGCGCCGACGCAGGCTCAGTCGATGTCCTGTCCGCCATGCTCTACTCGCATACACCCTGCGCCATCGCGGTCTGCGCCAGCCTCCCGCGAGGCATCGATCTCGGGCATTACCCCCTCTCAGCCCCCATCCGCGACGTCATCCATCTCACCCCGATCACCCGCGAATCGCTCAAAATCTGGATCCGGAACCTCATTCGCTGGGAAGCCCCGGACCCGATCATCAATCGACTCTATATCGAAACCGGCGGTTTCCCCGGCAATATCCGAAAAGCCGTCACATTCCTCATCCAACGCGGCATTCTCAAACGCGAAAACGATACCTGGACCGTGACCGATGCGTTCGACGGCTTGAAACTCGCGGAACGCCTCGGATTCGAATTCCAGCGCCAGGCTATCGCACTCCCATCACTGCTCACTCCCTTCATCGGGCGCTCCGAAGAGATCCAGAAACTGACGAAAATCCTCGACGGTAAACGACTCGTCACGGTCACTGGTCCCGGAGGAAGCGGCAAAACACGTCTCGCCCTCAAAGTCGCGTCCGACCGGGTCACGCATTTTCGACACGGCTGCTTCTTTGTCGCCCTCGCGGCAATCGCATCGTCCGATTTCGTCGTCTCGACAATCGCCGATACGATCCGCTTCAACTTCTCCGGACGCCAGGATCCTAAAACCGAGCTGATGGATTATCTGCGTGAAAAAGAAATGTTGATCATCTTTGACAACTGCGAGTATCTCCAGGAATGCGCCTCGATCGTGGCCGAAATGCTCGAAAAATGCCACTTCCTCAAAATGATCGCGACCTCGCAGCATCGACTCAAAGTCCGAGGTGAAACGGTTCTTGAACTGCGCGGCATGCCGTATCCGACCGATATCGAACAATTCGAGGGTGAGGAGTATTCGGCGGTCCGCCTGTTCGTCCAGAACGCCCAGTTCGCCGATTTTGCATTCCGCCCGACTCCGGATGACCGCGCACAGATCATCCGCATCTGTCGTCTGGTGGAGGGGATGCCTCTGGCCATCGAACTCGCGTCGGCCTGGGTCCGAGTGCTGTCCTGCGCGATGATCGCCGAGGAAATTGAAAAGAACCTGGACTTTCTCGAATCGTGCGAAGCCGATATCCCACCCCGCCAGAGAAGCCTGCGGGCGGTGTTCGAACACGCCTGGAAACTCCTTGCCCCGCCGGTGCGACAGGCATACGCCAAACTGGCGATCTTCCGCGGAGGATTCACGGTCGAGGCTGCTGCGGCGGTCGCCTCCGTCACGACCATGGATCTCGCGACGCTTAAAGACTGCTCATTCGTATATAAAACAATATCGGAACGATACTACCTGCTCGAAGTACTCAGACTCTACGCGGCGGAAAAACTAAGGAAATCAACTGAGGAATATACACGCGTCCGCTCGGGATCCGCATGTTACTTCGCTGAACTGCTCGATCGCGACACGGCGGACGGCGCGACGGATTCCGCCGCGATGGACCGGATCTCCGTGGAAATCGACAACATACGGGCCGGATGGCAATATGCGATCGAAACGCGCGATCAGGCATTGCTGGAACGTTACTTCAACGGGTTGAGCGCGTACTACGATCGAACGGGTTTGTTCAATGAAGCCGAAGCGCTCTGCCGGGTGTCCCTCGACGGACTGACACAGGATGTCGGACCATCACAGATTACCCCCGAAATCAGGACCCTCATCGGTCGGATTCATAATCTGCACGGCTCCTTCCTGTTCGGACTGTCTCAGTATGATCGCGCGAAAGAAGCCTTCACCAAGGGCATGGTCATGTTCCGAGATCTTCAGAACTACCAGGAACTCGCCGCCTCGCTCAATGGATTGGGCGGAATCGCCATGCGGGCCGGAAACTATCAGCAGGCCCGAGAGATATACGAAAAGAGTCTGGAGTTGCGTCAAAGACTCGGAGACAAACGCGGAATCGCCTCCTCGCTGAACAATCTCGCCAACGTCCAGGGAGCTCTGGGGGATACACTCGGGTCGCTCCAGCGGTACGAGGAAAGCCTCGTGATCGTCAAGGAACTCGGGGATCGTAAAGCCATCGCCACCCTGCTCGCCAACGTCGGCATCTCCGCCGGAATGCTCGGAGACTCCAGCCGGGAACTGAAACTTCTCAAGGAGAGCTACTCGATTCGCATGGAAATCGGCGACCGCGCCGGCATCGCCATCTCCCTGGACAATCTCGGAAACATCGAATTCCACAAGGGGAACGCCGAAAAAGCCCGCGACATGTTGCAGGAAAGCCTCAGTATTCGAAGGGAAATCGGAGACCGGTGGGCGGTGGCGAATTCCCTGCTGAATCTCGCGAATATCATCAAATCACCCGAAAACACCGCGGAACGGCTCAGCTACCTCACCGAAGCTCTCGACATCTTTCGCGAAATCGGCGACCGGTGCGGTCGCGCGATGGCGCTGTCGCAGCTCGGGGCAGTGCTCTGCGGCATGGACCAGGTGGAGCGGGGTTTCGAGATGCTGGAGGAAGCGCATGGGCTGTTCAGAGACGTCGGCGATCTCAATGGCATGATTCTCAATCGCATTCACACCGCAGCCGCCGAAGCACGAAGGTCACGGCGGAGCGAGGCACAAACGCTGCTGCGGACGGCCATCGCGGACGCGTTGAATATTCGCGCGGTGCAGCTCGCCATCCGGGCCATGAAGGATTTCGCGTTTAATCTCGCCGCAGGCCCCCGCAAGGAAAAGGAATCCGCTGTCACCATGCTCAGCTTTCTCGCCAAACACCCCTCGGTTCAGAAAAAAATGCGCGACTCCTGCCTGCGCCGCCTTAAGGAACTCGAATCACAGATCCCGATCGATGCGTTTTTTCTGGCACAGCAACAGGGCGAGAACACCTCACTCGATAAACTGGCGCGGATGGTGTCGGGAGAGCGCGGCTGAATCAGACGCTGAGTGTTTTGCCGGGCTTGAGAATCTCGACACGGGTGTTGCCCGTGACCTGATTCCGGAATTCCTCAGGATCCACCTCGATAATCTCAAAGGTGTCGTAATGCATCGGAATCGCAATTCGGGGGCTGAGCATCCGCACGGCTTCCGCGGCATCGGCCGACCCCATGGTGAAGTTATCGCCGATCGGCAGAAATGCGACATCAATCCGATTCAAGCGCCCGATCAGACTCATCTCGGCGCTGAGTCCGGTATCTCCGGAGTGATAGACGGTTTTTCCCTCCAGCATGAGAAGGAAGCCGCATGGATTGCCGGTATAGGTGATGTTGCCATTGTCGTCGATGAAGGCCGAGCCGTGGAGTGCGGGCGTGAGTTTGACGCGGCCCCAGGCGAATTCATGCCGGCCGCCGATATGCATGGGATGTACCCGGCAGCCCTTTTTTGAGAGGAACATCGCGAGTTCATAAGGGGCGATCACGAGCGCGCCGGTGCGCTGGGCGATCGATACGGCATCGCCGACATGATCCCCATGCCCGTGGGTCACGCAGATGACATCGACATTGATGTTCGTCGGGCTGGTGGCGGCACGGGGATTGCCCTCCAGAAAAGGGTCGATGATGATACGGACGGCATCCGTCTTGAGTTGCACAGCGCTGTGTCCGAGATACGTCAGTTCGAGCATGATGATCCTCCTTGAACAAACAGGTGTAACGATGGAAAAGGATAGAGCGAACGGCGCTCAATTTCAAGCGCATCAATCCGATTTGCCTTCATTCAGATGATCCGGTAGATTGCTTCTGCGAAGGGAGTCACCATGGATCGCATCCTGCTCATCAACCCCAAAATCGGCATCTACTCCAAGGTCTTCAAACCATTTCTGCCACTGTCGCTCCTCGCCGCAGCCTCGACGGCCGATCGAAATGGGATCGGCATCACCATCCTCGATCAACACACCGACCCGAACTGGGAATCCACGCTCCGCCGCATTCTCATTTCCGAAAAACCCATCCTGGCCGGGATCACCTCGATGACCGGAGCGCAACTCAAAGGCGCGTTGCGGGCAGCGCGGATCATCCGGGAATCCAGCCGGATTCCGATTGTCTGGGGTGGCGTGCATGCCTCATTGTTTCCCGAAGGCACGCTCGATCACCCCGATGTCGATTTCCTCGTCGTCGGTGAAGGTGAAACCGCCCTCCCAGCGCTCATCGATCATCTCCTGGCCCGTCGGGATCCGGCTACGATCCCGGGACTCGGATTCAAGCAGAACGGAATACCCGTGATCAATCCGCGTGGTCCGTTCCATGATCTCGATCAACTCCCCTCCTCCCCCTATCACCTCATTCAACTCGATCACTACATCCACACCTACTTCTGGGAAAAACGCGTGATCGACATGGAAAGCTCGCGCGGCTGCCCGTATAACTGCGGCTTTTGCTACAATGAAACATACAACTGCCGGAAATGGCGCGCCTTGAGTCCCGAGCGGGTGGTCGGAGAAATCCGCAGACTGCACGATTCTCACGGTCTGTCCAATTTCCTGTTCATCGATGACAGCTTCTTCATCGATCGTGAACGGGTCAATGAAATCGTGCGACTCGTCAGGATGGAACCATATCGGATCAAGATGGGTTTCCAGGGACGAATCAGTTGTGTAAGTAAAATGACTGATGACGAATTGGATCGGCTGGTCGAAGCAGGGGCGGTGTTTTTTCAGTTCGGTGTCGAATCCGGTTCACCGCGCATTCTGAATCTGATCAACAAGAAACTCACGGTCGACGAGGTCACCGCCATCAACCGAAGACTCACGCGCTATCCTATTGTCAGCGTGTTTTACAATTTCATGGTCGGACTTCCGACGGAAACCCGGGCGGATGTGTATCAGACGGTTGATCTGGGATGGAAGCTGCTGTCGGAGAATCCCCGCGCGTATCTCGGGACGATTCACCTGTACAAGGAATATCCCGGAACCCCTCTGTACGAACGTGCATTGTCAGAAGGATACCAGCCTCCTCGTAATCTGGAGGAGTGGGCCGAATATGACTGGCAGAGTGTGGTGAGTCGATCGCACGATCCCGACATGACCCGGCTCTGCCGGGCGGTTTCGGCGGCGTCCTACTGTGTGGATGACAAAATCCGGATGCTGGGCGATTCGCCTCTCGCTTCCCTAATTTCCGATATCTATCGTCCCGTGGCGCGTTTCCGCTTCCGGAATCGGTTTTTCAGATTCATGCCCGAGGCACGGATTTTCGGGTGATCTCAGTCTGAGATCTTCTTAAGGCCGAATCGGGGACCGAACAGCTCCCCTGACTTGCCTTTGCCACTGAGTGCCGGATTGACCTTCATCGCCAGGTTGTACAGATCCATTGCCTTGCTGAAGTCACCTTTTTTGTAGTACAGGCTACCGAGGTTGTTCAAGGTCGGGACGTCGTCAGGTGCGAGTTTCAGTGCCTTGGTATAGTACTTGATGGCGGCATCGGGTTTCTTGAGTTCCTCGCAGATGAACCCCAGATTATACAGTATTTCGGGGCTTTCGAGCGTTCTGAGTGCGGTCTTGTATTCCTGTTCGGCGGCTTCGAAATCGCCTGCCTGAGCGGAGGAGAAACCCATTTCGAGATGTTCTTTGAGGTGTTCCTTCATCTTCGACAGATCCATCAGCGAATCCAAGACACCGGCCTGTGCCGCCTGATGCAGCTCATCCACGGCACCGCGGATGTCTTCATCGTCCCCGAGCGTCAACCGGATGATCAACTCGTTCCCCTCCCGACGGATCATCCCGTTCGGAAGCTCCAGAGTCTTCTCGCCTCCCTGACGCAGATGCGCCGTGCGCTGAAAAATGGCCTCGATGCCCTTACCCAGAACATTTTCATCAGATTTCATCGGACAATACCTCACTGGCCAGGCTGTTGTAATCATCCGCACCGTTCGATTCCGGATCATACAAGATGATCGGCAGCCCGTGACTGGGTGCTTCCGCGAGTTTGATGTTCATGCGGATCGTCGTGTCGAACACCTGTTTCCCGAAGAATTTCTTGAGTTCCTGGAGAACCTTGTCCGAGAGTTTGGTGCCGGCCTGATAGATGGTTGGGAGAATGCCGGTGATGATCAGTTTGTGATTCAGACGCCTCCTCACGAGTTCAATCGTGTTCATGAGCTGACTCATCCCCTCCAGTGCGTAGAAATGCGTCTGCACCGGAATGATGATTTCCTTGGCGGTGGTCAGGGCATTGAGCGTCAGAAGTCCGAGTGAGGGGGGGCAGTCGAGCAGCACATAGTCGAAATCGTTGAGCACCTGCGAGAGTTTTTCACGCAGAACGATCTCACGGCCGATCGTATTGACCAGCTCGACCTCCGCGCCCGACAGATGAATCGTCGCCGGGGCGATGAAGAGATTTTCGATCATCGTCTGCTTGATGATGTCCCGCAACGGCAGATCGGGGTTGATCAGAACATGGTAGATCGATGAATCCAGATCCGTGGCGCTCAACCCAAGACCAATCGTGGCGTTGGCCTGGGGGTCGAGATCGATGATGAGGACGCGGCGGTTTTTCATAGCGATCGCTGCCGACAGATTCACCGAAGTGGTCGTTTTGGCCGCGCCGCCTTTTTGGTTCGTGATTGCGATCACGCGAGGTTTTGAAAATTTCATGTGTCGGTCATCTCCTGATGGTCGAGTCACCGGTTTGGGCTAAACTAGCAGATGCAGATTTGAAGGTCAATTTCACGCGCACAGAGCGATTCAAAACAGCAACCATCTCCAATCGAGGGCACAATCCGGACGGCGGGTGTAAACAACGCAATCCAGGCCACTGCGCTGCTCCACTTTCGTATCAAAACACTCCGCCAGCTCTGGATAATCCACAAACGCCTTGAATGGACTGCGATCGAAACTGAGCACCCGGATCGGATCGCCGGAGAGAAATCGAAGCAGGAATTCAGCCGTGATTCCGCGATGATACGGCAGATACGCGATGCCCTCGATGTCTCGCGTGAGCAAACGCATGGTATCTTTCGCGAAATCTTCAGCATAAATCAGCGATCCCTCGCGTGCTAAATGGCGCACAACCTCCGCTCTCCGCCTCGGTTCGCGTACTTCGAGATCCAATACCGGGCTTGAGGGAATGACTCTGAGGAGGTGATGCATTTCCAGGCCGACTGAAAAAAGGCAGATCAGAGCGGTCACCATCAGCGCCTGACGCGCAGACCGGGCCCGGAGTTTCTCGTAAAGACGCGCGACTCCGAGCACGGGCATCAGCAGCAGAAGGGGGAAAACAGCATGGAGATGTTTCAGTGAAGGGCCACCGAGTGACAGCAGAGCGGTCGATACAAGCCATGCGAGCACCAGTATCCGTTCCGATCGTGCCGACGCAGCGCCTTTGCGCAGGATCGACGCCAGACTCACCAGCAACAGCGGAACCAGAACCCACGACATCGCATGCCGATTGAACACGGCATGCGTGATATCGATGATGAATTCCTTCCCTGTACCCAGATAAACCGGCAGTGCAACTGCTAGGATGAAATGGCGGATGATCGTCTGCCCGGGGTTCTCTCCAAAACGTAAAACATAACTGCCCCTGCCGATGAGTTCTTTCAGAGGTGTGTTGCTGATGAAAACGAGAAACAGGAGAATAAGGACCAGTGCGGCGATGCTCGTGAGGACGAATAACGCTTGTCTGAGTCGAGGTGGACGTAAAAACGCGTCATACAGAATCACGCAGTACAGAGCAGGCACGATCAGCTTGAACGCACTGTAACTCGATATCGAAATCGCTCCGATCACGGGAAGCGCCACGAGTAACCAGATATCCCGCCTTCTGTCGACAATCCGTACGATAATGGTCATCAGCAGAGCGATCCACATGAACGAGAACCCATTGCGAGTCGAAACACGATTGTAGAACAACAGATAGGACGATCCTGCGGCCAGGACCAATGCGGCGTTGGCGGCGGCTCGCCCTCCAAGATCGCCGGCGAGCCGGCTGAAAATCACGACTCCGATGCAAAATGACAGAAGATACGGAAACCGGATCGCGAACAATCCTTCTCCCAGCAACTGCTCCGAAAAATGCACGAGATACAGGCCGGTGCTCTCGACGACATCCACGAACCCATCCCGATACGGTGGAGCGAACAGGTAGTAGCGATCGAACGGGAGATCTCGCGCCTGTAAAATTTCGACCGCCTCGTCATTGATGAACCCGGGCATCTGCCAAAGACCGATCACGAACAGAATGACCAGAAAACACAACACCCCGGCCATGAGCCAGGGTGTTGCACTGTTCGATGAGTGTACCATCGAAGGCTAATGCCATTCTCCGTTCGGATTATGATCCGTATCGCTCGATGATCTCGTTCTTCGTTTTCCCGAGAATCTCGTATTTCCTGCCGACCTTGATGAATGCATCCAGGGCCTTGTCGAGGTGATGAATGTCGTGTCCGGCAGATATCTGCGTCCGTATCCGAGCCTGACCCTTCGGGACGACCGGGAAGAAGAAACCGACGGCGTAGATGCCGAGATCGAAGAGATCGCGGGAGAAATCCTGGGCGAGCTTGGCGTTGAACAGCATGACCGGTACGATCGGCGTGTCGCCGTCTTTCAGAACGAAACCAGCTTCCGTCAGCCCTTTACGCCAGTAAGCCGTGTTGTTTTCCAGTTTATCGCGCCGTTCGGTGCTTGCCGAGAGAATCTCGAGAACCTTCAGAACACCCGATACGACGACCGGAGCAATGGTATTGGAAAACAGATAGGGGCGTGCTTTCTGCCGGCACATCTCGACAATCTCGCGACGCCCCGACACGCACCCGCCGGAAGCGCCTCCAAGGGCTTTGCCGAACGTCGTTGTGATGATGTCCACACGGCCCATTATCCCGTACTTCTCGTGCGTGCCGCGACCAGTCTTCCCGATAAATCCCGATGAGTGGGATTCATCGATGAACAGCATGGCATCATATCTGTCACACAGATCGGCCATCTGATCGAGCAGCGCCGTATCACCGTCCATCGAAAACACGCCATCCGTTATGACCACCTTCAGTCGCTTGTCGGCATGCAGCTGCAGCTTCTCCTCCAGATGTTCCATGTTGGAATGCTTGAAGGTGTCGTGAATGGCGCTGCATAACCGTATCCCATCGATGATCGATGCATGGACCAGGCGATCCGATATCATGACATCCTGATTGGTCAGAACGGCTTCGAAAACCCCACAATTCGCATCCATGCAGGATGGAAAAAGGATGGTGTCTTCCGTCCCGAGAAACTCGGTCATTTTCCGTTCGAGTTCCCGGTGGATGTCCTGCGTTCCACAGATGAACCGCACGGACGACATCCCGTAGCCCCGGCTATCCAATCCCTCATGCGCCGCCTTCACGACAGCAGGATGGCTGGACAATCCGAGATAATTGTTGGCGCACATGTTGATCGCCTTCTTGACGCTGGCTCCGCTTGGAAATTCGACCTCGATGTCCGCCGCCTGAGGCGAATGAATGAAACGCTCCTGTTTCAGCAAACCGGCTTCCCGAATCTCCTGGATCTGAGCCTGATACAAACTCCGAATCGTATCACTGTAACCCATACGGAACCTCCTGTGAGCATGCACAACCCGACGGCCTGCACGCCGACCGAATCACACTAGATGAATTCCTTCACCAGCTTGACAATCTTGGTCACCGAATCGAATGCCTCCGGCGAAGCTTTCTCGTCCGGAATCGAAATCTTATACTTGTTCTCGAGGAAACGCTTGAGGGAAACCATGGAAAACGAATCGACGATGCCTCCCGAAATCAACGGGGTGTCATACGTCACTTCCTGATCATCATCCTCAACATATTCGTTGATGACATACTTCAACACGATATCTTTAATTTCCTGATCCTGCATAGCCGTTCTCCTTCTAAAATGACATTGATTGTGTTCAATATAAGTCGAATGACTTATTCATCGTTTTCCAGTGTGGAGGTATCCCCGACTTCCTCTCCCCATTCCTTCGCGTGAAGAATGCGGCGCATGATCTTGCCGCTACGGGTCTTGGGCAATCCCGAAACGAACTCGATTTCCTGAGGCATTGCCAGGGGTGACAGTTTTTTCCGGATGAAGTTCATGATATCGAGTTCCAGATCCTGGTCGGCGGTGAATCCGGGTTTCAGTGCCACGAATGCCTTGACCACCTCCATGTTCACCTCGTCAGGTTTGCTCACCACGGCGCTTTCCGCTACAGATTGGTGTTCGAGCAACGCAGATTCGACTTCGAACGGGCTGACGAGATGGCCTCCGGTGTTGATCACATCGTCATCCCGGCCGACAAACCAGAAGTATCCATCCCCATCGATTCTCGCTCGGTCACCGGGCAGATACCATCCGTTCTTGAATTTCCCCTGATATGTCGCCTCGTTCTTCCAATACGTGCGCATCATCGACGGCCATCCCGGTTTCAAGCCGATCAGTCCGATGCGTCCCGGTTCCGGAATCGGTTCGTAGGAACGCGTGTCGAGAATCGTGGCGGTGATGCCGGGGAACGGTTTGCCCATGGATCCCGGTTTGATTTTCATGCCGGGATAATTCGAGATCATGATACTGCCGGTTTCAGTCTGCCAGTACGTGTCATGGAACATTTTTCCGAACACTTTTTCAGACCAGATCACCGCTTCCGGGTTGAGGGGTTCGCCCACGCTCGCCAGATGCCGTAGGCAACTCAGGTCGAATTTCTTTACGATCTCGTCGCCGGCCTTCATCAGCGATCGAATCGCGGTCGGAGCCGAGTACCACACGGTGATCCGTTGTTTCTCGATGAATCGGTACCAGGCTTCCGCTGAGAATCCTACGTCCATGACACACTGCGTTGCGCCCATACTGAATGGGCCGATGATCCCGTATGAGGTTCCCGTGACCCAGCCGGGATCCGCCGTGCACCAGTAGATATCGTCGTCATGGATGTCGAGCACCCACTTGGTAGTGAGGAATTGGGATATCAGCGAGTAATGGACGTGTTTGACACCTTTCGGGAGACCGGTCGTTCCGGACGTGTAGTGCAGCACCGAAGGCGATTCACGTGTAGTTGGATGCGCATCAAACGATTCGATGGCCGGGGACTGATCCATATCGAACGCGACTTCGCGCTCCTGGAGAGGTTTCTTTCCGTCATAATCGACAATGATGATATGTTTCAGATTCGGGAGCCGGTCGATGATTTTGCGCACTTTCGAAACATGCTTGCGCTGGGTGATGATCGCCGAGGTGCCGGCGTTTTCGAGCCGTACGAAGAGTGATTCGTCGCCGAATGCCGAGAACAGAGGCTGGGCGATCGCTCCGGTTTTCAGGATTCCGACGCAGCCGATATAGAGTTCGGGTATTTTATCCATGAACAGACACACCCGGTCTTCCGGGGCGATTCCGAGCGAGCGCAGGAATGTGCCCACGACGTTGCTCCGGATGCGCAAATCGTTGTAGGTATAGCGTTTTTCGTGGCCGCCGAGTCCTTCCCAGATCAGGGCGGTTTTCCCGCCTTTGCCCTGAGCGCAGATTCTGTCCGAGCAATGCCAACCGATATTGAAGGGTTTTCCTTCCTGATACTCCAATTCCTTTTCCGCGATGGACCAGGAGAAATTTTTAATGTGATCGTCGTAGTTGCCGAAATAGGCCATGTTGTTACTCCTCTTCTTCGATGATGACGGTTGCGATTGCATAGTCCTTCAGATGTGCTACGGATACATGAGTTCGATATCCCCTCGGGAAACGATCCCGGCAGATTTCAGATGCTTTACCGGAGATGGCGAGAGAAGGTTTTCCGAGATTGTCGTGAACGAGTTCGATGTCGCGGAATGTGATTCCGTCTCGCCAACCCGTTCCAAGCGCTTTCAGAAACGCTTCCTTTGCGGCGAATCGGGCAGCATAATGCTGCGCGCGATAACGCTTCGAATCACAATACACCATTTCGCCTTCAGTGAACACGCTCTCGATATAGGATGATCCCTTTGAAATCAGTCTGTTAACCCTTGCCACATCAATCATGTCAGTTCCCAGACCCAAAATCAACTCCATTCCTCCCGAACGAAAGCTAATGAATCGCCCCCAGACGACGGCCGACCCGGGTGAACTTCTCGATCGCAAAATCGATCTGCTCAAATGTGTGCGACGCGCTGATCTGAACGCGAATTCTCGATTTTCCCCTCGGCACCACGGGGTAATAGAAACCGATCACATACACGCCTTCTTCGAATAATGCCGCTGCGAAGTCCTGCGACAGAGCGGCATCGTTGGGCAAATGGCCGAAAAGGATGGGTATGATCGGATGCCGTCCCGGCACGGTTCGAAATCCAGCTGCCTCGATGCCGGTCCTGAACCGGCTGGCATTGACCTCGAGTCGATCGCGCAGCGCGGTCGACTGGGTCAGAAGATTCAACACCTCGATGGTCGCCCCGGCGATGACGGGGGAGAGGGAATTTGAGAACAGATAGGGGCGGCTGTGCTGTCTGAGTTTATCCACGATCGCCTGACGCGCGGCGGTGAAACCTCCTGCCGCTCCTCCAAGTGCTTTGCCGAATGTGCCATTGATAATGTCGACCCGATCCATCACTCCGAATTCCTCGGGCGTTCCACGGCCAGTTTTTCCGATAAACCCGGTGGCATGGGAATCATCCACCATCAGAAGCGCGTCATACTGGTCCGCGAGATCGGCGATCCGGTCGAGTTTCGCCATGTCGCCATCCATCGAGAAAACTCCGTCGGTCACGATCAATCGATAGCGGCAGGCCTGGGCTTCCTTGAGTTCATACTCCAGGTTGTCCAGATCTCCATGTTCGTACAGATACCGTTTCGCCTTGCACAGACGGATGCCATCGATGATCGACGCGTGATTCAGCCGATCCGATATAATGGCATCGCGATCCGACAGGAGCGCTTCGAAGATGCCGCCGTTTGCGTCGAAGCATGACGAATACAGAATCGCGTCATCCATGTGCAGAAACCCCGCCAGCCGGAGTTCCAATTTTCGATGGAGATCCTGCGTGCCGCAGATGAACCGGACCGACGACATGCCGTAGCCTCTGGAATCGAGCGCGCGGTGGGCGGCCTCGATCACCCGTGGATGACTCGAAAGACCCAGATAATTATTGGCACAGAAGTTCACCGACATGCGCGCAGGCGCCCCCGGCGGAAACTCGACCTCGATACCCGTCCGCTGAGGCGACGCGATCATCCGTTCGTGTTTGTACAATCCCGCTTCCTGTATCCCCTTCAGCTCGTTTTCCAGATAGGTTTTAAAGACTCCGTACGCCATGCGTGCACACCTCCACAAGAACAGAATCCGCACAAGAAAAAGCCGCCGGAATCATGTCATAAAACCGCGCTGAACTCAATCGCCGGACCGCGGAATCGACACGATCCGGATCCTGCCCGATGGATCGACTCTGAATTGAATCGTTCCGGCCTCATCCGTTCGATGCACCGACGCTCCGATCATCCGGCATGTCCACAGAAACGAATCCTTTGGATTTCCCCATGGGTTCATTCCGACCGACAGAAGAACGTGAGCGGGTGCGGCCGCTCGAATGAACGCGTAATCGAAGCTTCCTCCATGATGAGGCGCTTTCATCACATCGCATCGCAGGCGCTGCGGATCAGTGCGCGCGAGAACGCCTTGCGCGTCCGCGCCGATGTCCGAGGTCAACAACAGCCGGAATCCGCCGTAACGAACCATCATCACCAGAGAAGTTTCGTTCAGATCCGGTCCCGGTATCTCAGGATGCAACGCCTCTAATTCGATCTGATCACCCAAGTGATATCGTTCGCCTGCACAGAATGAATGCCAGGGAATCTGCCGCCGTTCACTTGCCTCCCTGATCCCGGGTGGCATCTCGGGATGGACGGGTGGATGACAGGAATATATCCCGCCGATTCGCCGGTCCGATATCAGCACGGCATATGCGCCGCCGATGTGATCAGGATGCGGATGCGTCAGAAACACGGCCTCGATCGATTGAACATCCATTGTGTCCATGTGGGCGAGAAACTCGGGACCGAATGATGGATACCCACCATCGATCACCACATGCCGGCCGCGATGCGATAAAAGCAGCGAGTCACCATAGCCGCAATCGAAAGCGGTTAGAATCAGCTCGTCGCTTTCAGGAGGGGGAACCGGCGGGATATGCCTGACACAGCCGAACGCGAGTATCGCCAGCAGGGCGACACGGACGAAACAGCGATCAGCCATCGGTCCAATCACATGTCTTTTTTCGGTTTCGGTTTGCGAACTTCCTCGGCAAGCGCTTCAAGTTTACGGATTCCGGTCGAGGTCAGGTCTTCTTTGGGCTTTCGATTGTTGTTCTCGGATTTGGGCGTCCGAGGTTCAAATTTTTCCGTTCGCTGACCCTTCACTCGGGTTTCTGGTGCCCGTTCACGTTTATGAATCGGTGAAGTTGATGGGGTTTTCCCGTCCGGAGACGCAGCACCTTTGGCGAGAGCTGCGGGTGAGTTGCTGGCTGACGAAGGCGGGTCAAACGCCGTCGAAATCGAACTGTAATGTACGGATTCCTCGTTGTCTTCGTAAGGTTCCATCTTCGATTGATTGTCGCCCGCTTTTCGATTGGCTTCTTCAAGAGCTTCCCGAAGCTCATCCGCATCCCGAATCGCATCCTCTTTCGCCTCTTCGGCGAGGTTTAGAGCGGTCTGCGCATCGGCCAGACTTTGCCGGAGCCGGGTAATCTCCTGTTGGGACGCCTGAGACTCCACCGGAGCTTGCCTGAGTTTGGTCAGTTCCTGTTGCATGGATTGAGCATTCTGCCGCACACGATTCAACTCACTCTTGACATTGTCCAACTCGGTCTGTTGCCTGGCGAGTCTTTGCGTGAGTTGCTGATGATTGGATTCGAATGCCGACACCTGAGAGGAAAGTTGCTGATTCTGAGCGCGCGCCTGATCGAGTTGACCCTGGAGCAGTTTCGAATAATCACCTGACTCATTCGGTTGCGCCTGAAACGACTTGATCTGCACCGTGAGTTGCTCGTTCAACTCCCTGGATTCCTTATTCTGGCGCTGTAGCATCTGGATCGTCTTGATGGTGGTTTCGGCCTTCACTTCCGCTTCGCGGAGTTTGGCATCGAGTTCTTCACAGCGCTGCTGGCTTTCCGCAAGCTGTGATTGGATGGATTGTGCTCTTGGCCCGCCGGACGATTCCGATTCGGTGATCTGTCCTGTCAGTGCCTCGATTTTTTTGACCAGTTTCTGCTTTTCGGTTTCGAACTCGAGGTTCTTGTTGCGGAGATTGTTGATTTCATGCTGATAATTCAACTGGAGTGCCTGGAGGTCATCGGATCGCTGGCGCGTCTGATTGAACATGCGGCGGAGAATACTATGGCGGATAAACCAGCCGCCGGCCGCACCTGCGACGAGCGCCACCACGATCAGAATCAAAGCAAGTATCAGATTCATCGGATGCCCCCCGGTCCAGTGTCCATACACTGCTCAATCTCACTCTACTCGAATTGTTCCGATTTTTCCAGAGCAGTTTACGGCATTGTGAGATCCTCAACTCAGACTGTATCGCTCCCATCGGATCTGATATGATTGACGGCATGCTCACCCTATGATGCAACTGCTCAGGAGGCGACCCCCAATGCACTGGTTACTCGATCCGTCAATCTGGATTGCGCTGTTCACTCTCTCCGCGCTCGAGATCGTCCTCGGCATCGACAACATCATTTTCATCGCCATCCTCGCCGGCCGCCTCCCACGCACTCAACAGGCGAAAGGTCGCCTGATCGGCCTCGCCCTCGCCATGCTCACCCGTATCGCGCTCCTGTTCTCCCTGTCGCTCATCATGCGGCTCACCACCCCCTGGTTCACGATTCTCGGAGAAGATATTTCCGGACGCGACCTCATTCTGTTATTCGGCGGGCTGTTCCTCCTCGCCAAAAGCACGCTCGAAATCCATCACAATCTTGAAAGTGATCATCCACATCAGGAAACGGTTACGACAAAAGCCGCTTCATTTATGGGTGTCGTCACCCAGATCGCGATACTGGATATCGTCTTTTCACTGGATTCCGTCATCACCGCCATCGGCCTGGCATCGCAGCTATCCATCATGATTGCCGCCATCGTAATCGCAATCATCGTCATGATGGTCATGTCCGGCCCGATCAGCACGTTCGTCGAACGTCACCCGACGATCAAGATTCTGGCACTGAGCTTCCTGCTTCTGATCGGAGTCGCGCTCATGGCCGAAAGCTTCGAACTCCACATCCCCAAGGGCTACATCTATTTCGCCATGGCATTTTCGACCTTCGTCGAAATGCTCAATCTCCGTCTGAACAGAAAAACGGCACCGTCTGCCTGATGCATGGTTCGATCAGAACGCGTACTTCAGACCCAGGCGGTACGATCGCGGGGCAACCCATGACTCTTCCGTCCCAAATCTCTCCGGCATGGCCGGAATGTAAATGTCGACCTGCGACAGCGGTCCCTGAAAATCTGTGGCATTCAGGATGTCGAAAATGAGTGTCACCGTTCCGAATTTGCTGAAATCGAACGTATTCTGAACAGACAGATCGATCGAATAGACCGAAGGAAGTTCATACGTGCCGCGGCCTTCCGGATAATACATCGCGTAGGACCGATACGGCGGTCGGCCGGTCCAGGTCGAGGGGTCGTCCGGATCGTTCTCCGGATCATCCGGATCGAAAGTCGGAGGAGGCGTCGTACGTTTGCTGTAATGATATCCGGATCTCCAGAAGGCATTCACGCCCAGAGACGCTTCATACCAGGAGGTCAGTTTCTGGTGAACCGCCCCGGCAACTTTCACATAATGCCTCGCCGACCACGGCGTTTCTCCGAACAGATGTCGCGAGATAGCATAGGTGTCGAACTGCCCCGAAAACTGGGCGATTCCGGACTCCCCGGGCGGTTGATCGAGAATGGCAGCCTGCGATTCCGACAGTGTGTAGCTCGCGAGAACATCGAATCGGGTGTCATGATAGGCGGCATTCAGTTCGAGTCCCCGGTACTCCCGAACGGCGCCCTGA
This sequence comes from uncultured bacterium, assembly GCA_964472395.1. GTDB lineage: Bacteria > CSSED10-310 > CSSED10-310 > CSSED10-310 > CALFER01 > CALFER01. The sequence goes on along the minus strand of CAYYMM010000008.1, from coordinate 43,002 downwards.
GCATTTGTGATCCAATAGAGATGCTTACTGTAGGTTTTGTACTCGATCGGATCATATCGTTTTCCGGGATCGAGTTCACCACCCGTGATGCCGCCCCGATAGGTCCAGACGATGTTCCCCTCATCATCGGTGAAGAGGCCGACATCCTCGATCATATCATTGGTCCGATTATAAAGGAGTGTAACGCCGCAACCGAGTTCCGGCGTGAGTTCCATGTCGAGACCGATCTGATACTGGTCGCTGTACTCCGGTTCGATGTCCGGATCGAGAAGGTTCGAGTCCGATGGCGTGTCGCGACTCGTTTCCTCCCAGTTCGTATCATCGAAAAAGAAATCTTCGTCCGGAACACCATCACGGTCACTGTCGGTCCAACCGGGGCCGGTATAGTCTTCACACACCTGTGCGTAATTGTCGGACTCGAACGGCTGGAACTGGGCTGCGATCGAGAGATCGAACGGATTGTAATGGCGTCCGTAGTGGGCATTGAGCACGAGAAAGCCGTCGTTCCTGAGATCCCACGACAGACCGATCCTGGGTGCGAGCATCGATTCGAACGCCATCTCTGCCCGATGCAGATGCGTCCCGTCCGCAGCCAGGTAATCACCGGCATCGAACCAGCCCCATTTCCATGCCGGCGCATATTCACTGCCACCATCAACCGAAAAAACGGACGATTCGTAGCGAAGGCCCAGATTCATCGAAATCGTGTCGGTGAGTTTCCAGTCGTCCTGGAGATATCCGGAGGTGGTGTCGCACGCAGACTCCTGTGATGCGGGATGAATCAATCGGCACCGGAATGCATCCATCCCAAAGTAATGATCCGGATCCGCAGGATCACCCGCCGGTATAGTCTGAACGGTATAAGAAGCGCCACCGGGATATCGGTAGATGTTCTCGTAGGATATCGCCTCCCGCTGCACCCCGGCTTCCAGCCGATGCACGCCCCAGGCACTCTCCAACTCATACACTGCCGAGATCCGCATCTCCAGTCGTTCACGCGAATCTTCTATCCAGTCAGAACTGTTGTTGTAACGGAGTCCTGTATACATGTCGAAAAAAGCAGCCATCCGGGGGTCGTTCGATCTGTGCTTCGGGAGGATGTCCAGGGCGGTACCGGCGAGACCGATCCGGGAATTCAACACAAACCGATCCGAGATCCGCCATGTCCAGCCGACTCTGAACAATCGCATGTCCGAGCGCATATCGGTGAGACTGTCCGGAAGCGAGTCGAGCGTTGCTCCGGTGTTCTCGTTCGTGATTGTCGATTGATTGAATTCCAGGCTGAGATGATGCGTGTCCGCAGGTTGCCAATCCAGTTTGAGAAACGGCGATTCAAAATGCTCATCCGTGTCGATGCTGCGAGTGTTGCCGGCTGATCCCGATCCGGTTCCGAAATACCGGGCGATCCGTTCCGTGTTCTCGATGTCATACCGCTGGAATGAAACCAGAAACCAGATGCGGTCTTTCCATATCGGTCCTGATAGCGTCATTGTCGGTGAAAAGTATCGATCATCTCCGAACCAGACATCGTGATCCGGGCTGTCATGCCAGCTTTCATCGGTGTAATGGATACGAAATGTTCCGTGAAACTGATTGGTTCCGGACTTCGTCACGACGTTGAACAGCCCCCCCAGAGGATATCCCCATCTCGCTCCCAATCCTCCCGTGCCGATCTCGACGTGATCCACCACATCGGAGTTGATCCGGATCGAGCCGATCCCTGTCAGGGGATCGGTCATGTTCACGCCGTCGATCATGAACAGATTGGCATTGATGGGACCGCCATGAACATGCAGATTCGTCGTCCCGGTGATGCCTCCGAAAAGCGAGAAAGCCTCTGTGATGTCGTCGGAATTTGGCAGTCGGTCCAGCAACTCACGGTCGATGACCGTCCCGAGGAACACCCCGTCGATGGTCGGACCCGATACCGCCTCGGTCCCGGATGAATCCGGCCCGGAAGACTCCTCCGCACTGAGCGGGAATGAAAAAACAGCGCACAACATAACCCATACGATCAGGATATCGATTTTCATCTCGAGTTCCTCCCATCGATTCGAATAGCACCACCATTCAACAACTATTATAAAACTGTAATTTCATGTTCGCAAATCGAAATCAAACATCGGGGCAAGGCTGCGGAACGACACGGGAATGAACACGTGTGACTTACGTATTATGGAAATCGTGTATTGGTTGAATTACAGAATCTGATCCCCGCGCGATCAGAATCTGCTGAAAGAGCGTCAAACAGGGACATTTTCTTCGGGTATACAGCTTGCAGAAGCATCGTGTACACCCGTGTGATCATGGGCGGGTGCAGGCTGGAGGTCAACATGTGTCAGTGGAAACGTTCGTCGGTGTGCGTCATGCCCATCATGCTGTTCTCTCTGATCGCAGAGCAACACTCGTTGGCGAATCAAACCGAAACGGCGCGTCTGATATCCGCTCAACAGCAAGTCATGGCTGAATTCGGGCGTGCGATTTCTGTGGACGGAGTTCGTGTGGCGATCAGCGCTCCCGGTTCATATGGATCGGCATGGTCCAATGATGCGGTGTATCTGTTCGAGCAGACGGAGTCGGGCTGGATACAGACGGATCGCCTGTTTCCGTCTCAGGCGTCTTCAGCAGACTACGTCGGCGCTTCAGTGTCCCTGCATGGCGATTGGCTCGCGATCGGAAGTCCGCTCAATGATCAGGTCGCAGCCAACTCCGGTGCGGTGGCTGTTTACGAGCGAGTCGTCTCGGGATGGTTGGAGCGAGCATGGTTGAAAGCATCGGATCCGGGACTGCACAATCAGTTCGGAACCTCCGTGGGGATCGATCCGGAATGGTTGGCGGTGGGCGCGGTCTGGAAGAACGTTTCGGCGGAGCAGAGCGGGGCGGTCTATGTGTTTCATTACGAGGATGATCAGTGGGTCGAATCCGCGATCCTCGATTCGGGGGCCGGGATCGACTATGAGCATTTCGGGCAGGATATCGATCTGGATTCCGGCCGGCTTCTGGTCGGGTCATCCGCGTTGTATGCTCCGGGCGCGGCTTACATGTTCGAGTATGATGGCGTGGATTGGAGTCTCGAGGCTGTATTGACGCCGAGCGTGTATAACGATCAGGATCACTTCGGCCAGTCCGTCTCTCTCGATGGGGAGACCGCCGTGATCGGCGCGCCGATGAGTGACCGGTCGATGCCGGATGCCGGAGCGGTATACTGCTTCGAGTATTCTGAAGGTGTCTGGATCGAAACCCAGAGTATCCTCCATGACTCCGCTCAGGCGGATGATCGATTCGGTCATGCGGTCTCTCTCGATGCCGATCTCCTGCTCGCCGGCGCGCCCTACTCGGATCATGCATCTCCCAATTCCGGAACGGTGCTTGTATATATGCAGAACTCGGGAATCTGGACGATCCGGGATCGATTGACCCCGAGCGATCCTCTGTACAACGATTACTTCGGCCTGGAAATCGCTCTCGGCGGCCACAACGCGTTCTGCGGATCTCCGTTCAAAGATGGATCCCTCCAGGATTCCGGGCTCGTATATCTGTTCGATCTGGATGACCCGTCGACTCCTGTTCCGACGGCGACTCCGGTACAAACGCCGTCACCGACACCGCTGCCCGGTTATTATTACTGGACCGGTGTGTTCACCGTTCGAAGCGCCGCAGGCGGGCATGACGCGATCGAAGGGGCGCGGATTCAATGCCGGACGATGGGGAACACGGAGGAATGCACGACCGATGCGATCGGACGCTGCAGTATCACGATCTGGGCGCATGATACGCTGCTGATCGATCTGGGCGTGACGGCTCCGGGTTACACGGATTTCACGGATTCCATCCAGCCGTGGCCGCAGGAGAGACTCGTCGAGATATTCATGACTCCGGATGCAACACCGACACCGGACGCCTCGCCCAGCGCAACTCCGGGAAGCAGTCCGAGTCGCGTCGCATTGTCGATGCCATCTCATTTTTTCCGTGGAGGTGATCTCTGCCGGTGCGATGTGTCCGCGATTCTGTCTCCCGAGGATAACGACGGCGCGATCCAGCTTTATGTAATCCTGGACTGTTTCGGCTTTTACTATTTCGCGCCATCGTTCGGTGACGAGGATGTCTTCATCAGTGAGGTGCTGACCGGAAGCGGACAGTGGACGGTCGTGGACGACTTTGTCTGGCCCGGCGGATGCGGAGCGGTTTCCGGACTGCGATGGATTTCGGCGATGACGGATGCTCAGAGCACACGGATCATCGGAGAATGGGATGAGTGGGAGTTCGGTTGGGCCGATTGAACGCGGTCATACAACGATCCGGCTTTCAGCCTTGACTTGAGGCGATTTCGGAATAGGATGCGACCGAGGAGGGGAGAGAACTCCCGGGATCGAACGCATGCCTCGACAAATCCAACAATCCATGGATCCTGTTCTGATGGGAGCGGGAAACGGCATCCGCAAATGGGACTGGAAAGAGTCCTTCGCGGCCATGCGATATCCGAACTATCGTCTGTGGTTTGTCGGACAGATGGGCTCGCTGATCGGCACCTTCATGCAGGTCACGGCACTTGGGTTTTTAATCTTCGAACTCACCAACTCCCAGGCGTATCTCGGGTACGTCGGATTTGCCGCCGGCGTTCCGTCATGGTTTCTGATGCTCTACGGCGGAGTTGTCTCCGATCGGGTTCCGCGGCGTACGCTCCTCATGATCGTTCAGGCCTACATGATGATTCTGGCATTGGTTCTCTCGATCCTCACTCTCACGAATCTCGTAACCCCATTCCATATTCTCGTGATCGCCCTGCTCGGAGGCATCGGGAATGCATTCGATGCTCCGGCGCGGCATTCGTTTGTTCTCGAGATGGTCAGCAAGGAAGATCTCACGAACGGGATCGCGCTGAACTCGATCATGTTCAATTCTGCGACGATGGTCGGTCCGGCCGTGGCGGGGATTCTGTATGCCACATCCGGACCCGGCATCTGTTTTCTCATCAACGCCATCTCCTATCTGACCATACTGCTCGCCCTATGGCGGATGCGGTTACAGCCCGCTCCCCGCAGAATCTCCAGGACTTCGGCCCTGCAGGATCTCCGGGAAGGAATCCGTTACATCGTCACGAATCGAACGATCCGTCGGTTGATCGGCGTGACATGGACCATCAGCCTGTTCGGCATGTCTTACGTGACGCTGCTTCCGGCCTGGGCGGTGAACATCCTCGGAGGCGACGCGGCGACCAACGGCTGGCTCCAGTCAGCCCGCGGCGCGGGTGCGTTCTGCGGCGCATTCATGATCGCATTGCTGGGACGAATTCAAGACCGGGAGCGGCTGATCTCGGTCAGCAGCGTGATCGTCTCCATCCTCCTGATCGTTTTCTCGTTGTTTGACTGGCTCCCAATCGCGCTCATCCTGCTCCTCATGATCGGCTGGGCGATCATGACCGTCTTCAATCTGGCCAACGCCACCATCCAGACGCATGCTCCGGATCACCTTCGGGGCCGCGTCATGAGTGTCTATTCACTCGTGTTCTTCGGTTCCATGCCGGTCGGGTCGCTCATGGCAGGCAGCCTGGCGGAATGGCTCGGGGAACCCAGCGCGGTAGGTCTGACCGCCCTCGCCGCCCTGGCGTTTCTCGCATACATCTGGCATGATAAACGCTCGTGCCCCTCACCATAACGACAGACGGAGGAAATGTGATGCGACCCGTTGTTCTTGCAGCCTGTATCTGTATCCTGAGCGCAAGCGTGTCCATGTGCGCAGATTCTGCTGGCCGAATCCGGTTGAGTATCGATCAGGGGAGAATCATTCTTCCGGCTGAAATCGGGTCGTCCGGCCCTCTGAAGCTGATTCTCGATACCGGAATGGGATATGATGGCCTGCTGATCTACAATCCGGATGCACGAACCTCGATACGGCTCGACAATCCGAAGCCCTACCGGATCGGCGGCGCCGGCGGCGGAAGTGCGTCATCGTCCCTCTGTGCGGAATCCATGTCATTTCAAATCGGCGGCAAATCATTCAACCACCAGAAGATCATCGTCCTTCAGAATGATGCCTTCAGGGGATTCCCGTCGGACGGTGTTGTGGGATTTTCGATCCTGGGGCATTCGGTCGTCGAAATCGACTACGATCACGCAGAGATGCGACTGCATGAACCGGGATCTCTGACGCCGGACACTTCCTGGGAAAAACTGCCGCTTGTATTCAGGGATAACGCTATTCCCTGGATCCGGATAGAGGTGACGATCGGAGACGGACCCCCGATCCCGCTCGAATGCTATATCGACAGTGCGGCGCGCGAATCCGTGGTGCTGCTGACCGGTGCCGGTCAGAAGGTGCCCGTGCCGTCCGAGGCAACCCCGGTGCTGCTCGGAAAAGGCCTCAGCGGGGATATTTACGGCCAATCCTGCCGGATCACCCGACTCAAGATCGGATCATTTGTACTCGAGCAGGTCACGGCGTTCAGCGCTCCGGCGGAAATGCGCTCCAAACAGGCCGGTGCTGATGGCGTGATCGGAGCCGGACTTCTGTGCCGTTTCAATCTCATTTTCGATTACCAGAACGACTGTCTGTACATCAAGCCGAATGGGCAGTTCGTCAGCTCTCCTGCCTGAGTTCCTCGAGAATCATCTCGCCGCGTTCCCGATCGATTCCCGATACGACCAGATATCGACCGAGTTTCATACTGGCGATCTGTGCGAATCCATGTCGCCGGGCCTCCCGAAAACTAGATACCGCCATCTCGAGATGCTCGGTCGTCGATCGGTCCATGATGGCTTCCTTTCCGCTGGCGGCTCCAAGTTCTCCCTGCGCAAAATGGTACAATCCGGTCGTCATCCTCCCCATATGAATCTTGGTATCGATCGACCGAAGCGCTTCCTCCGCTTCTGCAAACCGATTCATCCGGGTCAACAGGCGCACCCGATGAATTTCTGCTTCGGTATATCCGGGTGAGGTGCCGATCTGGTTGTAGATTGCGCGAGCCCGATCCAGATAATCCTGTGCGAGATCGAGTTGGTCGAGTTCGAGCAGCGTGACGGAGATATTCCCGAGGCATGCGGCCTGGGCGAGTTGATGCCCAAGTTGCTCGTATATGCTCAACGCCCGCACGAACATCGTCAGCGATTCACTCAGCTTCTGCGAATCCATCAGAGCGCTGCCCAGGTTGTTCAGACACATCGCGATGCGAGGCATCATGCGGGACTCTTCGAAAATCGCCAGCGCTCTCCGATAGTTGCTCACCGACTGATCGATCGCCCCGAGTTTGAGCTGGATGGAGGCGAGATGCTGGAGATACAGGGCCCAGTTCGAGACATCGCATGCCTGCTCGGCAATCCGCGCAGCATCGGAAAACAGCGCCGCCGCTTCTTCATACCGGTCCTCAATTTTTTGAATCACTCCCCAGTTGGATTTTGTCTGGGCGATGCCCAGTGCGTCCCCGATCCCGGTCCGGATTTCGATCGCAAGCCGATAGGAATCAGCAGCCGCCGCATAATCGGACCGATAGAACGACAACATCCCCTGAAGATGATGGGAACGGGCGGTTCGCGGAAGGTCTCCGGTTTGCATGCACATGGCCGACGAAACATTTAGTGCGCTCGCTGCCGCATCGAGATCCCCCTTCGACATCGAAAGCACGGCGGACGTTTGAAGTAGATCGATCCGGGGGAGGGGATCGAGCGTCGCCATCCGTGATATCATCGGCGCGAGATGCGTGATTGCCCGATCGATGTTGCCCAACCCCGACTCGATCTCGGCCAATCCGATTCTGGCTTCGCATTCCATGGCTATCTCATCGGTGTGCCCGACTCCTCCCGGCTCGATGATTGAACTGAACAGCTCCCGAGCCGAATCGAATCGGTTCATGATCGTCAGACACTTACCGAACATGATCCGGACCTGCCGGGTCTCCACCGCATCAGAAGACATCAGGGTCAACGCCTTGTGAGCCACGCGAGCGGCGGTCGGGATGGATCCCTGAAGCATGAGATTCCGAATGGCATCGATCCAGATGGAACTCGCGAGCGAATCATCTGCGTGCATGGCATGGCGCACCGCCTCGATGCTCGTCATCACCGGAATGCTCATCGCCGTCCGGTGCAGCTCTCTCCGGGGCTCTGCCGTCATCGAATCAAGCAAGCCTCGCGGTAAAAAAGGCGAGTTGAACTCGAAACGTTCATCATTGCGGGGATCTTCCAGGAGAATCCCTCGAGCGAGCAGACGATCGAGAGCATCAAGCCCCGACTCCTCGCTCAGTCCCGATGTCGCCAGTATATCCCCGAAAGACGATGGCGGTGCTAAAACAGCGACGGCATTCGCGATCCGGAGATCATCCGGAAGAAGCCCGTCGAGCAGAGTCCGAACCTCCGATAGCACCGCAGCCGGCAACGGCGGAACGGGGAAATCATACAGATCACTGTCGCCCTCTACCTGTTCCACCCACACTACACCTCTCCTGTGAATGGAACCTCGAGACACAAGAAAACGCACGAATTCACTGATGCAGAGAGGATTTCCATTGGCGATGCGGTGAATCCGAGATCCAAAATCCGGAATGGCGATCTCTCCGGTCAACATCCCATTTACGAACTGATCGGATTGGTCACGGGTGAGGGGTTCGAGTCGAATGCTGCGGAATCGATCCTGCTTGGCAAACAGACGTTCCAGCTTGCTCAGCGCGTGTGTTGAGGTCAGGCCCGCCACTCGGTGTGTGACGATCAGGATCAGTTTCCCCGGTTGATCCGTCATGCTTCCGCTGTCATCAGTAAAGACCGCCCTGCGCGTCAGAAACTGCAGAAATTCCATCGCATCGGGAAGTGCGAGATGCGCGTCCTCGAGATGTAAAATCATCGGCACGATCCGGCTGGCATCAATGAAAAAGCGGCTGGCGAGATCAAAGAACTGGTAGCGGACAGCGTCGGCCATCGGCTGGATTTCGTTCGAGCCGGGCGACCGTCCGGTCATTTCCAGCATTTTCTCCAGCTGATCGTGCAGTTTGGAACAATCATCCGAGCAATAGGACGACAGAATTCCGCTGAACCCTCGAAACATCTCGATCCATGGCCCCATCGCGTCTTCCGAGAGCGATCGACAGGTACCGCGCTGAAAGATGATATTGTGAAAAGTCGCCAATGTCCGGATCTCGTCGATCAACCGTGTTTTGCCGACTCCCGCGTCACCATGCACCAGAATCAGTGAACCTTTGGTGCCATGCCGAAGAATCTCGATCAATCGTCTGATTTCCGAAATAGCGGAATCACGACCAACGCATGCGGGATCATTCACAAGAATCGACACGGGCTCGATGGCCTGTGTGACGGATGTGCTCGTCGAATGTTGCCCGGCAATCGACTCTCGAATCCGGATTAGCGTATCCCAGACCTCCCGGGCCGAGGCAAAGCGGTCTTCGGGTCTGCGTTTTAACAGTTTCATGATGAAATGACAGATCTGAGTATCGATTTTGGGATTGTAAATACGGGGATCTGGAGCTTCCTCGCGCGTTCGCGCCACGAGTTGTCGCATCAGACTCCCCGAAAACGGCAGAGTACCTGTAAAAACCTTAAACGCGATGACACCAAACGAATACAGATCCGAGCGACAGTCGACCCGCGTCGTGACGGTCTGCTCGGGACTCATGTATTCCACCGTTCCGAGAATCGCTCCGGTGCGAGTCATCTGTGACGACCCCTGTTGTTTCATCAGTCCGAAATCCGTGACCTTCACCGTCGAATCCCGACGGATCAGAACATTGCCCGGCTTCAGATCCCGATGCACATACATGAAACCGTGCAGATAGCTCAACGCATCCGCAGTCTGTATTAAAAGGTCCAGAAAATGCGTCAGTCGATCGGGATGATTCAAGTCCGGATTGCCATCGGTATGCGCGTCATAGGAGTTGAGATGATGATCGAGATCCTCTCCCTCGATGAGCTCCATCGTGAAATACTCACGCTCTTCATATGTTCCCGTGTCATATACCTTGACCAGATGCGGGTGATTCAGCTGCGAGGCAGCCTGGAATTCCCGACGGAACCGGATTTTTGATATCGCATCGTCATCCGGTTCGGACACATTGAGCACTTTCAAGGCGACCACCCGGTTTCGCTCCGGATCGAATGCCCGATACACTCTCCCGGATCCTCCGACCCCAATCAGACTCTCGATGACATATCTCCCGAACGATGTGATCTGATCCGTGCCCATACGTCAGTCCTGCTGACCGACCGGTTCTCCGGTCGGTATCAATGCGAACTCCCGGTCATTGAATCGAGAACCTGAGCGACGATACGCGCAACAACACTGTGAATCGTATCGGACCCGGGAGCGGACGCAGTGTTCTCCGGTTGCGAAGTGGAGGCGATATCCGGGAGCCTCGGCCTGAGTACGGTCTGGTTGGTACCGACGAATGCGCAATCCGGCAAGGAGCTGACTTCGCTTTCCGAGCAGACCCGAGGCTCAAACTCGGATTTGAATCCGTATCGCTGCCGCTGATCGAGCAGTTTACGGACATCGGTCTCCGGTAATGTCTGAATGCGTCCGAGCATGGAGGAAATGAAAGCAATCTGCGCGAAATGCTCGACGGTCTCCATCCGGAAAAGCGCGTCGTTGAGGGTGCTCCCGAGGGTGAGAGCGCCGTGATTCTGAAGGATGAAGGCATCAAACTGAGATAAATGCGGGACGAGAGGCTCCGCCAGTTCTTCCGTTCCTGGAGTTCCGTATTCGATAATCGGAACAGCCCCGAGTGTGATGATGACCTCCGGCAGAATCGCCTGCGACAGAGCGATGCCTGCAATCCCGAATGATGTCGCATATGGCGGATGAGCATGCACGATACCCATCACATCCGGACGGTGCTGATACACCTTCAGATGCATGCGGACTTCCGATGAAGTTTTCAGGCCGGGAGTCAGGGATTTACCTGTCATGTCGCACAGAACGATCTGTTCGGTGGACATGAATCCCTTTGATACTCCCGTGGGCGTGATCAGAATGCGGTCCGGTCCGACTCGAACACTGATATTGCCGTCATTCGCCGCCACATACCCCCTCGCATGAACACGGCGGCCGGCCTCGACGATTTCCTTCTTCAGTCCAAATAAAGATGTCATCTGACGTTCCTCGTAGACAGATCGCCGGCGAAACCGGCTCGTTGCATTGATTCTAGGTTAAACCGGGAGATGATGCAAACATACGAAAACGGCCGGAATCCCTGGAATGGGACTCCGGCCGAAAACGTCAGTCGAACTTGCTATGCTCAGCGATAACCCCATGTCACCATGGAGGGATCACCGAAAATATCAAAGGATCCCTGGTTGAAAGCGGCTCCGATGAAATGAAGATTTTCCGCCGATCCCGATACTGTCGGCCACACAAACTGAAAGATCTCTTCGTGACGCAGTTGCTGCGGCGTGATCCGATACTGCCGATAATCGAGACCAGTTGAGAGATTGGTCCAGGACGGCCAGCAGAAATAGACTCCGTAAACGTCCAGCAATACGTAGACATCGACGTCCACTGTGCTGCTCGTATCATTCACCACATTCATTTCGAGGTGGAAAAGATCATCAGCCGAGAAGACTGTCCCATTCAGAAGAAGCTGAATTCCGCGACCTGGAACCGGTGTCATGGTCGGTGTCATGGTCGGAGGAACCGACGGAGTCGGTGTCGGTGTCACAGTCGGCGTAGAAGTCGGTGTAAACGTCGGACGGGGTGTCGGTGTCGGGACGGACGCGGGAGCTTCGCCCCAGACCAGGACATCGTCGATGTTCCATCCGCAGTAGGTCAGATAACTGTCGGAGGAAATCCCCCAGCGAAGCTGCACATTGGACTGGTTGGCTGCCCACTGCGATAAGTCGTACTCGACATATTCCCATTGCGAAGGTTCCAGTGTGCCGCCGCTGAAATTCCAGACGGTCTGCCAGGTCGAACCGCCGTTGACGCTGATCTGGATGTTGGCATGATCATACTGCGACTCCTCGATGCCGAGCCACTTCCAGAAGCCCAGATATACATGGGAACTTTCAGTACAGCTAAAGGCGGTGGTCGTCGTGTATGTCAAACTGAGGTTGTTTCCATAGGCTCCATTCAGATTGTACCCAACGACATTCGTTCCGGTGTGGCCCGTTCCGGGATCCCCGGCGTTTCCGGCCGGATCACCCCAGGCCCACTGTCCCTGATAGGTCCAACCGGGGTTGGAGTCCATGTTTGCTTCCATGATCGACGTGAACTCGAGGGTGATGAAGAAGTAATAAGTACCCGCAGCATTGTCAATCGTTTCGTTGCCTCCCGCATCACGGCTCACCACCTGGAAGAAATAAACCGTGGCATCCGAGAGTCCTTCGATGGTGATGGAGTGATCCATACCCGTTCCGGTTTCGTCCGCCTGTGTACCGGGAGGAACGCTCAGGCCATATACGATACTGCCTTCCGCCATCTCGCTCGTCGTCCATGTGATGGTTGCGCTGTTTGTGGTGAGATCCGACACGAGGATGTTTGAGATCACCGGGCCCTGACAGTCGGCGGTCGCCATATCGGTCACATCTGCAGGCGCGCCGTCACACACCTCATCATGATACGAGGCGGTGATGGTGTCGGAATGCGAGATCCGGAGGTAGCCCGGACCACTCTGGCTGCTCGATGTCATAATCATACCCGAAAATTCACTTGTATCCACTCCCGTTTCGGTCAATTCGACGGTTTCCGGAACAGTGTCGCTTGTCGATACAATCTGCGCAGTGGCCGTATTGATCGCTGTCGGACTGGTATTCAGATCGGCATCGAACACGCTGATCTGAATTGTGTCCGAGCAGTTGTAGACTTCCTTGTCCACCAGAATCACCCCGCAACCGGCGGGAGCCACAGAAACGAGCGCTTCATATGGGTTCAGATTCTGCCCTGAAACGGTAATGATCATGTCGCCGATCGTCTGCGGAGTGATATCCAGCACCGCGATGCCCTGTGCATTCGTCATGGCTGTTTCATGGACATCACCGGGTTTGTACGCGCAAACCAGGGCATTCTGAATCGGAGTGCCTCCCTGAGTGACCGTGACCTGGAAGGGGTAGGGCGCCAGAGGAGCCGTCGGAAGGTGCGTGACGGTTGGCTGAATCAGGGCGTCCGATCGGAAGAAGGCGGAGCAATCGCCAAAAAGCACATACTGCTGCATGACTTCCTGCGCATCGCTGCCCGATCCGATCTCCGAAACCATGTACATCATGCCGTCATAGGTCATCTCCCCCATCCGGAAATGGCCTCCGGGTATCGAGCCACCTGAATCGCCGGTCACCGAATAGCATACGCCCCAGGCCATGATGGCCGGCGGATCCCAAGCAGTTGACGTCGACGAACTGTACATGCCAACCGCACCGCGCGCATTCCCAACCGTGCCACCCTTCATCCAGCGTTCGGCAAAGCAGTCCGAAGAACTATCGAACCCGCCGTTGAGACAGGAGACATCCATGATGAACGGGGTCATGTACCCGTTCGTTAGCGCATTGACATTCGAATTCGTGAACACCGGACCGCTCCAGCCTGTCCCATCCCCGTGCCCGCAGTATGCGAGCCAGAATCGACCGTTATTAACGGCGGCAGCAATGTTGGCCGTCGTTCCCTGGCCGTTCGAACTGTACAGCCGGTCGACCGCGGCATTCGGATTGTGAGTCTGAAAGCGGGCAGCAATTTCATTCAATCGCGCATCGTCGTTGATCCCCATGCCTCCGGTCAGACTGGACGAAATCCCGGTAAACTTGTCGAGCCACTGGCCCTCTGCGGGCTGCGTTTCATAATGCATGATCTTGTCGAGCTGCGGCTGGAGTTCACCCAGGTTCTGCGCGCACAGCCTCGATATAAAGACATCAGGTGTGATGTCGGTTCCATTGAGTTGCGTGAATTTGTAATCCGATGCGCACGATCCAATTCCGTACAGCGGGTTGATCTGGTTGGAATCGCCAACGAGCAAAATGTAGACCGGCTTGGGGTTCCATGTGTTGTAGGCGTTCTGAATGTAGTTTTTAACAGCGGTCGAGGTCGAACCGGAGGTCGATGTGCCCACCAGTGTTACGGCGAGCCCGCGCTTCGTTTTCCACTCGACAAAAGACGCCATTTCGCTGACAAACGCATCCGCGGCGATGATCAGCATCGGCTCCGGATCGTTCCGGTTTCCTGTCCTGAGACTGTCGTAATTCACCAGATACTCCCGATAGAGCCGATCGAAAGCCGGATACACGCGTTCGGGCCCGAATGTCGTGCCTCCCTGGGTCCGGACATGGATCTCGAGATCCGCCGCGAGCAGGGTTTGCTCGACGGGATTGAACCGGACCGGCGTGATCTCGACCATCACATACCGGAAATCCCGCATGAATCCCTCGTCCGCTATCCGGGCATACTGGGAGGGGTAGGCGGCATCACGTGCATACAGGTCGGCGTCGATCCGGAACGGAGGGCGCGGTTCGGACCGCTTGTATTGCGGTTGCGCCGGGTAAACCGTGATGTCTTCAACGGTTCGTTCATCCAATACCGTGATATCGAGTGTGACATCGGCGTCCACCGGAACGGCAACGAATGTGCGGATGGCAGGCAGTTGGGGACGTCCCGGTTCGAGCAGCTGACCAGCGCCGGGAAGATCGACCAGGGTGAAATCACCGGCTGCATCGGTCGCGGACGAAAGACTCATTCCGGGAATCCGGACATCGATCACCGTCTGCTCGAGTGTCGAACTGATCAGGGTGGTCGACAAATCGCTCGGAACGGTCGTTCGGCCGTCCAGTGATATCCATGCCGCACCGGCTCCGATTCCCTGAATCAGAATCAACAGACCGAGTGCAATCGATGATAATTTCCGCTGGTATCGCTGCGTCATTCAGTGCCTCCTCAGAAACATCCCGGTGATATTTCCGGGATCTTAGAGCAAATTTGCAATATTCAGGCCATTGAATCAAAAGAGATGTAAGAGGATCGGATGATTCGGGCGGAAAAACAACCGGCCCGCCGAAGCGAGCCGGTTGAGGGTTGTGTCGAGACGAACGTTCTATTCGTATCCGAATGTCACCATGTCATAGGTGCCAATCAATGTTGTCGTTTCCGGATCCAGCATGGCCGCCCAGAACTTCAGATCAATCGCAGACCCGTCTACCGATGGCCAGTCGAAATCGAACACGACCTTCGAGTCATGATCGTTTTCCGGGCAGGTCATCCGGACACATTGAGGATCCTGAGTCCAGCCGGGGGAGAACCAGTAATTAGAGTAGACATCGAGAATGATCCACTCGTCAGCGGTAACTTCCGGTCCCGGATTGAAAACATCACGGGTCAATGTGAATCGATCACCGCTATGGAACATCGACTGGCTGATCGTCAGATCGACCGTGAATGTTGTGGGCCCTTCGGTCGGGGTCGCGCTCGGTTCCACCGGCGTATCCGTCGGCTGAGGCGGTTGAGTGGGTGTCGATGTCGGTGGTGGCGTCGGAGCGGCTGTATGGGTCGCGGTCGGCGGAGCGGTTGGCGTGATGGTCGGTGTGTGGGTTGCCGGCACGGTCGGAGTTCGAGTCGGCGTGTAGGTCGGCGGTACGGTGGGCGTCCGGGTCGGGGTGATAGTCGGAGTATTCGTCGGCGGCGCAGGTGTAGGCGTGTTGACCGGTTCACCCGCTGCACCCCAGATCTCGACATCGTCGATGTTCCAGCCGCAGTAAACGACGGCATAATCCGCTGCGCCCATGGTCCATCTCAGGTAGACCGTCGGTTGTCCGTCTGCATAGGCGGAAACATCGTATGTTTGCAACGACCAGGCGGTTTCATTCAGTGTCGATCCTGTATGATTCCAGAGGGTCGTCCAAGTCGTTCCGTTCGTCGAAATTTTAAACGATGCGTGATCATATGTGGCGGATTCGACACCCAGCCAGCGTTGGAAACGCACCTCGACCTCAGACAGATATGAGCAGTCGATGGCGGTGGTGGTCAGATGCTTCTCGGTCATGTTGTTCTCGTAGGAACCATTGAGATTATAACCATAAACGTTCGTACCGGTATAGCCGTTTTGAGGATCCCCACTGGTGCCGGCTGGATCGCCCCATGCCCAATTCGGTTCCGCGGTCCAACCCGGGTTCGTGTCCATGTTCCAGAAATAACGGCGGGCGAAGGTCGAGGTCGTGACTTCCTGAGCGAATGTCGAACTGGATGAGTAACCCGTTGCAGAAATATTGAGCGTGAATGTCACGATAGTGGGGTCCGGTATGGACGGAGACACCGTCACGGTAAAATGCGGCGAATCGCTCGCGCCCGATGCCCCTCCGGCAATGTTCGGGAACGTTGCTGTATCATCGGAAATCGTGATGTAGCTGGGCTGATCCGAACTTAAAACAGCACTTACGTTCGACGCCAACCCGTTGCCGCTGTTCGCGAGTGTGACCAGGATCTGCGCCGTTTCACCCGGATCCAGAATCGCATCGCCGTCTCCCCGTTCGGGATCCAGAATCAGCGAGGATTGAACGTTCAGATCGGGAGCCACCACCATGTCGCTCAGCGTTGTGGTTCCGGTCGTCGTTCCGTTGCAGATGTAGGACACTGAAAACAAAATGGTCTCACCGTCGGTCGCGGTAGGACTGACAGTGAATTCGTATTGACTGGAGGATTCCCCGGAACCGCTCTGGGGGATATCAGGGAAGAGCGCCGATGCTGTCGTCACCGTCACATGCGGATTGGAGGTGCTCAGTGTGGTCGAAATGCCCGTGGCATCGATTCCGAGATTCTGAAGGGTCACATTCATCCGGATGGTCTCACCCGCATTGATCTGACCGTCATTGTTTCCCAGTGAATCATCGATCGTGTGACTCATATAGCTCAGAACCGGCACGTTGCAGGGCGTGGAGAACGAGACCACCACATCATCGAGGTTCCAGCCGCAATAGCTGATGTAGCTGTCCGCGGGTCCCATGCCCCAACGGAGCTGAACATTGCTCTGACCAGCTGCCCAGGACGAAATGTCATACTCGACATGCTCCCATGCCGTCGGCTGCAGACTGCCGCCGTTGTGCGACCAGATCACGGTCCATGTCGATCCGTTCGTCGAAATCTCAACGGTGGCATGGTCATAGGTGGAACTTTCGACTCCCAGCCATCTCCAGAATGAGAGATATGCCTGTGATGCACCTGAACAATCGAAGGTGGGAGAGGTCGCGTAATAGGCCGGGATGCTGTCCGCATAAGCGCCGTTGAGATTGTATCCGATCACGTTCGAGCCCGTGTACCCTCCCGTGGGATCACCTCCGGAACCGGTCGGTTGACCCCAGGCCCACTGCCCCTGGAAGGTCCAGCCCGGATTCACGTCCATGTTTGCTTCGTATAGCACCAGGAGTTGCAGGGTTGTAAACGAGTAAAACAAACCGCTGTTGTCGTCTACAGCCACATTCCCGCCATCATCAACACTTTCAACCTTGAAGAAGAACTCGGTGCAGGTCTGCAGACCCGTGAGCGTGATGGAGTGGTCGATTACGAGATCGCTGTCGCTTTCAACCATATCCGGAGGTGTGCCGAGGCCCCATGTCAGAACGGAAGTCGACGATTCGTCGGTGGTCCAGGAAATCGTGACGGTATCGATCCCGAGATCCGAGATCGTGAGATTTGAAATGATCGGCCCCTGGCAGTCCGCGACCGCTGTGTCGTAAACGTCGGCAGGAGCGCCGTCGCAATCCAGATCATGATAATGCGCGCTGATCTCGTCGTCGTGCGCGAGAAGCAGATATCCCGCTCCGGACATCGATGATGAGGTCTGGATCGTGGCGTTGAATTCTCCGGTGTCGGGACCGGTTTCCGTCAGGATGAGCGATTCCGGAGACGGTTCGCTGTCGGAATGTATGTCGGCATCGACCGTTTCAACCATCGCCGGATTCGTGTTTTCGTCCGCATCGAATACCCGCACCAGGATCTGATCATCGCAGTTGTATTTCGTTCGATTCAGGAGGATGACACCGCATCCGGCCGGAGCGACCGTCACGATGGCTTCATACGGATGGAGATTCTGGCCGCTGACCGTGATGATCATGTCGCCGATTGTGAGGGGTTCGATATCGAGATTGACGGTGCCGGTAGCATCTGTCTGGCCCACGACATGCACCTCACCTGGTTTGTAGGCACACACGACGGCTCCCTGAATCGGGGCTTTCGCATCCGATACGATGACCTGGAACGGCATCGGGGCCAGCGGGGCGGTGGGCAGATGCGAGACGACCGGAGTGATCACCTCATCCGATCGCAGCATGGCGGAGCAGTCGCCGAAAAGAACATACTGCTGCATGACTTCCTGGGCGTCGGATCCGGACCCGATCTCGGAGACCATGTACAGCATGCCGTTGTAAGTCATTTCCCCCAGCAGATAGTCTCCGCCGGGAATAGTCGCACCGTCGCCGGCGACTGAGTAACACACCCCCCAGGCCAGAATGGCGGGGGGATCCCAGGACGTTGACGTCGACGAACTGTACATGCCGACGGCGCCGTGCGGATTTCCAACCGTGCCGCCCTTCATCCAGCGTTCGGCAAAACAATCACCGCTTCCCGCAAAACCGCCGTTATCACACGAAACATCCATGATGAAGGGGTTGGCGTATCCGTTTGTCAACGCGTCGACGTTGCTGTTCGAGAATGCCGGGCCACTCCAGCCCGTTCCGCTTCCATGACCGCAATACGCAATCCAGAAACGGCCTGCATTGACTGCCGCAGCGATATTCGCGGTCGTTCCCTGGCCATTCGATTCGTAAAGCTGATCGGCAACCGCGTTGTCGTTAATCACCATGAAACGACCACTGATCTCGTCGATCCGTTCATCGTCGTTGATTCCCATGGAACCGCTCAGACTTGACGAGATGCCGCAGAGTCGATCGAGCCAGAGCGTGTTGTCCGGCTGCGTTTCGTAGTGCATGAGTTTATCGAGTTGCGGATTGAGTTCATTGAGGTTGAGGGCGACGAACCGTGAGATGAAGACATCCGGAACATGGTCGCTGCCGGCGAGCAGAGTGAAGAGATAATCCGAGGCACAGGATTCGATTCCGGTCAGCGGATTGATCTGGGGTGAATCGCCCACCAGGATGACATAGACCGGTTTCGGGTTCCACGTATTGTAGACCGTCTGGATATAGCTCTGAACCTGGGAGGCGGTGATGCCGGTCGTCGAGGTCGGCACCACGGTCACGTCGATCCCTCGCTTGGTTTTCCACTCCACGAATGAGTCCAGTGCCGGGATGAATGCGTCATGAGCGATGATCAGCATCGGTTCGGCATCGGTACGCTGACCGACTCCAAGTCGTGAGAAATTCAGGATATGGTTCTGATACAATCTGTAAAAACTCGGAAAGACCTGATCCGGGCCCATCGTTGTGCCGCCCGTAGCCCGAATGTCGATCGACATGCGGGATGCGATCTCGAGACTGCTGTCGGCAGCGAGATACTGCACGGGTGCAATTTCGAGTGTCACAACCCGAAAATCCCGCATGATCACATCATCTGTGATCCGGGCGATCTGAGCGGGGAAGGGTGAGCGTTCGGAGTAGCGATCCGGATTCATGGTGAACGGAGGCTTGGATTCGCTGCGTTTGTACTGCGGCTGAGCAGGCCAGACCGTCTGTGTGCCGATCCGGACTGATTCGACATTCCTGACCTCGACCGTCACATCGGCATCGAAGGGAACGGCGATGTACTTGCGAATGACCGGAACCTGAGGATCTCCGGTGTCGGTCAGGAGTCCCGCACCGGGGATATCCAGCTTGACGAGATCCAGGTTCGATTCCGAAACCGGTTCCATGTTCAACCCATGGACGACCGTCTCGATCGTTGTTGTTTGTGCGGTAGCCGAGACAAGGGAGACTCCGATCGGTTGACCGACTCGAGCTCCCGGCTGCACAGGTACCCACGCCGCGCCTGCCGCAGTCACGGACAGGCACAAGAAAACAAGCATCCAAAGCGTCCTCAACGACCTCATAATACCTCCTTAAGCGACAATCGCCTGTGCGAGGCGTACGTGTACGCCCTATATCCTTGACTTATGTGAAACAGCAAAGGTCATGCCATCCCTGCACCGAATTGATCCCGGCTCCGGCAGCAATACTTGAGGCTCCGGAGTAAAACCACTATACTCGATGAAATGGGCTGCTTCAAACATCTTGTCGCTCCGGTCATCCTGCTGATCGCTCTGGCAGCCCTCGTTCCCATGACGCCGTTGTCCGCCGGTTGGTTTGATTCCGGTGAGTTCATCACGGCGGCATGGAGTCTCGGGATCGCCCACAATCCGGGCTATCCGATCTATCTCACTCTCACACATGCCTGGTGCCGCGCGCTGCCCATCGCTTCGATACCCTTCCGGATGCACCTGCTGTCGATCGTACTCACCCTGCTGACCCTCGTGATCATGAATCGAAGCCTCATCCGCCTGTCGAAGGGATACCGATACCCCTGGGCCGGATTGCCGCTGCTCATCGCAGGATTTCTGCTCTCCGACACCCTTCGCAACCAGGGCACCTCGAATGAGGTGTACCCGCTCGATCTGTTTTTTTTCGTGTGGACATTCGATCTGTTGCTCGCTGCTCGCACCCTGTGGAATCCCAGAACACACTATTTTCTGATCCTGATCGGGACCTTATCGCTACTAAACCACTACTCCGCGCTCTTCTGGTTGCCGATCCTGTTCGGGATCTGGAACCCATTTGGGACTTTACGACGCATCAACCGCGGTCACCTTACGCTGTCTGTGCTGGTTGTGCTGCTGCTGACCGGCTCCCTGCTGTATCTCCCCCTCCGTGCAATCCAGGATCCCGCCATCAACTGGGGGAATCCCCAAACCTGCGATCGATTTATGGATCATGTGCTGGCACGGTCACATCGAGCCGTGAGCATGCCGTCTCTGGATGTGGAACAACGGTGGACCCGCTGGCTGGAATTCATTGGAAATCTGGGCCGAAACACCCCGCTCGCTGCCAACCTGCTACTCGGTGTTGGAGTGATCGGATGCAGCGTGGTGTGGCCGCGTTTGTTTTTGACCTGTGTGGTGTTGTTTGTAAGTCATTCTATTTATGTTGTGTTCATCAATGTCGTTCCGTTCGAAGCGACTCCCTTCGGGGTGCCGGTGCTCGCCTGCATCATCTTGAGTGCGGCATCGGGAATACTGAACTCATTCCGACGAAGCGGCATGACTGCGATGGTGTCGATTGCCGCCTTGCTCATCGCCCTCCCGATCGCGGTCGCTCGACACACCTCCGCATTAAACCGACCACGGCAGATAGCGAGCGCGATTCTTAGCGGTCTTCGCCCGGACGCCGTGCTTCTCACCTACAGCGACAGCCTCACCTTCAACCTGCTGGCCCTTCAAACGACGGAACGGTACCGCGAGGATGTCGCGGTGATCAGCGACCTGTATCCAGGTCTGATACTCAGCAACGCTTCCCACCGCGAGTTCGATAATGCATTGCGTCAATGCGGTCTTCGATCCGCACTCGTAACCGCACCGCCTCGCTTCTGGAGATGCATCGCCGGAGTCCTGACGAGACCTGTGTATCGAGAAATACGACCTGGCGATAAGCAAAATGACTTACTGTATGAAGTAGACGGCGTGTTGTGGCGCTTGAATCCCATGCGCCTCACCCCGCCTTCAACCGGTGACATCGACTCGTTTGTCGCATTCTATAAGAAGGGCTCACAGGATCCGATCTCCCGGGATGTCTCGGCTACACTCATCAACACCCTGGGCCTATATCTCGAATCGTGGAACTGCACCGATGCAGCCGAAACGGTATACCGACAGGCGATCGAGGTGCTTCCGGATTGCGGCGAAGCTTGCGTAAACCTCGGACTGATCGCCTATCGAAAAGGAGAACTCGATACGGCGATTGAATGGATGCTTCGTGCGATCTCGGCTTCTCCCGATCTGGCAATCGCCCATCAGAATCTTGGTCTTCTCCTGCTTCGTCGGAACGAGCTTTCTGGCGCAAATGAAGCACTCCGCCGCACTGATGATCTCAAATCACTCCCACCTCATCTTCGTGATTTGCTCAAACAACTCGGGCATTGACCACCCGGAATGATCAGAATCCCCGCCGGATCTCAAGATTCCGAAGAAGGACGGCCGACTTGCCCCGATTTGTAAATTCGAGCGAGGCATGACGGCCCGTCCTCTCCGTCACATCCCACCGGATGGGTGTCCAGTCATCGATCGCTTGGATCTGAATCTGTGAGTCGAGCGGTACTTCGCGAAGGAACGCGCGGGCTGTCACGAGTTTCATGTCGATGGTCGCATCCGGATCATCCGGGAGAATATCCAGATGGACGAAAGCAAACGGTTCAGGGAGAAACACCGGGAACGATATTGATGATTCCGACGGGACAAAGATCGCTTGAATCCAGTTCTCATCCGAGGGGATCAGGACCAGACCGATAAATCGGTTGCCTGGTTCCAATCCTTCAGGATCCAGAGAATCATCGAATAAAAGCCACAGATTGTCGATCCGCAGAGAACCGAAACCATCCGTGACGGATGCTCGAATCGCATTCAGTGTGCGGTCCCAATGCCGGGCATCGATCCTGAACTGCACCCGAACCGCCCCTGGTGCGATGTCCATATCGCCGATCACGGTATCGTTCATCCGGATCGTAATCCCTGCCGATGACTCCGATTCGTTGCTGATCTGAAACACGATCGATTCTGGACGACCGGGAATGAGGGGCAGGAGAAACACCATGTTCGTAGCTTCATCAATGATGTTAGACGCAAATGGATTTCGCCCGAATGCGGTCAAAAAAGGCAGGACCAAACTGGAATTCAAATCATAAGAGAAATCGGAAATCGATGATCTGGACTGATAGAGCCTGTCTTCCAGTTCAACGACGTCCGGTGGCGGATCCTGATAGACACATCCGATCGAAAACAGCAGCCATATGAGAAACAGACGCTTCATTCGTGGACGGCGCTATGCCGCTTTTGCGGCAATTTTCGTGTGAACCCCGCGGCTTTTCTCCCTTCCTGAATCGCCCGGATGATGCTGATGTTCCAGCGCTTCGCGTATATAAACAGAAAACTGATGCGATGAATCAGAATAAAGAGACGATTGGGCGGAATGCGCGTGAGGGGCTTGAGGATCGGCAGAAGCCATGGAAAGCGAAACAGCAGGTAGAAAAAATGATGCAGATTTACGCTGCGGCCGATTTCCGGCTGCTTCAGGAGACTCCTCGAATGATAGTTCGGATCGATCTCATCCGCATCCAGAGAGTCGACGAGTCCCTGTTCAAGAACCATCCGGCCGAGTTCCGTTCGGGGATAGGGTTGAAAAATGGCACACCAGGTGAAAGTCGGGCGGATCTTCTGATTCATCTGAACGGTTTTCAAGGACTGGAGGAAGGTTTCACCGGGCAGACCGAAGATATTGGTCGTGCAGAATCGGAGTCCGAACTCGTGAAACAAATGCGCCGCCTCGAACAGCTGGTCATCCGTGATTCTTTTTTTCAGTACGGTGTTGCGAAGATACTCGTCACCCGTCTCCATCCCGATCACGACATTGTAACATCCGGCATCCACGAGCGCTTTCACGACATCCCGATCGATCGAATCGGCTCGCATGAAACAGATGAAGGGCAATCGGAACTTTCGTGGATACATAGAGCAAAACTCGAGCAGCCACTGCCGGTGTGTCCCGAAAAGATCATCTTCAAAACGGATGGTTTTCACCGGATAGCTCGACACCAGCCAGTCGAGTTCATCCATGACCGAATCAATCGAGCGCTTTCTTACGTATTGGCCTTTCCCCAGGTACAGTTTCATAGAGGAATGATTGAAACAGAATGTACAGGCATTCGGACACCCCCGGCTGGTGATCAGAAGCTTGACGGGATTGTTTCGGAGCATCGGATAGCGATAGTACGCATCCCGATCCATGAAGGGCAACGCATCCAGATCCTCGATCAACGGTCGGACTTCATTGCGAATGATCGTGTCTCCCATCCGGACGTGCAGATTCGGAATCGAGGTCCAGGCCTCAGGGGTATCTCCCGCCCTGAGAATATCGACGATGACATGCTCTCCCTCTCCAACGCAGATTGCATCCAGAACTGGTTCGCGATCGAGTATCTCGGGGAAGAAAGTCGGATGAGATCCTCCCATCAGTATCCGGATGTCGGGGTTGATGGCGCGGATGCGCTCGGAAAGTTGAACCGCCCAACCCTGTATCCCCGTAACACAACTGAATGCAACACATCTTGGTTTGAGTTTTCGAACTTCGTCAAGTAATGCTGAGTCACTCCCGATCCGAATACCGACGTCGTAGCCGGCCGCTTTGGCCGAACTGACCAGAGACATTGTGCCGAGAAACTCGAACCAGATGCTTTGGAGGAAGAGTAAATCCATGTCCGTTACCTATCAGCAGTGTATCGGGGCGTCAAGTGCAAGTTCGCTCGGAATATGGATTCGCACGCCTCGGGGGCCATGTCATCCTATTTGAGGTAGAGTCCCGATTCCGATATACTAACCGCGTCTCTTACCTCGAAAGGATGTTTTCCATGTTTCTGACCCATCGTTCGTCCATACTCTGCGTCGTCTGTCTGATCGCGTGCACGTCCATCACCCACGCTGAAAGCCTGCGGGAAATCGATGGGGTGACCGTGATCGAAGTCAAATCCGTCAAGCCTGCGATCAAATTGATGAAACAAGGAGACTGGCAGGGTGCACTCCCTCTGCTCGAAGCCGTCATTGCCGAAGACAGCTCGAATGATATCGCCTTGTTCAATATGGGCGTCACCCTGGAAAAACTGGACCGGAAGGATGAGGCGCAATCATTTTATAAACGCGCGCTGTCCGTGGATATTGACGAAGTCTATATCGAAGCGCTTGCACGGGTGCAGGGCAAAACCGGTGATGCAGCGATCATGGCCTCACGCCTGATCCGATGCTACGGTCCGTGCAGCTTCGGCTATCGATACGCCCGGGCCGGATTGTGGAACGACGCAATTCCGCATCTGAAAAACGCCTATGACCGGGATCCGATGGACGATGCCGCCTGCTTCAATCTCGCCGTGGCTTACGAGGTGATCGGCCAGCATGACCTCGCGCTGGAACACTGCAAACAGGCGATCGTGCTCAAGTCCAACCCCCTCTACATCGATTTCCAGAGTTATCTGTCCAGCATACCAAAGAAATCTCGATGATCGTGCTTTCTATCAGGTGATCTCGATATCCATGATGGAATTCACCATGTAATCCGGCTGATGCTGAATGTCGGGATGCCCCAGAACGGATGGATCACGGTACTTCCCTGACCGCGCGAAGATCGTTCGGATTCCGAGTGCTGCAGCACCATGAAGGTCCCCGAACGGGTCATCCGAGATCATGATACAGCCTGTGGCCGCGATATCGAGTTTCTTCAGCGCGGCGAGATAGTAATCGCGACTCGGTTTCCCGACAATGCACGCCCGGCATCCCGTCGCATACTCGATGGCCCGCACCCACGCTCCCAGCCCGGGTTCCACTCGCTGCTCGGAATCCCTGAAAATCCGGTTCTCATGCAGCGCGATCAACGCGGCATCATGATCGAGAATTGCCGATATCGACGTCGATACCGCTTCGTAATCCATCCTCCGGTCGAATCCCAGAATCACTGCATCCACCCGCTCATCGCGCACGACCTCCACTCCGGTCAATCGGATGAAACGGTGAAGCTCCGGTGTGCCACGCACGTAAACGCGGCGAAATCGGCCCTGCGTCAGCAGCCCCTCCAGTATGCTCAGGGGTGTGTGCACCCGGTCCGAATCGATGTCGAATCCCGCACGTCGCAGTTCCTGACCCGCCTCCTCGGGACTCGACGTGGTATGATTGGTCGCGATCAGAAATGGGATGCCGCGCTTCCCGAGATCTTCCAGCCATGGAATCGCGCCGTCAATGACCCCGCCATCCTTGGCATGATTGAGAACTCCGTCCCGATCAATCAACACGCCCTCCGCCTTCACCCGGATCCTCATTCTGTCGCCTCCCGAACGATTCCTTTGCGGATCGCCTCCGCGGTGGCTGTGGCGGCCAGAGACGGATCCAGCCGGATCGCCTCATCCAACTCCCGGAAGGCATCCTCATGCCGGTCCAGCGCGAACTGCGCACCAGCGAGATTCAGGTGAGCGGGAGCGAACGAGCGATCCAATGCAACGGCCGTCTTCAGCACCTCTTCAGCGTCCCTGAATCTGTTATCCCGGATCAGGGCGATGCCCAGATTGTTCAGCACCTGAACATCGTTCGGGACTGCCCGGGCAGCCTGCCTGAGAAACGCCTCGGCTTCTTTCGGCCGGTTCATCTGAATCAGCGCCAGTCCGAGATTGTTCGTGATGACCGGATTATCCGGATCTGCGGACAGCAGGCTCCGGAACAGGGTTTCAGCATCGGTCCATGCGCCGATTCGAATCTTCTCGAGCCCGAGTTCGATCGGAATCAGCAGATTTCTCAACGATCGGGCCTCTTTACCACTGTGGGACTCATCCGATGCCCCGGGATGGATGATGTAACCCAGGCTTTCGAGTGCCCGCCGTGTTTCCGGATCGACACCGGTGTCGTCTGTCACGGGGCGCGGAGCCAGTTGTAACAATCGATTCCTGAGATCGATACAATCGGACTCCCGCCGAGATGCCAGATTGTTACGTTCACCCGGATCCAGTTCGAGATCATAAAGCTCCTGTGGGTGATCCATGAATTTTAAATCGCCCCGGCGAATGGCGGATTCCGGAGCCCAACGGTACCTCGAAAACGGATACAGAGAATACATGCCGAGTATCTGTTCAATTCTGACAGGAGGAGGAGTTGCCTGGATGCCGGCATAACCAAGTATCCGATGCATGATCTGATGGATTGTTGTGGGAGTTGTCACGAGTCTGTCCGCGGCCATCGATGTGCAGATGACGGGAACTCGGATTGTTTCCTGATACAGGAACACGCCATGCGTGGATTCGCCATGATCGCCCAGTCCCTCGCCGTGATCTCCCGTGATCACGACCGGGCTGTCGCTTCCCATCCGCCTGCGCCAGGAACGAATCAAGCGCCCCGTCCATCGATCCACGTACATCACCTCAGCCCGGTAATCATCCCGGGACGCGGCGCGATAAAGGGGCGGCGCCGAGTACGGTGCATGCGGATCATACAGATGAACCCATAAAAACAGCGGATCCGCCTTCTTTTCGATCAGAGATTCCGCCGCAGCGACCGCCTCCTCCGCGATCTGCTCGGGTCGATGCCCCTGCACGACCGCGGGCAGATGATCCCGATACACGTCGAAACCCCGATTCAAACCGGTCGAACGGACGAGAGGAAATCCGCTGATGACCGCCATGGTGCGATAGCCATTTTTCCGGAGGACTTCGGCGAGTAACGGGATGTGTTCAGGCACGATCCGGCCGTTGTCCTGAACCGCATGCTGCGTGATGGAAAGGCCGGAGAAGAGAGAAACGTGGGAGGGGAGGGTGAGGGGTACATCCGTCGAAGCATCGATTTCGAGCCGGCTGCTGCGGGACAACGCATCGATCTCCGATGTCAAAGACGTACTGTCACCGTAGCAGCCCAACCGGTCGGCCCGGAGTGTGTCGATCGTGATCAGCAGGATACTCGGAGCACTGAAGCAAGAGCTCGACATCAAGAGAACGGTACAACAGACGAGGAACGTCAACCCGAAAGCTCGTTCCAGAACTCGTTGCCGCCGATTCAAGGACGGTTATTCCCCGATTTCCTTCAGAATTCCCCGGATCTTGTCGGCATCCGCAGCCGTGGGGGTGAGTTCGAGATACTTCGAGAGCGCGACGGCAGCGTCCTTGTTGTTTTTCAGTTGGATCAGGCAGTAGCCGAGACCTTTGTAGGCGGGGGCGAGCGTCGGATCCTTTTCGATGGCTTTCCGGAATGCGGATTCAGCCTGAACATAATCCTTCTCATTCCAGAGCGAACTGCCGAGATTGTAATAGGACGAGGCATCCTGTTGTCCGAGCGCTTCCTGGGCGGTCACGATTTCCTTGACCTTGGTTTCATTTTTCAGATCTGTGTAAAGTACTAGAAGGTCATTGAGAATCCGTTCGTCATTCGGCCGGATCGCCCGCATTTTCTCGAGCGCTTCGACCGCCTTGGCCTTTTCTCCTTTCTCTCGGTACAACACGGCCAGGTTCTGAAGCGTTTCCATCTGCGTGGGCGCGACGGCGATCTCGGATTCAAAATGCGTGATCGCCGCGTCCTTGTTGCCTGCATCGTAATCCATTTTCCCGAGATAAAAATGCGCGCCTTTCAGGTCAGCTTTGACCGCCAGTGCCTTTTCAAAACTCGTTCGCGCCGCATCGAGCTGATTGCTATCGAATTGCGCGACGCCCAGTAGATACTGTGGGTATCCGAGATCCGGGTGGGACTGGATGACATCCTCCAGAATCGGAATGGCCTCGGTCGGTTTTCCGGAGTGGATCCGGTCCTCGGCATCGAGGACTTTTTTCTGGGCCTTGCCCAACGCTTCGCTCTGTGCCTTTTCCTCAAAAAAACTCGCGGGAACCATCACAACTTCATACTTGTAGGTATGCCCAACGGAAAATCGGTTCGGGGGAACGACCTGATCGGCGCCAATCGAATACCGACCCGATTCCTCGACCGCTCCGGTCGGACCATGATCCTCAAATCGGATCGCATAGATGAGGTGGCCGGGAACGGTCACGTTCAACGTGTAATTCCCGACTTCGAACAATCGTTTCCGGAACTGACCGTCCTTGACGGGAGCTTCGATCGGGCCGAGTGATTCATGTACGAGTGCGACCTGGCCGTCGGAGATCGGTTTTGAATCACGGTCTGTCAGCGTGCCTTCCACGAGCATATGTTCGAGTGCGCAGCCGGGGACGGCGGTGAAACAGAAGGATGCGCAGAGTAAAACAAAAGCGGTCAACAAGTTTTTCATGAGATCACCTCCTGTTGGGTTGATCGTTCCGGTCCAGAATATCAAATCGAGGTATAAAAGAAAAAGGCGGGAGAGGGGTCTCTCCCGCCTTTGAAGAGGTCGTGATCAGAACGAGAAACCGAGTGTGATGCGAGCCGATCGCGGATCCTGGCGCTTCAGGACCTCGCCGAAATCCGGATTGGCAAGTTTGTCGTCATCTTCGTCGACCGTGCCGTCGCCATTGAGATCCTCTTCGGCGAAGTTCCAGTCCTGTTTGAGACTGACGGCTTTGTCTGAATCGAGAACGTTGAAGATGTCAACCCGTGCACTCAGAGACATGTTTTTGCCGAAGTTGAATTTCTTGGAGATCGACAGATCCCACCAGAACAAACTCGGCATTTCACGAGCGCCGCGGCCTTCGGGGAATGTCAGATAACCGCCGTAAGCATCCTGCCAGCCTCGCTGCTGCCAGAAATACCCCGAGTTCCATTCGAAGTTCGTGCCGAGAACAATGTCCCAGGGTGCTTTGTAGGTCGCGTTCGCCGTGACCTGATGCTCGCAGGCATAAGGAAGCGGACCGTACCAGTCGTCATCGCCATCGAGACCGCCGAGACCCTGGTAGATTTCCGCCAGCTCCGGATCGACACTGTACGGCAGACGATCACCGAAAACGCCGACATCGTTGCCACCGCCCCAGTCAGAGGAGAAGCCGCCGCGTTCGAACTGTCCCGGAGTCGTACCTTCCGATTCGGTCCAGACATACGCGAGGTTGAACTGCAGTTCAGGCATCGGGCGTCCGGCGAATTCCAGTTCGATGGCTTGGTAATCACGCTTTTTCTTGTCGAAGTTGATGATGTACCAATCGGTTTCATTATACGCGACGTCTTCGATCAGATCCCGTGTCGCCGCATAGATGTACCGGACTTTGGCGGCATAGTTGTTGCCGATCCCGTGATCGAAACCGATCAGGAATTCATCCTTGTAGAAGGGCTTCAGATCCTCGTCGTAAATGAGCGGACTGTGTGCGGGATCCTGACGGGAATGGTACTGTCCCGGATAGAACTCATAAGTGCCATCGCCGTCGTAATCACGCCATTTACCCCAATTGTCCGGATTGAACTCGTCACCGGGAGTGTAATCGCCGCCGGTGTAGGGATTTCCCGGACCGCCGTACCGATACCGGTTGTAGGAATACGGGTTGGCGGTATTGCCCCATTCGGCAAGGGACGTCGAGGCAACATCATAGAAACGGCCGACTCCGAACTTCACCACGTTTCGTCCATCGCTCGTGACATCATAGGCGACCGTGATTCGGGGCGCGAAGGTTTCCTGGAGATTGAACTTGAAGAGGGTTTCTCCTGCATCGTTCTGAACATCCTGGGAATCCATCCGGAATCCGGCCATGATCTTCAGATTCTCAAGTGGTGCCCATTTGTCCTGCAGGTAAATGCCCCATCCATCCGTCTTATTCTCGACAGTCGCTCCCTGATAGTTGAAATACCCGTACGGGACGCCATCGAGGAACTGGAATTCGGATCCGCCTTCCATGTCGTCGCCCGGAAACAGATCCGTGCCGTCACCTGTGAAATCGAGTGTGCGACCTGATGAGGTTTTCTCGTAGAGAATTCCCAGTTTGAGTTCGTGACTTCCCATCATCTCATCGAGAAACTGCGTGATGTCGATGCTGAAGTCGTTGCGTTCGCGTTCATTGTGATCGAAACTGTCGTAGTTGCCCGTGATCAGACCGGAATCCAGATCGGTGACCTGCGGGTCGGTTCCATCGCCTGACGCCGGATCGTCATCGGATGTACGGTCGACATACCCGTATTTGGCTTCCAGAACGGTTGTTTCCGTCAGAATGCTCTTGTAGTTGAGTCGGATACGGGTGTCGTCCCGTGACAGAGTACCGAGTGCGCCGGGGAGTCGGTTGTCCTCGATTCCGCGGTTGTCGTCTTCGTACTTCCGGAAGTTACCCGATACGTTCACCGAATTGCTCTGGTTGATCGCCAGAGTCAGTTTGCCGAAGAAATTGTGATCGGTCAGCGTGTAATCGACAGGGCTGAATTTCTGCGTCGTGTCCTCGTAGTTGTAAGAACCGAAGAACCACAACCGATCCTGAAGAATCGGGCCCCCGAGATTCAGATAGGGGATGACTTTTGTAAAATCCCGGTTCTGGGCCCACAGCGCTTCTTTTTCACTGCCTTTCAACACGTCGCTTTCGTACTGGACTGCCAGTTCCCCGTGGAAATCATTGGATCCGGATTTCGTGATGACGTTGATGGTGCCGCCTAATGCGCGGCCATATTCCGGACTGAAACCGTCGGTGATGATCTGGATCTCTTCAATGGCATCGTAGTTCAACGGCGCTCCGGTGCTCTTCACAGCAGGATCGCGGACACTCAAGCCATCTACGAGATAGTTGTTTCCGTACTGACCTTCACCGCGAAACGAGGGCATACCGTTTGATGTGCCGCCGTCCACCGTATTGATCCGGACTCCCGTGACACCGGGAACGAATTTGGCGATATCTCGGATCGTGCGGTCACCCGAGGGCATGGAATCGAGCGTCTCGGAGCTGAGCCGGGTTGAGAGATCGCCGGTGTCGCGTTCAATGAGTGGGGCAGCCGCCGTGACAGTGATGGCCTGCTCGAAACGCGCTTCCGCAAGTGTCGCTTCGATCGGTGTCGTTCCACCGAGAGATACCGGAACATCCTCCTGCCTGAGTTGAGCAAAACCCATCAGTTCATATGTCAGCGAGTATCGACCGACCGGTACGATCGGGAAGCGGAAAATTCCGTCTTCATTGGTCACAGCGGTGCGTTTACCCTGAAGCTTCGGTCCTTCGATCGTGACCGTGACTCCAGGCAAGGCTTCGCCTGACTTCGTCATGACCTTTCCGCGAATCGTGCCGGTCTCCGCCGCGAAGACGCTCTGCATCGCAGCCATGACCAGCAGTATCAGGACGCCAACTAGCCATCGGTTTTTCATACCCTACCCTCCAAATGTTCCGGTTGATAGACAACGGGAATACATTTCCCCTTGTTCGATCGGCTCGTTTTCTGACGCATCAATAAACATTAACTGAAATCTAACGCCGTCTGAACATTATTGTCAAGCAGAACGTAACTGATAGGTTTGGTATGTTTTCGGTCCGATGGGATCTCGGGCCCGATCTGCGCACGTTCTCAATGGTGACGGTCAAACCAGCCGATGATCCGGTTGATCCGCTCGACCCGATGCTTCGGCTCACCCGCTCGCGACAACTCATGGCCCTCTCGCGGGAATCGAACAAATTCAGCATCGCATCCCAAACGCTTCAGTGCGGTGAATAACTCATCCGCCTGGGCGATCCCGACCCGGAAATCCTGTTCGGAGTGGATGATCATCAGCGGCGTTTTCACGTTGCGCACGTATTTCAGCGGCGAACGATCCCAGAGCAGATCGGTGTTGTCCCACGGGAGGGTGTCGAATTCCCATTCGATCAGCGTCAGGGCATCCGAGGATCCGTACATGCTGATGAAATTGTACACACCCCGCTGTGCAACCGCCGCTTTGAACCGGTCATCATGCCCGACGATCCAGGCGGTCATAAAGCCTCCGAATGAGCCCCCCGTCAGGTAGAGCCACTTCGGGTCGGCCAGCCCCATCTCAACCATGCGATCCGCTCCGGCCAGAATGTCCCCCATGTCCTCGTCGCCCCACTTCAGATGGATCGCTCCCTTGAATGCACTGCCATAGCCCTCCGATCCGCGCGGATTCGAGAAATACACACCGTAGCCCTTGCCGCACATGCTCTGAAACTCGTGCCACCACGACCAGCCCCACATGATGTGCGGACCACCGTGCACCTGGACGACCCATTTGCATGGCGTTCCCGGAGTGTGTCCGAAGGGGAGCATATACCAGCCCTGAACCTTTTTTCCGTCCGGTCGATCGAGCCATACTTCGTGCGGCATGGAAAGCCATCGTTTTTTGAAGAACGCCCGGTTGACGAATGTGAGGCGTTTTTCGTTCGCCCCTTGAAGATCCGAGCAGAATACATCCGAGGGCATGTCGGGAGCTTCCGCAGAATAGGCCAGCGTGTTCCCTCCCGTGCTGAAACCGTTGATCATCCGATCCCCGGTCGTGATCTGAGTCATCCCGCCGGTTCCATCCGAGGCTATCGACCAGATGTGCTGCCGGCCATTCTGTCCGAAGATGAAGTAGATCCGAGATCCGTCTTCGCTGAGATCAAAATAGTGCGGGTCGTAATCGAATCCGGGTATCAATTCGGTCGATGCCCCTCCCTCAAACGGCATGCGCCGGATGCTGAGTCTCTGCTTGAATACTTCGCGCGCTGAAAAAGAGAGGAAATAAATCCAACGGCCGTCCGGCGAAACCCGCGGGAGAAAATCGCCGTCATCCGAATCGGTCAGGACCGTCACCTCACCGGTTTCAACCGAAATTCTGGCCAGATCCGATCGGACGACAATGTCTACATCGCCGTGAAACTTGGCGCTGGTCAGAATGAAACGGTCATCGTGCGACCATTCCGGTGAACCCCAGTCTCGGTCATCGTTCGTGATCCGTTTCGCCTCACCGCCGTCCACTTTCTGGATGTAGATATGCGAGGTTCGGTCGTCCTTGAAATAGGTATCCTGACGGAACACGGTCCGCGTGATCACTCGGGGATCGATCCGAAGCTCCTCCTGATACTTCAATTCGTCTTCATGGAGCTTCGCCGAGCGCTCATCCATGAATTTTTTCGATTTTCCTGCCGTTTTATCCTCTTCTTCGCGTTCCTCGCGCCGGACACCGGACAGAAATGCGATGTGTTTGCCGTCATGTGACCAGACCGGGCTGAAAGCGCCGTTCGGCATCGATGTGAATGCGCGTGCCTCGCCGCCGTCCAACCGGATCAGGTAGATCTGGGGTTTGCCGCCGCGTTGTGAGACGAAAGCGAGGGCTTTGCCGTCAGGGGAGAAGACCGGAGAGGAGTCACCGCCTTTGCCTCCGGCCGTGAACTGTCTCGGCTTGCCCCGTCGTCGATCCGTGAGCCATATCGAGCGCTGATAGCCTTTGCCTTCGCGGATCGGCGCGGCATGCACGAAGGCGATCAGATTGCCTTTCGGGTGCACGGCAGGTGAGTTCGCTGTCTGAATGAAGTAAAAGTCCTCGGGTGAGACTGGTTTTTTTGTCGCAGGCGCCATGTTTCCGGTCCTTTCTTGAGATTGGTTCGTCGCACTCGATGTGCGAAACGCAGCTATATCATGTTACGAGGAAAAAATGAAATTGCTGAATTGCTGAATAAACCCATCAAAAAGAGGCGCCCGGCGTGGTAGGAACGCCGGGCTAGACCATCATTGGAGGAGGTTGGGTTCTATTCAAGGGGAGGATTCGAACCCGTCTGATGGAGATACGCTCGAGAGTCGGAAAGGGTTCCGCAAAATTTTTACAAGAACCCGAGACGCCCGTCAGTGCCTCGCAAGCTCCCTCTCGATCATCACTCCGAACCGCCTCATCCCCTCCCGGATCTGCTCGCACGTCATCATGCTGTAGCTTGCACGCATGCAGTTCCTGAGACCTCCCGTGGTCGAAAACGCGCTTCCGGGAACGAGCAACACGCCGATGTCGCGACCATCGGTCTCCATCATCCGTTCCGCATCACACCCACCGGGCAACTCGAACCACAGAAACATCCCTTCCCGGGGAATGTTGAAGCGCACCTCACCCGGCAGATATTCCCGC
Source organism: uncultured bacterium (assembly GCA_964472395.1). Lineage (GTDB taxonomy): Bacteria > CSSED10-310 > CSSED10-310 > CSSED10-310 > CALFER01 > CALFER01. The sequence goes on along the minus strand of CAYYMM010000008.1, from coordinate 8,404 downwards.
GCCGAATCCACCATCGCGTCGCGGTTCTGTCGATACAGCCGGCAATTCGTCCGGATCAATTCCCGGAAGACTTCCGGTGGATGCTGTTCCATGTACCCTGCCAGGATCGACTGCACCATCGAACTGGTGTGCAGATTCGATCCCTGCTTGTACAGATTGAATTTCTGAATGATCTCCGACGGTCCGGACGCATAACCGATACGCAGACCCGGAGCGAAAATCTTCGAGAAGCTGTCCAGGCGGACTACACGATGCTCGGTATCCATCGACTGAAGAGTGGGCAACGGCGGTTGATCCTCGATCAGAAGCAGTTGGTAGGGGTCGTCCTCGAGAATCAGCAGATCGAAACGCGAGGCGATGGCGAGGAGGTGTTTGCGCCGTTCGAAGGACAGTGCGACGCCTCCCGGATTGTGCCCGTTCGGCACGTCGTAGATGAACTTCGGCATCGGCAGGCCTGCTGCGCTGCGCTGATCCAGGATCGACTCGAGTTCCATCGTGACCATACCGTTTTTATCGAGCGGCACCGCGATGAAATTCCTGCAGAATGCGTTGAATGCCCCGAGCGCTCCCGGGTAAGCCGGTTCCGACACGACAACACAATCGGTCTCATCCAGAAACAGATAGGCCATGATGTGAAGGCCTTCCTGCGCACCGTTGAGCACCTGAACCTGGTCGGACTCCAGTCTTACATGGTCTTTGGACTGATGCCATGCCTGGATGAGGGGCTTGAGGTCGGGCTGAGCGTCGGTCGGGCCGTACTGGCAGGCGAGATCCACGCGGGGACCTTCGATGGCAAACGTCTTGCCGCTGCGGAACCGCACGTCGAGACGCTCGAAGGCGAAGGTATCCGCATTCGGGTACCCTCCTCCCAGCGAGATCATTCCGGGGAGACGCATGATGGGGACGAGTTTGCGGATCGGTGACGGGGTCAGGCCGTGTGAACGAGTCGAAAATCGGACTGAGTAATCCATGGTGAATACCTCCGGATTCACTATTATTTTGACACGCTCGGGTTGTCAACACGCATCAGTGTCCGGGGTGCCGGGAGCGGTGACTCCGTCCAATATCATCCGAACTTCCGGATGAATGGAATCCAGACGGTTCCTGATCGCCTCGGGCACCTTCTCTCTGAGGAGTTCCTGAATCCTCGTTTTCAATCCGACGGCCTGCGCATCGAAACCGTTGTTTTTGTACTCGGCCAGTTTTTCGCACAGAGAGGTGATGAGATTTTCGTACAGTTCGAGCCGGTTGTTCGATTCGATGACAGTCCAAACAATCGATTCGTACCGATCGAAATGAAACTCGAACGCATCCCATCGATTGATGCGTGCGAAGGATGTGGCAAGATTTTCATGGGTCCAGGCGAGATTCATGCGGTGTTCGACCAGTCCATTTTCGAAAACAAGATTTTCGTACAATTCCAATGCGCGTTCATAAAGCGGAATTGCCTCGGTGGGCCGGCCTGCGACGTTAATGAGCACCCCTTTATTGTTGTATTCAAGCGCCAGATGATAGATGAGTTCCTTCCGCCCTTCCTCGAAAAACAACCGCTCGGTGATCCCGATCGCCCGATCAAACAACGGAACGGCCGCATCATACGCCTTGATATCGCTCAGTCCGTTGGCTTCATTCATGTAGGAAATAGCCAGTTCGTTCAGCATTTCCAACCTGCCTCTGTGATACACCAGTTCTTCGAACATGGACGACACTCGATGGAAAAGCGGATTGGCCGCATCGAAGTCTTTATCGAACCGAAGAGCAATCGCTTTGTTCCGGTAAACATTGATCAGGTCGACGACCGTCTCTGGAGCCGCACCCTCCATCATGGGTTCCCAGATCGCCGCTGCCCGATCGAACAAATCGATCGATTCCTTTACCCGGCCGGTCGAAGACAGAAAAGTTGCGCGCGTTGCATAGAGTCTGGCGAGTTCGGTTGCGTGCATTGAACGGGATTGGGTGAAGACGAGATCTTCCAGAATCGACTGACCCTGGTCGAAGATGCGCTCAACCTCCTCGCTCACCGATCTCCGTGACGTCAGTGACGCTTTTATCCGGTATGCCCGACCAAGAAATCCGGGGATTGCGGGAGAATCGAGAATGCGTGGAGCGAGCCGGTCGATGAGAGCATCGATCGTGGAAATCGCCGCATCGTATTCGTTCAAATCCTTGTGATTCTGAAAAATGGATGACATGACCTCGGCGGCAAACTCGACAATCCCGATCGGCGGATCGGAAGAGCCATGAATACCGCAAAATGACAGCGCTCCAGTCAGGCATTTCTGGGCACCGGAGTAATCGGCCAGAATGCGGTGGATGCGCGCTCGCTCGAACAGAAACTCGGAAAAAAAGCGCATATGTTGCGGGGCGGACGCCGAGAGTGTTTTTTCGAGCGATATCTGGATGGCTTCGTAACATTCCAGATCCGCCAGTGCGGCTGCGCGGATCGAGGACGGTCGTTCGGACGTCGGAAACTCGATGCCGGATGCATTGTTCCCGGTCAGGTCTCCGAGTCGCTCGACCCATACCACCGGATCGATCCAGTTTTTCGTTATCGGACCGGGAGTGCTCCCCTCATAATGCGTCGTTCCGGTCAAGGCTCGTGTATCGATCGATTCACGCCTGTATTCTGAACCGGTCAGATCCCGGTAGATTTCGATCAGGTTTTGAATGATCGCCTCGAACGATTGCCATCTCAACGATTTCTTTTCCTGAAAACACGTTCGAAGAAGATCGATGAGGGGAGGATGGAGATCCGGCCGGGGATGTCCGGGGGCGTTTCCGGCGACAAACGTGTCGAGAATCATCGGAGCCATCGAGCCGAGCCGCCAGAACGTGCCGCGGCAGAGCAGTTCGAGCACCGTGAGGCCCCAACTCCAGATATCCGTGCGGTAGTCGACCTTCAGCCCGGCCGCCTGTTCGTGGGAGCAGTAAAGCGGTGTCATACCATGAGAACTGGACTGAGCCGAAGCGGGGTCCGACGTGGACGGGCTGGTCTGGATATCGGAAGGTTGGGGTACGAAAGCGCGGGCGAGGCCGAAATCCGTGATTTTTGCGATGCCATCCTGCGTGATCAGGATGTTAGCCGGCTTGACATCCTGATGGATTACTCCGTGACGGTGCGCGATCAGCAGTCCCATGGCGGATTGGATGGACAGATCGAGAATCTCCGGAAGCGTCAGAACAGGGTCTCGACGAATCCGCGCGTGCAGCGACCCGCCGTCGATGAATTCACTGAAGATCGCCAGCTTGTCCTCGACGGTCCGGAAGAAATGGCATCGGACGATGTGAGGATGGACAGGCAGTTCGATCCACGTCCGAAGTTCACGCAGGAAGAGGCGGCGTGTCAGTTCATGCTGTTCGGAGGTTGCGCAGAGCGTTTTGACAGCAAAGCGAACAGTTTGACGGCGCAAGGGCATCTCCACGAGATACACGATGCCCATTCCACCTTTTCCGAGAATCGATTGAACTCGGTACCCATCGAGTATCTCCAGACCAGGTTCCCATGTCTTCAAACTTCCATCAGATTGAGTGAGACGCGATGCGATGGGCGTGTGCTTCCGAATAACACCGGCTTCCTCGGTACGATCACACGACGTCTTGCCCGAAGATTTATATCCCTTATCTTCAGAACGCTTTCCTGGATGAAGTATGCCTGACATCAATATCATGTTAAACAAATAACTAAAAACGTTCAATGGACCTGCTTCTGAAGCTGTCGTATCATTAGGATGAATGTGTGTTAATGAGATTGGCGTAGGCTTAACCGAAAGATGAGATGATGTCTATGAAACACCTGACGCAGGATCACGACCGGATCCGATCGTTTTATGAAAAAGCAATCAGATGGTGGGGCGTCAGCTGGTATGACGGCGAAAATCTCAAGAATCGTCTTGACCTGATCATCCGCTATGCGGGGAATTGCGAGAAGCGAATTCTGGAACTCGGTGCTGGTCCCGGAGAAACCGCTGCGTTTCTGTGCGATCAAGGATACTCCGTTCTGGCTGTCGATCTTTGCCCGGGCAACATCGGCTCGCTTCGGCATCTCGCAATACAAAGACCCGGGTTAAGGTGCTTAGAGGGCGATTTCCTGACGGTCAATATCTCTGAATCTTTCCCGATCGTCTGTATGTTCGAGACTTTCGGACTGGGATCGGACCGGGATCAAAAAGCGCTTCTCAGGCGCATCAGCGATCAATGGCTGATTCCGGGGGGCGTTATGATCATGGATGTGTATCACCCGATCGGTCCGATTCAGGCGAGCGGAACCCGGAGGGAACTCGACAGGTTGGAGCATGTGCCCGGTTCGGTGGCCATGACGGATTACTCATTCTACGATCCGGTAAAAAACCGATGGATCGATATCTGGGAGCCCAGAGAAGACAAGGCATCCACGGCAACACAGTCCATCCGATGCTACACGCCGGCAGATTTCATGCTTGTGGCGGACGGAAGTGGGCTGACTCCCGAGAAAATGCTGTACAAAGGGAATGAGTTTGATTTCGACATAGAGGAACCGGTGGTGGAAAACATCTTTGAAAACGCAGGAGCCGACCGAATCTACTCGTATCAGGTGGTTCTCAGAAAACAGGCGAAGTGAGGCCATGCTGATCCGGGTGGCAGGAGAACAGGATGCGAGTCGCATCGCGACCGCGGAATGGGCGACATCTGCCTGTCCGGGATTGCTTGTGGGACACCCCCATGAGATTCCTCTCGACGCTTTCATCTCGAAGATACGACTACTTGCCTCGATTGGATGCTATTGGGTTGCCGAGAATAATGGTGAGCTATTCGGGCACCTTTTTCTTGATCCCATGCTCATGCAGGCGAATGCGCACGTGTTCAAACTGACCATCGTCGTTCACCCGGGAAAGACCGGCCGCGGCGTCGGTTGTGCCCTCATGTCCCACGCTCTGGGATGGGCGCGGGACAATACCGATGTGCAGAAGATCGAGTTGCTCGTCAGATCGACCAATACGGCTGCGATCGCCCTGTACCGAAAGTTCGGATTTGTTGTCGAGGGCATCCTGAAAAAACGCATCCGGACGCTGGATGGGGAGTACATCGATGATCTCGCAATGGCATGGTTTCCTGAGGGTTTCCGATGACGGGAAAGACTCCGGAATCTGCCCATGTGGTCATCGCGCCTGCTCTCTACTATCTCCTCGGACTGCTGATCGGATTCGGGCATGACCTGGTTTCGGATTTCATTCCCAGACTGCCGTCATCATTCAAGTTCCCTGGCATGATCCTGATCGTTGTGGGAATGACTCTGACCGGTCTTGCTCTGTGGACGTTGTATCGAACCGGAACGGCGATCGATCCGATGAAGCGGACGACCTGTCTGGTGTCTTCCGGTGTGTACCGGGTTTCCCGGAATCCCGCTTATCTGGGGTTGGTATTCATATACGCGGGGATTGCGGTCATCGGCCGCAGTGCAGCGTCGCTCGTTTTGCTTCCAATCGTGATGGTGCTGGTCTATTCTCAGGTTATCCGTCGTGAGGAGTCGTATCTTCTGTCGGTTTTCGGTGAGGAATACACGAGATACTCCAGGGAAGTCCGGCGTTGGCTGTAACACAGATCACGCATCCAATACGGCCTGATCGACCATCTTAGAGGAGGGATACATGAAAGTGACTCTTTCCGCGCTGTCATCGGATGACCGGAAACCCGTCATCGATATCTTCAACTACTATGTTGAAAACGGTTTTGCCGCTTATCCCGAACTGCCTTTGCCATATGAAGCCTATGATGGGTTGCTGAAACTGAGCGCGGGATATCCCGCGATCGCGGCTCGGGACGAGACCGGTCAGGTTCTCGGCTTCGCCATGCTGCGACCTTACAGCTCGATTGCATCGTTCAGGAAAACAGTCGAGATCTCTTACTTTATCCGGCACGACTGCACCGGAGCGGGGATCGGCCGGCTCATGCTCGATGATCTCGTTGAAAAAGCCCGCGGAACGGGGATCACAAGCATTCTTGCGAGTGTGTCTTCATTGAATGACGGCAGTATCCGGTTTCATTTGAAAAACGGATTTGTCGAATGCGGCCGATTCCCGAAAATCGGCTGGAAGCTCGGGCGGAGTTTCGATGTTGTTTACCTGCAGCGTTCGATCTTGGGGAATTCGGAATGACACTCCTCATCGGCCTTCTCAGAGGGATCAATGTCGGAGGAAAGAACGCTCTTCCGATGAAGGATCTCGTCGCACTCCTCGAATCCGTCGGTGCGAGCCACGTGCGGACATATATCCAGAGCGGCAATACAGTTTTCAGGATTCCGGACACGATTCGTCCCGGTCTCGAACAACGGATTACCGATTCGATCCGCTCCCGTTTCTCCTTCGAGCCTCATGTTCTGCTCATCGAACCGGACCGGTTCAGGGCCATCATCCGGAATAATCCGTTCTCGCCATCCGATGGATTGCACATTGCCTTTTTGTCGAGCCCTCCTCCCGATCCCCATCTTCGAAAACTCGAATCTCTCCGGTCTGCCTCAGAGCGTTTCTGTCTGACCGATCAAGCTTTCTATCTCGATGCACCGGAAGGGGGCGGACGATCGAAACTTGCGTCAGGCGCTGAAAAGGCAATCGGAGTGACACTGACGGATCGGAATTGGAAGACGGTCTCCAGAATACTCGAACTACTCAATGAATCAGAATCGGAACTCGGTTGCGTGAATGTAAGAAAGTGAATGACATGATCCTGGATTTTCTCGGCAATGCCCATCGCTACCACGCGTTACATCGATTGTTCCCGCTGGCCTTCGAGTTTCTGCGCACAGAGCCGTTGTGCCGGATTCCGGAGGGCCGGCACGCAATCGATGGTGACGGTTTGTACGCGAGTATTTCCCGGGGGGAAGGCCGTTCACGCGAGGGAGCGCTGTTGGAAGCACACAGGAAATACATCGATATCCAGTTCATATTGAAAGGAATCGATACCATGGGCTGGAAATCGCGTGAAGGATGTCTCCGTCCGTCCGGGGAGTACGATCCTGTCCGGGATATCGAATTTTTCGAGGACCTGCCGGATGTCTGGATTCCTGTGCAACCCAATATGTTTACAATCTTTTTCCCGGAAGATGCGCACCTGCCTTTGATCTCGTCGGATAGAATTGATAAGGTCGTTTTGAAGATAGCCGTTGAATCGGCCATGTAAATCGGCATCGCAGCGACCATGCGTGTGGTGTCGGGGAAGGAGAACGGATATGGGAGAACCTGTCAAGGCAGGATGTACCCGCCCTTCGGCTGAGGTGGCAGCTCCACCAACCCCGAAGCAATCAGATCAACCTCAACCCGTGTTCAAGGAGGAACGAAAAATGATTCAAGTTGGAAAACCGGCTCCGGATTTTGCGGCTCCGGCCTATTTCAAGGGCGGATTCACAACGGAAAAACTGTCCGATCATCTCGGGAAATGGGTCGTGCTCTGCTTCTATCCCGGTGACTTCACATTCGTCTGAGCGACCGAAATATCGGCGGTCGCCGATCAATATCATGCATTCCAGAAACTCGGTGTTGATGTTCTCAGTGTCAGTGTCGACAGCATGTTTGTCCACAAAATGTGGAACGATCACGAAATCTCCAAAATGGTCGAGGGCGGCGTTCCATTCCCGATGCTGTCCGATGGCGGCGGTAAAATCGGGACGGTCTATGGTATTTACGATGATGTTGCGGGTGTCGAAAACCGCGGCCGATTCATCATCGATCCGGACGGGATCGTCCAGGCATTCGAGGTCCTGACGCCTCCTGTCGGACGCAATGTCTCGGAAACGATCCGTCAGATTCAGGCCTATCAGCATGTGCGGAACAGCAAGGGGACCGAAGCGACACCATCCGGTTGGAAACCCGGAAAACTGACGCTCAGGCCCGGACCGGATCTGGTCGGAAACGTCTGGAAGGTCTGGAAAACCAGCATGGAATCGGATTGATTCCTTCTGCTGAAATCGGGTCCGGAAAATAAATAACGATGCAATCTGAAGCAACGCTGCAGGCAGTTTGTTTCGACTGGGGCGGCACATTGATGAGCGAGGAAGGTCCGGACGATCTCCCGATGGCGCACTGGCCTTCCGTGAGGGCGATGGACGGGGCGACCGAGACGCTTGAGTATCTTCATGGAAGAATCCCTCTGTGCATCGCCACCAACGCCAGTGTATCGACTCGTTCCATGATTCAACTCGCCTTGTCGCGTGTGGCTTTGGATCGCTATTTCGCTCACATTTTCTGTGCGACTGAACTGGGATACCGCAAGGATCATCCCGGCTTCTGGGAAATCGTCGAATCGACCCTGGGAGTGCCGCTGTCCCGGATCGCCATGATCGGTGACTCGCTCTCCCAGGATGTCTTCGCTCCGGATCGCTTCGGTCTGTTCTCGATCTGGTTCAACCCGAGCGGACGTCAACCAGACCCGGGGC
>CAYYMM010000007.1:0-76533 GCA_964472395.1 uncultured bacterium | reverse complement strand
GACACTCAATCGCCGTTTCGACTCGATCAGGAGATTCTTTGGGCGCCGTTCGAGATCATCGAGAGCCTTGTAATCCCTGCCTGGGGAGGCGACTTGGTCTGGGATCCGGGGCAGACTGAATTGCGATTGATTCGAACACCTGATTCCAATCTTCCCAGTAAGCCCGTTGAATCAGCCGGTTCAGACCAGGCAATCGTTGTAATTGATGCGGGTCACGGCGGTGAGGACTCCGGCTTTACGCTGTCAAACGGGAAACTTGAGAAGGAGCTGACGCGAAAGCTGGCGGAAAAAACGTCTCGTTTGCTCGCCGATCGAATGGGTGCTGACGTAGTGCTGACGCGGAACGGAGATTTTATGATATCCGAAATCGAGCGGGCGATGATTGCCAATCGCGCCCACTGCGACCTCTTCCTGAGTATCCATCTTGTCGCAACGAATGAGATAACACCCAGGGGATTCGTTCTGTATATAAGGATGCCCACGGAACCTCGTGACACAGAAAGTACTGGTTTAAGCGCATGGGAGAGGGTCGAACCTTCTATACTCCAGAAAGACGGCGAGTATGCGGCAAGATTCGGCGAGGCTCTTGCAGCTGCATCGAACGGCGCCTTGTGGCAGACTCAACCAACGCGTATCAAACTGCTCGAAGGCATAGCTTCACCGGCACTTGTCGTCGAACTCGGTACATCTCTTGCTTTTTATGGGGATGCACCGGTTGATCAGGATGATGGCTTGAATCGAGCCGCGGAAGCTCTCTACGATGGCATTCAACGAGCTCTTGGAATGGAAAGAAGCAATGGAATCTGACGAGAATACACGTGATATCAGGATCCGGAATGAGCGCCCGAGTCTTTGGTTCTATATCCCGTTCGTTCTGGCCGCCGTCTTGCTCGGAATCCTGTTCGTTACGATGCGGAATGGCGGCAACCCGCTCAGCGAGGCGACGAGACTTGCCGGTTCCTTCAGGCAGGTATCTTCGAGTGTCGGCGCTACTCGTCGCGAAGTTTTCCTGTACTTCCCTCGCGCTGATTCGGACTGGGTGTCACAGCCCACTGAAATTAAAGGAGGGGAGTCGAAACGGCAGGAAATCAGACAGTGTCTCGAATTGCTGCTCAAGGGATCTCCGCAACTCGGCGTACAGCTGTTTGGCGGGAGTTTGCTCATTGACGAGATTTACATCGATTCCAACCGGAACGTGGTCATCGATTTTCAAACTGCGGATCAGACGGTGATGAATCTTGGTGGCATTCAACGTGAAAATCTGGCCATCCAATCCATCATCCGCACTCTCACGGTCAATTTCCCGGACCTGCAGACCGTTCGATTTCTCTTCAATCATAAGGAAACTCTGACTTTCGCCGGTCATATTTCAAACGATCGATCGTTCGAAATCCGGCCGCGACAACCGGAAAACACGGTGATTCCCGAGGCGACACAGGAGGCTCCGGATGCGGACTGACCGACAGGATACGCAAACACGCCCGATATCGTTCGAACTGGATTACATTCCTCATGCGCCAGGATCGGTTCTTGTGCGATTCGGGAACACGGCTGTTCTGTGCAATGTGTGCATCGAGGAAACCGTTCCGAAGCATCTGATCGGAACACAGAAGGGATGGATCACCGCGGAATACGCGATGCTCCCGCAAGCCGGCTTACGGCGTTCTCCCCGGGACGGTCGGCCAACAGTCAAAGGGCGCGTTCATGAAATTCAGCGACTGATCGGACGGAGTCTTCGTGCCGGATTGGATCTGAACATTCTTGGCCCCCGAACGATCACGGTCGATTGTGATGTACTCTGCGCAGATGGAGGCACACGTACGGCATCGATCACCGGAGGATGGATTGCATTGCGGATGGCGGTCTGGCGCTTTTTCGATCACCGGATGCCGCCCGGTCTGATTTCAACCGAATGCCTCGCTGCAATCAGCGCAGGTTGGGTCGATGGCCGTTGTCTGCTTGATCTGGATTATAATGAGGACAGTGCTGCAGAAGTCGATCTGAATCTGGTCGGCACCGATCAGGGGGGGTGGATCGAGATCCAGGGGACATCGGAATCCAGGCCGCAGCATGGTTCCGTGTTTCAGAATCTGATTCGCCTGGCGGCAGAGGGGTTGCCGAGTTTGTTCGCGTTGCAGCGTGAGATCTTCGAGAGAGGGCGGATCGGATGACTCCGCCGCGTCTCGTCATCGCTACCCTGAATCGTCACAAGTACCATGAGATCACATCGATTTTGCATGGCATCCCGCATGAACTCGTTCCGTTGTGGTCCCTGAAAATGGTCTCGGGCCCGGATGAATCCGGCGCAACATATCGGGACAATGCGCTGATCAAGGCATCCGAGGCGTCGAAAATTGCCGGGTTGCCTGCCATTGCTGATGATTCGGGTCTCGAAGTGGATGCGCTCGGGGGACGCCCGGGAGTGCATTCGAAAAGAATGTTCGGCCACGACTTGTCCGATCGCGAAAAGTATCTCGAATTGATCCGTCATCTGGAGGGGGTAAAGGATGCCGATCGAACAGCCCGGTTTATCTCCGTGACCGTCCTGACGATGGGTGATGAGTTGATTTACGAGAGTCGCGGTGAGGTTGAGGGTCGGATCATTGAGGGGGCAAGAGGGGAAGCTGGTTTCGGGTATGATCCTGTATTCTGGATTCCCGCGATGGCTTGCACGATGGCTGAGTTGGGTTCGGAAGCAAAAAACGGGATCAGTCACCGGGGTCTTGCGATGAGAGGCATGAAAGAATTCCTCTTGCGCAATCCCTGTTTCCTTGATAAGAATGCACGGCTGTGAGTGCGAACTCACGTGCGGGGTGTAGCGCAGCTGGTAGCGCACCTGCTTTGGGAGCAGGGGGTCGGAGGTTCGAATCCTCTCGCCCCGATGCTTCGGTAGGAACGAACCTGCCGATGAGCGCCCGTAGCTCAGCTGGATAGAGCAACGGACTTCTAATCCGTAGGCCGTAGGTTCGAATCCTACCGGGCGTAGGCTTGAAAATGTGTGGTGGGTATAGCTCAGTTTGGTTAGAGCGCCTGACTGTGGATCAGGAGGTCGAGGGTTCAAATCCCTCTACCCACCCTGAATTCCCCGCCTCGCGGGGTTTTGTTTATTTCCGGTGTTTGCGCCCGTAGCTCAGATGGATAGAGCGCCGGACTTCGAATCCGTAGGCCGTAGGTTCGAATCCTACCGGGCGTATAGGATAGGTTCCAAATGCGAGGATGGCGGAATTGGCAGACGCGCTGGACTTAGGATCCAGTGTCTACGGACGTGGGGGTTCAACTCCCCCTCCTCGCACCATGACCAGAGGGCTTCGAGAACTCCGGCACAATAAGCCCCTCGTAACTCAATTCCGGCGATGAAGGAAACAGAATATGAAAGTTGATGTCACACCGATCTCCAGCGAATCAAGAACCATTTCGGTCGAAATCCCGATCGAGAAGGTTCAGAGTGAAATGAAAAAGATGCTCGAAGAATTGCGTCATGGTGTTCAGATTCCTGGTTTCCGGGTCGGAAAAGTGCCGGACAGTATCCTGAAGATGCGTTTCGGGAAGGAAATCCGTAAGCAGATCGGTGCAAATCTGATCGAAACAACACTTTTCGATGCGATCGATGAAGCGGGTATCACGCTTGTTGGACCACCCGAAATGAAAGAGTGGGTCCTGGAAGAGGAAAACCCCTTTTCGTATGCTTTTACAGCTACGACACTCCCGGATTTCGATGTCGCTGCCTATAAGGGTGTCGAGATCGAGAAAGTCATCCCACAGGTCAAAGATGAAGTTGTGACTGAACGACTGGAACGACTGGCCCAATCCCAGGCTTCGTTCGATGTCGTTTCCGATCGTCCGTCTGCAGCGGGAGATCGCCTTTATGGCAAGATCAAACTGATGATCGGTGAGGAGATCGTTCCGGGATGGCGCGGGCGAAACGTCGATATCGCTCTTGGCGAAGGGCGTTTCTTCCCCGGGAGTGATTTTGAGCAGAAACTGATTGGATTGATGCCGGGAACGGAGCATGTATTTGAGGTTGTATTCCCGGAAGATTACAAATACTACGTCGATTTCGCAGGTAAAACGGTTTCCGTCAACTGCGATTTGAAGGAACTCAAGACAAAAATGGTTCCTAAACTCGACGACGACTTCGCCAAGGACATCGGGGTGGAATCAATCGAACAGCTCACCAGCCGGATCCGCGAAGATCTGGCGACCGAACAGAAATCGTTGTCCGATCGCGATTACCGGATGCGATTGCTTGATAAAATCACCGAGGGAACGCAGTTCGAGATCCCGGAATTCATGATCAAGGCTGAACTCGACGACATGCGCGAGGAAATGAAACTGAGTGAAGACAAGGATTGGGAAGAACTCCTCCCCAAAGTCCAGCCAATCGCCAATAAAAAGGTGAAACTCCGATTGCTGCTCGAACGTATTGCTCATCTGGAGGGGATTGTTGTGACCTCTGAAGAGATCGACCAGGAAATTCAGAAAGCACTGAATTCAGAAGAGGCAACGCGTGAAATCGAGGCCAGGAGCAAGGATCCCGCTGTGCGGTCACAAGTCCGTCGGTCATTGAAACGGGAACGGGCGATCCGCTTGATCGTCGATTCGGCGGTGGTTAAAGATGTGGATGCGTTGTCGGAACCTGCAAAGACCGAAGAGAATCAGCAGAATTAGGATCAGGCATCGGGCTCGAGATGCCGATGGGGAGAATATCAATGAAAGAACCGAGGATGAATCTGGTGCCGATTGTCGTCGAACAGACAAGCCGGGGAGAGCGTGCGTTCGACATCTATTCCCGTCTGCTCAAGGAAAACATCATCTTTCTTGGATTCCCTATCGATGATTTCGTCGCGAATCTCATCATCGCCCAGCTCTTGTTTCTCGAAGCGGAAGATCCCGAAAAAGACATTCAGATCTACATTAACTCGCCCGGAGGAATCATCACATCAGCATTGGCCATCTATGACACGATGCAATACATCAAACCGGATGTTTCGACGATCTGTGTCGGACAGGCAGCCAGTGCGGCCGCGGTTCTCCTCGCTGCGGGGAAGAAGGGTAAGCGGTATGCCCTCAAGAATTCCCGGATCATGTTGCATCAGCCAATGGGTGGTTTTCAGGGACAGGCAGCCGATATTGATATTCAGGCGCGCGAAATCCTGAAAATGCGCGAACAGATCAATCAGATCCTGGCGCATCATACTGCCCAGCCCATCGATAAGATCGCGGCGGACACGGATCGAGACTTTTTCATGGACCCAGGCGATGCGATTAAATATGGCTTGATCGATGAGATTCTCGTGGCGAAGCCCCGCAACACTCCGGGTGAATAGTCGATCCGGATTCGCCGCAATCGATGAAAATTTCGGACGCCCAATACGTTAAAAGTGCCGTCTGCCCGGCTGACTTTCCGGATGGCATCGGTCCGGAGATTGCCTTCGCAGGGCGATCAAATGTGGGTAAATCATCTCTGATTAACAGCCTTGTGAATCGCAAGCGACTGGCGCAAACCAGTTCACAGCCCGGTCGGACCCAGACTCTCAATTTCTATCTGGTCAATCACCAGCTCTATCTGGTCGATCTGCCTGGTTACGGATACACACGGGCCCCCGAATCCGTCTCACAGAAGTGGCGGCAGGCGATCGACCGGTATTTCTCCATTCGTCAACAACTGGCAGGATGCATTCATCTCGTTGACATCCGACACGATCCGACAACCATGGATATTCGAGTGTCGAACTGGCTCAGAACACAGAATCTTCTCTGGTGTACACTTGCCGTAAAATCCGATAAACTCAGCCGATCCGCCTGCAATCAGGCTGTTCACCGGATCCGGACCTCCTTGACTCTGCTCGATTCGGAACCGATCATGGCTTACTCATCACTGACAAACGACGGCCGCGATGCACTCTGGCAATTGATCGATGCCAAGATCGATTGTCTGAAGAAAGAACAGGTATGAAGCCCGGGTCAGCGGCGATTCATCAGCGCAGCCGCATAGCCTGCTCCGAAACCGTTATCGATATTGACGACTGTCACGCCGGATGCGCAGGAGTTCAGCATGGCCAGAAGAGCTGCGAGCCCCTTGAAGCTAGCTCCATAGCCGACGGATGTCGGCACACCGATCACCGGGCAATCGACCAGTCCGCTCAATACGCTAGGGAGCGCGCCCTCCATACCGGCGACCGCTATGATCACTTCCGCATGGGTGATCTCATCATAGTAGGTCAACAACCGGTGCAACCCGGCGACACCGACGTCATATAGTCGCCGTACTTCATTACCCATCAGTTCGCACGTGAGTGCCGCCTCACCCGCCACAGGCAGATCCGATGTCCCCGCGGCGGCCACAAGCACATATCCTCGTCCGAGGTTTTCATTGCACAGACGGCGATAAGCGCATCGACTCAACTCATCAAATCGAAGATCCGTTACAGAACTTCTGACGGCGTCGTAGGTGTGCCGGTCGATTCGGGTAATAAGAATATCCTGCTCGGTTGTTTCGAGCGATTCCGCGATAGATCGTATCTGATCGATCGTTTTACCTTCCCCGAATACCACTTCAGGGAATCCCTTTCTCAGGGTTCGATGATGATCGATCTTTGCGAATCCCAGATCCTCGAACGGGTAGTGTCGCAGGGCTTCGAGTGCCTGGTCGACCGATAGAGCGCCGTTCCGCAGTCGTTCGAGGAGCGTTCTCAGTGCGTGATTGTTCATCGGTTTCCCGCCATGCGGCTTTCGGCCAGCGTCATCGTATTGGCAATGAGCATGGCGACGGTCATGGGTCCGATTCCTCCGGGAACAGGCGTTAAAAACGACGCGGCTTGTGGGCCGCTGATCGGGTCGACATCCCCGACCAGACAATGTCCCTTTTCTCGGAGCGATCGAACACAGGGGGATGAGTCTGTTCGAAGAAACTCAGGGGCGGTTTCCATTGTTATTCGGTTGATGCCGACATCGACGACATAGGCTCCGGGACGGATGAACTCCGATGTGATCATGGCTGGTCGTCCGATGGCGGCAACGAGCAGGTCGGCCTGACGGCAGACTGCCGAAAGATTCCGTGTGCGCGAGTGTGTGAGAGTGACAGTACAGTGTTTTTCGAGCAGAAGAGCAGCCATGGGTTTTCCGACGATGTTGCTGCGTCCGACGATCACGGCGTGAGATCCGGAGAATGGGAACGCGTAGGCTTCGAGAATCCGGATGATGCCTGAGGGGGTGCACGGAGCGATCGAGTATGTGCCAGCCCAAACGAATCCGATGTTGAGAGGGTGAAACCCGTCTGCATCTTTTTCCGGCAGAATTGCCTGGATGATCCGGGATTCTTCCACGCCGTCAGGAAGCGGCATCTGCACCAGGATCCCATCAACGGAGTCGTCTTGATTCAAACGATGGATTTCATCGACAATCTCGCGGGTGGTTACCTTCTCAGACATGCGAATCAGGGTGAATTCCATCCCGGCCTTGTTACAGGCTTTTTCCTTGTTGGAAACGTAGGAAGCGGACGCTGCGTTGTCACCAGCGAAGACAACAACGAGTTTAGGTGGTCTATTGTATGCGATTTTGAATGCTGCGGATCGATCGGCAACCGATGCGATCGTTTGATTTGAAACAGCTTTTCCATCCATCGAAATACACATTTTGGGGGCCCTCACAGGATTCGGACCAAGCAACGGTATCAGTAGCGTGATAATGGGTCAAGGCTTGACAGAAGATCTCTCAAATGATATGCAAAACTCTGCTTTTTCAATGGATGAGGGCAAATCAGAAATGAAAAACCCCACTGACAGGCGGATCTCGAGGAGTAAAGCATGAATCAGACGCACCCTACCGTTTCAAAGCCCACGGAGTTAAGCATACGGATCAACTGGCAATCCGCGTTATGGCTGGCTCTATTCATTTTCATGATATTCACTCGGTTTTCTCATCTCGGAGATAAACCGTATCACCATGATGAAAGCCTCTATGCGAAGTACATGTGGAATTTCTTCGTGGGGCAGGGATATCAGTATGATCCGATGCAGCATGGGCCATTTATGTTCCATGGCCAGCAGGTCTCGTTGTTCCTGTTCGGAGTCAGCAATTACTCCATGCGGATTTTCCCCGCCTCGATGGGGTTGTTCCTGATCCTCGCAATCTATTTTATGCGCAAGCGATTCGAGCCGGGTGTCGCACTCCTGATGGGATGGCTATACGCGATCAACCCCGTATTCATGTATTTTCAGCGATTCAATCGGGAGGATCCCTATTACAGTCTCTTCTCGATCCTTATCTTCTTCTTCCTGGTTCTGTGGTATCAGGACCGTAAACCATGGCAGGCGTACGCGGCAGCAGCAGCTGTCAGCACGTTGTTCTGCATCAAGGAGAATGCGTTCGTCAACGTGTTTATTCTCTTCACGTTTGCGCTGTTGAAGGTACTCGTCGACATGTTCTCGAAGAAGGATGGCGCATTTGTGGGCATGAAAGCGATCTCCGAGAACATCAAGGAATACCCGCTGACCACGAAGGCGATGCTGTTCGTCGCCATCTGGGGAGTCGCTTTCTTCACATTTGCAATGGCCCTGATCAAGATGAAATCCAGCTTCACGAATTGGGATGTCAGCGCTCGTATTTACTGGAGTGTTGTCTTTCTCTTCATGGTCGGAATAGCATTTCTGTTCGTCTATCTGGGCGAAAAGCGTCGTGAAACGGCGGATGGGAGCCCATCTTTTTACCGGGATGGATATGTTTTTGCACTGTCCGTCATCATCTTCGCCGCGATCTTCATCGTTCTGTATACGACTTTCTTCACCAACACTAGGAATGGATTCTGGGGAGGAGTCTATAAATGGTTTGAGTACTGGTGGAATCAGCATTCGATCGCTCGGATCAAGGGACCGTTCCACTATTATCATCATCTGATGTTGATTTATTCATTCACTGCTCTTGCGGTCGTTTTGATCGGGATGATCTGGCGAACAATGACGAAAGCCGGATATATCACCAGCATGGTATTCATCCTCGCATTCGCCGTCCTGATGGTTGCAGCTCATCGGAGCAAGAGTGCATGGCCTTTTACGAAGGCAGAACTGTTCACCAATGAACATCTCGTTCTGGCTTTGATCTACTTCATCGCCGGCACCTTCTGCGTCATTACGTACATTCGTGAGCGAGCCTTCCAGCGGGGATTTCTCGTTTGGTGGTCGGTGATGGCCTATCTGATTTATTCCTACCTTCAGGAAAAGGTTCCTTGGCTCGTGATGCATATCATTACTCCGATGATCATCCTGACAGCCATTCTGCTTATGGATATCTTCCGCAACAAACGGCTTGGTTGGCGTCGGGGTGTGATGATCGGTCTGTTTGCGGTGATGATGATGTATTGCTTCCATACCTCCATCCAGATTTGTTGGTATCATGAAGCGGACCCGACCGAGCAACTGGTCTATGTGCAGACCACGTATGAAGTACCGAAAATGATAGCCGAACTCGAAGAGATGGGATTCTGGACCAATCAGGGTAACTCACTCCCGATCTGTATCGATGGCGATGCAACATGGCCTTTCTACTGGTATCTGAGGGACTGGAAGAATGTGATGTACGGGAAGAATCCCGATCCTAACCGGCACGTTGCGGTTATCTGTAACTGGGGTGATCGACACCTCTTCGCTGACAAACTCGGCGATCGGTTCATCCCCAGACGATATGGACTCCGGGCGTGGTATCTTCCGAACCGATCGCATTTCTCACAGAACTGGGTCCGTGAGGCATGGCGATGGGTTGTGCTCAGAGAACGGTTCAATCCATCGTTGTATGGTGAAACGGAAGTGTGCATGTTCGTTCGGAATGACTTTGCGAAGTTTGAGAAAGCCACCGAGATCGGGGAAAAACAGACCCAGTCTCAACAGCAGCAGCAACGGGCGGAATCTCCGGATAGTGAACCCATCACGATGAAATCCATCCAGGAGATCGGGCGATTCGGAACGGGTTCAGGCCAGTTCAATGAACCCAAGGATGTGGCGGTTGCTCCCACGGGAGAGATTTTTGTTTCAGACAGTAAGAATCACCGTATCCAGAAATTCAAGGCGGACGGTTCCTTTGAGCTTCAATTCGGGTCGTTCGGAAAAGAACCTGGCCAGTTCAACGAACCCCGGGGCCTCACGGTAGATGCATCCGGACAGGTGATTGTCGCCGATACGTGGAACCATCGGATTCAGAAGTTCGCACCAGATGGTAAATTCATTTTAGAATTCGGTGATTCAAACACGTTCTGGGCTCCAAAGGATGTGATCACGGATTCTTCATCGGCCATCTATGTTGTGGACACTGGATTCCATCGTATTCACAAATACTCAGCATCCGGTTCGGAACTTTGGAAAATCGGGTCGAAGGGAGAAGGGAAGGATCAGTTTACGGAACCGGTCGGGATTGCATTGGATAAATCGGGAAAGATCTATGTTGCGGATACGGCCAATAAACGGATCAGTGTTTTCGATCCGACCGGAGCGTTTGTACGTCAGATCCCGGTTTTCGGATGGGAGTTTTTCTACACGGAACCCTACGTTGCTCTCGATGAGACGAACGGTGAGATGTATGTTTCGGATTCAAAGAACAATCGTATCGAGATTTTTGATCTGAACGGAAAATTCAAGGCGTTCTGGGGTCAGGAAGGATCGACAAAGGATCTGTTCAAGAATCCGGTCGGCGTCACCATCGCGTCAAACAAGGTATTCGTTGTGGATTCGATGAATCATCGGGTTCAGGTTTTCAACGCAGAAAAGCACTGAGACTTCTCTGAATCGCTCTGATCCTTCAGTCGGACCCGATCAGGATGCATAGGAGGTGCGATGATCTCCGGAATCATGTACATCGTTCATTGGTGGTTGTTGATCAGCATCATCGGTCTCCTAGCGTTGCCTCTGACCCGACGCTTTTTCAGGTCATTTCCTGATCGAGGATATCTTCTGACAAAAGGGATCGGTTTGGTGGCAGTTTGCTTCTTCAACTGGATTCTGTGCAGTTTACACATTCTCCCGTTCTCTCTTGTCTCGATCGCTACGACTCTCGTCATTATAGCTTGCCTATCCTATTTCCTGACGCAGGAACCCCTCGGGGAGATACTTCGTTATTTCAAAGAAAACCGCCCACATGTCCTATTCACTGAACTGACATTTCTGGGGTGTTTTGTGTTCTTTGGAATCATCCGGATGTGCAATCCGGATATCGCCTCGACAGAGAAGATGCCCGATTTTGCATTTCTGACGGCGATTTTGAACAGTGAGTATTTTCCGCCGAAAGATACCTGGTATCATGGCGGGACAATCAACTATTTCTACTATGGGCACTATCAGATAGCGCTTCTAAGCAAACTGTCGGGAATCGCACCTGAGTTCACGTTCAATCTTGGAATCGCGTTTCTGTTCGCGATCACATTTCTAAATGCCACCTCGATTTCGTTCGCACTGACCGGACGCCGTGGATACGCTTTCATGGGAGGCATGTTCGTTGCGTTCATCGGAAATCTCGATGCCATCTTTCAGACGTTTACTCAAATCGGAAAGGTTGTGTTTGGGAATGGTCAGTTGTATCCGTTTCAATGGTTCAACTGGTGGATGAGTTCTCGAGTGATTGTGCGTGAGGGGGTGGACATCACAATCAATGAGTTTCCATTCTGGAGTTACATCCTGGGTGATTTACATGCACACGTCAATGTCGTACCGTTTTCTCTCGCTGTGCTTGCGATTTCCCTGGAAGTGCTTCGATCCGCGGGGGATGGTCTGTCCATTTTGGGAAAGGGTCGAGATCTCTATTTCCGGCTGTTTTTCGTTGCGATTGCTCTTGGTGCCATCCCGGCGGCCAACACATGGGATCTCCCCACATACTATAGCATTCTCACACTGACATTCGTGTTCGGTCGACAGTTTTTTCTTAAAACTTCCGCTTCGACATTCGGTGCAATGCTACTGACGCCGTTCCGCGAACTCTCGAATCTCCTAAAGCCTGGAAATGCCCTAAAAAAATCCTGGCGTAATTGGGCGACAGCCATGATTATCATTGTCGCTCTGATCGCCGTCTCGTTTGTGCTCTACTCCCCCTACTATGCCAATTTTGATGCTAAAGGGACCGATGGCCCCCGTCTGGTCAATCCGGAGCAGCGAACTCTCATCGACGATTTCATCACCATCTACGGTTTCTTTTTCTTTTGTCTGATCAGTTTCATTCTCGCTCTCGTCGTTCCCCGATTCAATGAGCTCGCGCCCCGATTGAATGTCCTGATCCTGTCTGCGATCGGTTTTCTCTTCATCGTCAGTCTGGTCGCATTTGGAACCTCGATGATCGCGATATGTATCCTGCTGCTCGTTCTGTTGCTCCGAGTTCCCCTCGACCATGACGATATCCATTCGAAGAACAAGTTTTTCGCGTTATCGCTGCTGTTTGTCGTTCTGCTCATTCTTCTCGGCTGCGAATTCATCTATCTCAAGGATGATTACGGCAAGACCCTTGAACGACAAAATACAATCTTCAAGTTTTATTATCAGGCATGGATCTTCTGTGGATTGTCGTCCCTGTATGGTGTGTACTGGATACGAGAGCATGTGAAGGCGTGGTGGACGGATCTTTGGGAAACCTCCTTCCGGATACTCTTTCTATTCACGCTTGCGTTTCCCATCCTGGGAACTACCGTAAAATGCGACCACTTCGCTGCCTTCAAACCTTCTAATCAGTATGCGAAGGTCACGATGGAGGGGATTTATTACATGTCGTGGCGTTTTCCCGGAGATTACCAGGCGATTCAGTATCTGAAAAAAAACGGGAAGCCGTCGGATACCGTACTCGAGGCAACCGGACCGGCGTTTTCACATTACGGTCGAATTTCGGCTGCGACCGGTATGAGCACATTGCTGGGATGGGCCAATCATGAAAACATCTGGCGGCGCGGCGCATGGAACCAGATCAGTGAGCGGGTCAATGATACCAAAGAGATTTACACAACAACCGATATCACGAAGGCAACACAGCTCATCCGGAAATGGGGTATTCGATATATCTTTTACGGAGGATTGGAACGCGAACAGTACCCGCAGGCGAATGTCCAGAAGTTCGAAGGTTTCATGAAAAAAGTGATCGAATTGACCGACGCCGACGGGAAAAAGACCGCTTTGTATGAATTCTCTGAAAACCGGCCATCCAAGGAGGGTTAAGAGGATGGAATCCTACCGCTCATCACTCCATTTCTCTCGCCCGCGAGGCCGCAACTGGGCATTGTTCCTGATCGTGTGCATCGGCTTGTTCTTCCGCCTGTACGGAATAAACTGGGGTATGCCTCACTACTTCCATCCAGACGAACGACAGGTCATGTACAAAACAGGGGATATCAGTCTCTCAGACATGAATCCACACTTCTTCGCCTATGGTTCGCTGCCGATTTATCTTCTGAGAGGCACGACGGAAACCGTCGGCTGGGTGAATCGAAATGTGGTCAATCTGGCGAGTGCACTGAAGTTGAGCCCTGCATGGATGGATGACATACGCAATTACTTTCCGAACATGAACGATTTGAAGCAAAGGACTCTGACGGGGCGTTTCTTGTCTGCTTTGTTTTCGACATTGACAATCATTGTAATATTTCATTTGGCGCAACTCTTGTACAACCGAAAAACGGCACTTCTCGCCGCACTCCTCTTCGCCCTGACGGTACTTTCGATCCAGCAGGCTCACTTCTATATCGTGGACGGAATCCAAACATTTTTTATCACATGTGCGATTTACTATGCGGTTCGAGCCAGTTTAGGTGAAAAGTACCGAGATTACTATTACTCGGCTTTGTTCATCGGCTTTGCGATGGCGACCAAGTTCAGTAGCCTGCCAATCTATCTCGTGTACGGATTCGCTCACCTCATCGCCATGCTGGAAAAGCGCCGCAGAAGTTTATCGCACCAGATGCACTGGGGGCTGGCCCTGGTGTTTTCCGTCGTTGTCATGTCCATATGCATGCCCTATTGGATTCTTGATCACGGAACCTGGTTGCGTGATGTGCGTGAACAGGCCAACATGGTGTCGGGAAAGGTTCGGTTGCCGTATACCATCCAGTATGCGCACACGACGCCTTTTCTGTATCTGATCGAAAACATGGTGCTTTGGTCGGTGGGAATCCCCCTGGGAATCGCTGCATTTGTCGGATTCGCTTATGCGATCGCGCGGTTTTTCAAAAAGCCGCTCGATATCGGAAATCGAATCATCCTGATCTGGGTTGTTCCTCTGTTCATTCTCAATAGCACGTTCGAGGTAAAGTTTCTCCGATATACATTGCCGCTGTTACCATTTTTCTGCATATTCGCAGCGAAATGGCTTCATGGCATCAACAAACAGATCGGGAGGGTATGGGGCAGAGCTGCAACGACCCTTGTTGTCGGGCTGACCGCTCTGTGGGCACTGGCGTTCCTGAATGTATACAACCGTACGGATACTCGGGTTGAGGCCTCCAACTGGGTGTACAAGAATATCCCCGCCGGCGCTCGAATCGTGCTCGAAAGCGGTTGGGATGATAGCCTGCCGATCGGCACGGATGAGGGTAACTCGACGCGATATGGCGAGCAGAAAAAACTGGAGATTTACCAGGAACCGGATAACGCGCAGAAAGCATCGAAGATGGCCGAAATCCTTACCGAAGGAGATGTCATCATCTTGCCGTCCAAACGCCATTATGGGTCTGTTCTCCGGGTACCAGACCGATATCCCATATCAAACAACTTCTATCGAGCGTTGTTCTCCGAAAAATTGGGTTTCAGATATGCCGCCTCGTTTTCAAATCCGCCACGACTGGGTCGAATGGTGTTTCGGGATGAGACTGCCGATGAGAGTTTTTCGGTGTATGAGCATCCGAAGGTGGCTGTTTTTGTCAAGCAGAGCGTTTTGACCAAGGAACAGATCCTGACATATCTCGTTTCTCCACCTCCTGAAATCAAGCAGTTGTCCTATGAAGACATTCTGACGATGGAACCGGTGGATCGAATCGGGTCACGAGTCAATTTCCCCGTTGTTCGATGGATTCTAGCCGTTGAACTTATTGGTTTCGTCGTCTTCCCACTCATGTTTGTCATCTTTCACCGGTTTCCACATGCCGGCTATCCGCTTGCTAAAGCCGGTGGCCTTCTGGTGGTGGGTTACCTCACTTGGTTGATTGCGAGCCTGAGAATATTCCCGTTTTCCCAGACACTAATCTGGCTGGTCATCACTGTGGTGGCTGTCTTAAATGGACTGCTTCTGGTGCGTCACCGCAGCGAGATCCGGCAATTCTGGCGTGAAAGATGGTGGTCGGTTCTCGGGTATGAACTCCTCTTCTTTTCTGTCCTGACGATTTTCCTTCTGTTGAAAAGCTACAATCCAGATATCTTCTGGAGCGAAAGTTCAATGGACTTCGGCTTCATGAATGCCGTGCTCCGGACTGATTATTTCCCGCCGATCGATCCATGGATCGAGGGGGAGGGAATCAACTACTATTACTTCGGTCAGTACCTCGCCGGCTTTCTCACCAAGTTCACTGGAGTCGAAGCGCGTTACGGTTACAACCTGTTTTTCGCGACGATCCCGACGTTCGTCGCGCTTTCGATCGCCTCGATTGCCATCACTCTGACCCGAAGAATGTGGATCGGATGTCTCTGTGTAATCATCACGATCCTGGTCGGGAATCTCGATGGCCTGGTTCAAATTGTGCGGATTTTTGTGAATAACGCGAAAACCACACCTTACTGGGATCTTGCCCGAGGTCTCGAGTGGGTAACAGATCTATTTTTCATGCTGGGGCGTCCCGCCTCCCAATTCCGTTTCTTCAGATCCGCTCATGAGCTAATCAATCCGACGGTCCATGAATTTCCATTCTGGAGCTATAATTTCATGGATCTGCACGCACACACCATCGCTACGTTCATCGCAACGTTCTGCCTGGCACTCGTATTCGTCTTTTACAGAAACAAGATCAATCAAAGCGGTATCTTCGGATCCGGAATCACAGCCTGGTGTACCGTTCTGGTCGCGGGTATCGGATTCGGCGCCATGATTCCAACGAACAGCTGGGATTACCCCACTTACCTGCTTCTGGTACTCCTGATTCTCATGTTCTTCTGGCCGCGTTCCACGAAAGTCGAATATCGGAAATCCGCCGAACTTCCGATTGAACCGCTGCCTGAACCGGTTACTTCCGAAGAGTTGCCTCCTGCTGCAGCAACACCTGAATCTTCACTTGTCGAGGAGATCATACCCATAACCGCGGCGACACCGGCATCCGTTGAGACAGTCGAACTCGAAAATCGGACTCAGACTGTTTGTGAAGAGGCTATTCCGCTTGCGATCGAACCTGTTGAGGTTCAAGAGATTGTTACCGTAGCTCCGGGCACGGAACCGGTCAACCCGGTTAATGATACCGATCAACCCGAGGAGTCTGATCAGATTCCGGATCGAATGGAGCAGGAAATTCTTGCGCTCGCTCCGGTCGAGGAGTTTCCTCAACCTGTTCCCACCAAAGCCCGTCGCGGATTACGATTCCCTGTTGCGTTTTTCCGTGATACGGTCTCCATGATCAGCCATCTCCTGGGTGCAATACCCATCAAGCGCAATTTTTCTCAGATTCTCCTCCCATGGTTGATTCTGATCGGCGTCAGCATTGCTCTGTATCTCCCGTATCTGATGCATTTCTCCCGCAAGGACATGGGAATCGGCTTTCTGTTCGAGCATAAACAAACGACGAATTTCGATGGCTTTTTCACCATGTTCGGTTTCTACCTGTTTATTCTGACTACAATTCTAATCAAGATCTGGATCGGATATGAACGAGGTCGAGGTCGGTCGCTGATGCGGGTGTTCGGCATCGGATTCTCGTACGTGGCCATTTTGATCGTCATGTTGCTCGGCGGTCTCTTCTTCTTGAAGATCGACTATTCCGTTTTTCTGTACAGCCTTGGGATGATCGGTCTGATCGTGTATCTCGGTTCAAAAGAACTGCAGGATGGGGATCGACGATTTGTCTACCTAATATCGTTCATGGCATTCGCGATTACCGCCGGATGTGAAATCGTTTACATAAAGGATTTCTATCAGGGTGGTGATCATCGACGGTTCAACACGATATTCAAATTCTACATGCAGGCCTGGTTCTTCTTCGCTCTTGTCGCATCATATCTCGTTGGTGTCAGACGCCGGGTGCGAATGTTCGCGGCGACCCGATCCGGTTTGCGGCATCGCGCCGCAGGATGGGCGTGGAATCTTGTATTTCTTTTCTTTCTAGGTTCAGCGCTGATCTTCACAGTTATGGGACCGTATGCCCGACGTCATCATGATGAATACGCGCGTGAGAAACTTCCTCTTACACTCGATGGTCACGCCTATATGAAAACTGGGCGATTGCAGCAGGAATACAGAGCGATCGAGTGGTTGAGCAGAAATGCTCCATCCGATGCAGTGATTCTTGAGGCGACGGGCGCGGATTACCTGTACGAGTTCGGACGGATTTCGGCAAATACGGGGATCCCGACTGTGCTCGGTTGGTGGAGCCATGTGGATCAACGGGAGTATAAACGCGATACAGGTCGCATCAAGATTGGGATCAAGACAATTTATGACAGCCTCGACATCCCTCTGGTACTCGAACATCTGCGGAACTACAATGTCAACCTGATTTTTGTAGGCAAGACCGAGCGGAAGCAGTACTCGGAGACCGGACTGAATAAATTTAGTGAACTGACCGACTACATGACTCCGGTCTACGCGAACAGTGAAGTGATCATCTATCAGGTAAATGACTACGGTATCAATGTGGATTTCGCGAAGGTCGCCTCGGGGAATGACGCACTTGCCGAACTGCAACAGCGTCTGATCCAGGAGGAGGCCGATCGTATCGAGCAGGAACGACAGGCGGAACTCGCCCGGATCGAACAGATCCGAAACAGCCCGCCGCGAACGATGTATCAAGGTGGTGAGGGAGAAGCGAGAGGTCAGTTCCGTGAACCCCGATCGCTCGATGTCGACTCCGAAGGATTCGTTTACATCGCAGATTTCCGAAATCACCGCGTGCAGAAATTCGATAATCTGGGTAACTTTCTCTTCTTATGGGAAAGTCCGATATCGGAAGAGGACAAAGGATTCAACGATCTGTGTGATATTGCCGTCGACAAGGCTGGTGTTTATGTTCTTGATACATTTAACAATCGAATCCAGAAATACGATCATGATGGTCAGTATATAAGCGAATGGCGTGATGCCGACGGCGCTTTCTTCTATCCGAGAGGATTGACAGCCGACGGAAACGGCTTTTTGTATGTCGCGGATTCAGGACGCAACCGAATCGTCAAACTCACCACTCAGGGTAAGCTCGTTAAAAGTATCGGAACCCTGGGAAAGGGACCGTCCCAGTTTGTCGAACCGATCGGTATTTGTGTGAGTAAAGGTGAGGTGTTCGTGAATGACGCAAAGAACAGACGTGTTCAAGTGTTCGATTCGGAATTGAACTACCTCCGGGAATGGCCTGTTAATGGTTGGGAGGGAAACGTGTTCGTCGAACCATACATCGTCGTCGATCAGCAAGATCAGGTTTGGATATCTGATCCCAACGCCAATCGCTTGTATGTCACAGATCGGAACGGAACTCTGCTGAAAACGGTCGATCAGCGACCGGATGGACGTCGCCTGACACTTCCCATGGGACTCTCGGTTCTGCCTGACGGGTCTATCCTAGTCGTCGAAACACACCGCCACATGATCACAAAGATTCCGAATCCACCTCGGTAGGATTTTCAGAGTCCTGCTCATTAGCCGGATCGATTGATTCGCTCCCTATACGACGGACTTTGTCTGCTGGAACGACGTATGTATAGTAAATTGGCTCGATCCCGAGTCTTTTATCGCGAAACACCTTGTACTCACCGTCCGGTTGGGATTCACGGATCGCCTCAAATATGGGGTCGTTCTTGTGATGACTCTCGAGAATGAATGCCAGACCTTTCCCCTTTGGAACCGGTGTATTTAATATACGCTGCAGGTTTT
The DNA here is from genome assembly GCA_964472395.1 of uncultured bacterium. Classification (GTDB taxonomy): domain Bacteria; phylum CSSED10-310; class CSSED10-310; order CSSED10-310; family CALFER01; genus CALFER01. Next base: position 57,525 of record CAYYMM010000007.1, on the reverse strand, counting down.
TCATAAGTGTGTCATCCGACACAACCTCGATGACCTCACCATTCGTAATCCCAAAAATGTCTCCAGGGATTCCATAACAGAGGAATTTGGGTGTGTCGATAAAGTGTGCCTGGGATATGTAAATCTGGTTGTTCTTTGCGAGTTCCGAAGCCGTTATGCCAATCTGAGTGTTTTTACAGGCATATCCGTACTGAGCGAAGTAATTCGTCCCAAGCCTGACGAAGTAAAAGTGACTCTCAAAGCACATGATTGCGAGTACAATCATGGCAAGCACAGAGTTCTGAAGCAGATTCGGGGTCGAACGCGGTAAAAGTCTCAGCATGCTGACGATTCCGGTTGCTGCGAAAATGGCGATCGCGATGGGACTCATGATCCCCCGTGCAGCATCGGGTTCCGATAAAACAGCTGGAAGAATGCCGAAACAGAAAATCATCAAGGTCGTGAACGATCCGCGACAGAAACAATGCCGCACGTGGACCGCACTGCCGATCAGCGCGAAGAAGGCCAGAAACCGAGTGATGATGGGCCAGTCATTGTTGAAGAAGTTGCCGACTTTCGCCTTGTACGTGAACACCAGAAAATTTCTGTAGATGTTGTCGAATAGCGGGGTGAGTGATCCGGACTCCTGAATCTTCTTCCCAACAAACAGGAAATTGGAACGCGCCATGAATGTCGAGTAGTTGTGGTATGCATAAATGGCCAGAGGTGTAAAGAATAGAATTGCGAAGAGCAGGAACAATACCAGGCCCCACCAGTTTTTGCGCATGAAGTGTCGGTGTTCAATCCAGGTGAAGATTCCGATCACGATCATCAGAATGGGGATGCCTCTGAATGAAAAGTAAGTATTCAATCCGATTCCGAGTGATGATCCTGCGGCACTATAGTAAAGAAGTTTGTGATACCAACGAGAGGTGTCGGCGGCGAGATAGAAAAACCCGAGTGTCAGCAACAGGTACAGCGGAGCCTGGACTGCGCGGTACCCGGTCCTGGAAAACACGATGTTCCAGGCAGTTGCAGAAAATACAAACGCCGTAATGAATGCAAACCGCCATCCGAATAATTTTTTTAAAAACAGGAGCAGTACTGGAACGGTCAGAATGCTGATCACGAGGCCGGGGAGAAGCAATGTTGTGCGACTGATCCCGAATAACTTAAAACTCAGTGCCACGAGATAGAAGTACATGGTTTCCTTGCCCCATGCCTGATCGGTGAATGGGGTGTACGGTTCTTTCCCGTCCAGAAACAGACGTGCAAACGTGCCATTCCAAGCCGCGTCGTTGTTTATTCCCCAAGGGATCTCGTCAAACCGGTAAACCCGTAACAGCACCGTGATGCACAATAGAATCAACGTGAGCATCAGAACACGATTTCGGGTCATGTCCCGTGATTCACGAGGAAAAGACTCGCTATTTGTCCGCGGCATCTCCTGCAGAGCAATCAGAACAAGCCCGACAACTGCGATAATCGATGCCAATCCGGGCTTATCGATCGAATATAGCCAAAGTGACACTCCGACAGCTGTCGATCCTGACAGAAACAGCATCAGAAGTGTTTTGGGGTATCCAGACATCTTCCGGATTTTTAACTGAATCTTTGACGGTTCTCGTGTTTTCTCGAGTGATAAAACATGCCTATTTCGTGAGCGTAGTTTCCGGGTCAGCGCGACGATTACAATAATCAGGGCGATGAGATCCAGGACGATTCGGGTGATTGAGAGAATCCGATGTAGAGTGGACTGCTTCGTGGGTGTCTGAGCAACCAATGGGGATGGATAGGTGTATTTGACTATCCGATGGTTCAGTGAATCCGAGATATAGATGGACTGACTCTCGTCGACCAGGATTCCTGTCGGATAGAAAAGCTCTTCCGGTCCTCCTCCCTTCTTCCCAAAACGACTGAAAATCGATCCGTCGGTGTTCAGGACGAGAATGTGATTGAGCTGGGGCACAGACAGGAAGATCTTTCCATCCGGTCCGACCGAAACAAATGTCTCGTTGAACGCCTCTCCATCAAGATCCGGAATTGGAAAGACACTGAGCACCTGCCCACCCGGTCCGATAACTTTGAGTCGATGGTTCCCGGTGTCGGCGACATAGAGATTGCCGTCGGGGCCAATAGCCAGGCCGACCGGATCATGAAATTGCTCCCGCGCTGTTCCCTTGGATCCCCAGGTCGCAAGGAGTTTTCCGGTCGAGTTGAACACTTTGATATTGTGTTGGCTGGTATTCGCAACATAGACCTTTTTATTCGAGTCGACCGCGATGCCGCGAGGCGCGTAAAAATCCGTTCCGGAAGCCCAATTCAGTTGCCATTCTCCGTTCGCCAGACACTTCTGAATACGATGATTCCACGTGTCGACGACATATAGATTCCCCTCCGAATCCATCACAGCGTCAGCCGGATCGTTCAATTCTCCGGGGCCGTTTCCCTTGCTCCCCCACGAATGCAACGCTTTCCCGTTCCGATCGATTTGCTGAATCCGATAGTTCCGGAAGTCTGTTACGATAAGTGTTTGATCCGGTCCGGCATGAAGCCCACGGGGTTCCTGAAACTCACCCGGTTCGGATCCGGCTGATCCGATCTGCTGCAATTGACGGTTCTGGATTTTCCGAAGTTCGGGGGAGGTATTGCATGCCGTCAGGATGACGATCAGTAGATAAAGGGACATAGCTCGGGAAAGCGTCTTCATCGATATCATTCCTTGAAATCAATCTCGTCCAGCCGATCAATCACTTCCTCGGTCAGTCTGCGATTGACCGCGAGCAGATCGGCAATGACTCCGATCAGGACCAGGAACAGCCCAAACATCAAAAACACACTGGAGATGATGAGCGATTGAACTTTGCCGGATGGTTCCGGCCAGGAAATGAGGTAATAATAGACAAAGCGAAGGAGAAGCCCGCTTCCCAATACCAGGCTGAGAACACCGGTGCGGACGAACAGCTTGACAGGGCTGTAAAGTGCCCAAATTCGTAACATGGTCATGATCTGCCGGGTAATGTATCCAAATGCTCCTCGAAACAAGCGGCTCGGGCGAACGGGCGGATTGATCTCGATCGGAACGGACCTCAAGCGAAAGCCACTTCGGCTGGCCTGAATCAGCGATTCGATCGTGTAAGTGAAATCCGAAACGATCTTGATGCGTCGTGCCGCGCGACGGTTGTAAGCCCGAAATCCCGAGGCCGCATCATCTACCTTGAAACCGGTCAGGAATCGGACCAGGGCACTTCCGGTTTTCTGAAGGAGCTTTTTGCTGGTTGAAAAATGCGGGATTCGATGAATCGGTCGACATCCGACTGCGATATCCGCGATGTTGTCCATGATGGGCCGGATCAGATCCGGAATGAAGCTTGCCTGATACTGGTTGTCGGCGTCGGTGTTGACGATGATGTCGGCCTGAAGTTGATAGATGCTATACCGGATTCCCTCCGAAAATGCACGGGCGAGTCCGAGATGTGAGTTGAGTGGGAGGACGTGATGCACACCTGACTCGCGCGCAACCGAAATCGTGCGATCTGTCGATCCATCATCGATCACCAGAATCTCGATCGAATCGATCCCATCGATCCGATCCGGAAGATCGCGTATGGTGCGTGCGAGGTTGGCTTCTTCATTGAAGCAGGGGATTTGGATCACGAGTTTCATGAAAATGCCCTCGGCGTTCCAGTCAGACATTGACGACATTCCACAATAGCATAACCATCGGATTTGTGCCGTAAAAATCCGGAGTTCGGAACAATGACATGATGTATACCGTTGCTGTCGATTGCGAAGCAAATGTATGGTACGCTATTCTAACGAGCTTTTTACTGCTTCGATTGAGGAGGTCATCAAGGACAACAGTGGAGACTCAAACAAAGATGCAAGCGATCGATACAACTCCTCCGCAAGAATATCTCGATCAGCTCGGTGCGGACGTTGACGCGGATGCGAGTCTGATTTTCAGTCGTCGTCTTCGGCCATGTCACTGGTTCTTCTTGATCCTGATTGCCGCACTCGCCTTCGGCATTCGCTTCTACAGAGTCGGTGATGTCCCCGCCGGATTGTATTGCGATGAAGCCGGACTGGGGTACAACGCATTTGCACTCGCAAACTACGGAATCGATGAGAACGGTGTTCGATGGCCGTTGTTCTCATGGTCGTTCGTCAGCTACAAGAACCCGGTTTTTATATATGCCGCGATGTTCCCGATCAAGGTGTTTGGTCTATCTGAAATGTCGCTTCGACTCACGAGCGTGTTGTTCGGATGGATCACAGTCCTGGCGCTATTCTGGATGATCAATGAGTTGTGGGGCGCGACAGCAGCCCTTTTCGGCAGTTTTTTTCTGGCTGTAACCCCTTGGCATATCCATATGAGTCGCATCGCCTTTGAGTTGATCTCGTTTCCATGTCTGTTCATGATCGGAATGGTTTTTCTAGTTCGTGCCATTCGTCGGGGAGGCTTCAACTGGGCAGTTGCCATGTTCCTTTTCGGGTTGACTCCATACAGTTACGCGATCGCGAATCTCTTTGTGCCGCTTTTCCTAGGAGGAGTTTTCGTTCTATTTTTCAAGGATATCCTCAAACATAAACTCAGCTTTTTCTCCGGAATCGTGATCATCCTTCTTACTGTGGCCCCATTCGTCCACTTCAACCTGACAAAACCTCGCACAGACCAGTATTTCAAACGGAACTCGTGGGTCATTCAAGACAAACCCCTCAAGGAAAAAGCAGACATCTTCCTGAAAAACTACCAGGGTTACTACGGGGTTGATTTTCTTTTTCGTACGGGTGATCCGCTGATCCGTCATTCAGTCAGTGGTCATGGGGAGCTGTACTGGTCATTCTTTCCACTTATCCTTGGCGGTCTCGGACTGATTTCCTGGACGCCGTCTCGTTTCCGATTGATGATGCTATGGTGGCTGATGACATTTCCCATAGGGGCGGCGCTGATGCACGAGGAAATGTCGGCGACCCGTTCGATCATCGGCAGCCCCCTGCCCGCAATTCTGGGTGCATTCACCTGTGTAACCGCGTTGTCCTGGATCATGCGCATCCGCTGGCGATGGCTCGCAATCCTCATCGGTTTGTCTCTGACCGGCTTCCTTCTGGTCTGCGTCGTGCGCGACGTACGAGCGTACCAGACTCGGTATTACGGCAGTTACTATAAACAATCCGCCCGAGGTATTTACGGCTTCCAGTATGGGTATCGCGAACTGTATGAATACATGGAATCTGTAAAGGATGACTATCCTCAACGCTTCCTGACTGCCACCGATGTCAACATGCCGTACATCTTTGCGCTGTTCTACACCCGGAAAGATCCAAATGATTGGGTCAACGGTCGCAGAACCGGCTATCAGGAGTTCAAACCGGATGAATTCAGACGATATGATGTCGAAAAACCCACTCTGTTCGCAGTTCGACCCAATGAGGTGAATTACTTCGAGGAGTATGACGTCAAGAAGGAAATCATCGGTCCCGATGGAGTCACCGAGTTTGTCATCATCGATCTGAAAAAGAGAAAACAGTTCCTGACGGAATGGAGCGCTCTCGGGTTGTTCGGAACCCCGCGCGAGGAATTTTTCGTGCAATCGGAACCAGATTATTCAACCGATCCCGATCGGAAGTATGACGGAATGCATGGGCCGATCCAATGGCAGCGAATGGACAATCAGTTCATCAACGTGGATTTGAACGGTTTCTTTGCCCGAAAGGACCCGCAAACGCAGAACAATCCCGAGGAATGCTGCGGCAAGGCCTGCACATATATCCAGAGTTCGCAGACTCAGCACGCGCGGATTGAAGTCTTCGGGTCACCCGACCCATTCGAAATCACCATCAACGGGCAAGTGGTTCTTGAAAAGACCGTCCTCCAGTCGACACGTGTCGATACAAGGGATTGTGTCCTTGTGGAAGGGTGGAATCAGGTATTCGTGAGATCATGTGAGGGGGTCGGAGATTGGTACTTCACGCTCCGCCTGATCGACACGGAAGGCAGAAGCATCGAGTTGGAGCACCAGCAGAGCCATCAACCGGCGGATTTCGATCTGACCCGGATTCGTGCAATAGCCGGCAGGGCAACACAACCCGATGCGAGCGATGCAGGCGGAGATGATCAGAAACTCATAACGGAGCACCGGGTTTGTCAGGGCGACGATGTCGATACGTTCTGTTGGAAAACAGAGAACATCGAGGCGAATGCCACTGCGAAAATCACGTTTTCCGGGGCATTCTCCGGGACCGAACTCTCGGCTGAACTCTGGGTGAATGGTCGGATCAGCATTCCGATCAATTATAAACAGGTGCCGACACAATCGACATGGAAAGGTGACGGGGCACAGCTTGTGTTTATCCCGGAGGATGATTCGCCATCGGTGCCGGGAAGTTTTCTGCTCGAGATCGAACCGGGTCGTCTCCCGGTGAAAGGACCACTCGAACTGTGCATGGTTGTTCTCGACGGAGCGCCGGAGAGTTGTTTTCATCTCTTCCCGTCATCGTTTTCCCAATGACCGGATGCCCTCGAATCGAGTTGGATCCGCTGACTGAATGATGAAATCGGCAGCTTCCGGGTTCCTCGCATTATCCGCGGCCAAACTGGCCTTCATGCTTTCCGGATACGCCATCTACTTTTTCCTTCCTCGGATTCTGAACGAACCATCGGCATTTGGTCAGTTCGGTGTCGCTCTCGGATATCTCAATGTTTTCAACATGACCGTCATCGTTGGCACGATCCAGGCGATTTCGCGATTCGTGTCGTCCGGTGAGTATTCGGAATCCAGTATTCGCCGTACGGCGTTGTTCTTCCAATTCGGATTCGGTTGGGTTCTCTGTGCCGCCATCATTCTGACCGCACCTTGGATCGCGGGTGTTTTGAAGGATCCCGGCCTGGTACGTCTGATCCGGATCGGTGCATTATTGCCATGCGTGTATGCATTGTATGGTGTCGTGATGGGGGAGTTAAACGGTCGGAGGCTGTTTGCTCGTCAGTCAGCGCTGGATGTTTCGTTTGCACTCCTGAAAACGATTCTTGTTCTGGCATTCGCGTTTTTCGGCGAAGGAGTGCCCGGGGCATTTCTGGGATACCTGATCGCATCCCTGGTCATCATCAGCATCGGATTCATGGTGTTATCAAAGGTACCGGCGCGCACCATCGGGAGTATGTTCTCCTGCCGGATTCTGATCAACTTTCAGTGTGCGACGATGCTGATCACACTGTTCAACAATCTGCTGCTCAATCTCGATCTATTTGCAGTCAAAGCCCTGATGCCGGCGGCGTATTCGGGAGAATCGGCAGGTTTTTACACGGCGGCTCAGACTTTTTCCAGAATCCCATATATCTGCGTCGTCGCAATTGGACTTGTGGCCTTCCCTCTCATTTCATCAAGTCGAATGGAAAGGGATACCCGGAAAACAGCACTGCGTGCCGAGCGGATTCTGAGAGTCACCTTGTTGTACAGTTGCCTGATCGCGACCGGAATCGCAGCGCTTGCACCCGAGTTGCTTCAACTGGTCTATCCGCACGCGTACTGGGAGGGACGGTACGCGCTCAGAATCCTGCCAATCGGCGAGGTGTTCTACTCGATGATGTTTATCTCGTTCATCCTTCTAACCGGAAGCGGCCTGCCGTCACGATCCATCCGCACAGCCCTTCTGACGATCGGATTGGAAGTCGGCGGGTTGACGGTCCTGGTTCCGGAGTACGGCATCGAAGGCGCGGCGATCGGTGCGGGTGTGTTCTGGTTGATCGGTATGATGATGGCCTTCCGAGATCTCAGAAATTCCGGTTTCACACTCGTCAGGTTCTCGACGTGGATCAACACCTGTATGGCAGGTGCGTCTGTCTATGCGGTGGGATTCTTTCTGCCGTTGAGGGGTTATCTGAAGCTTGCGGCGGCCGTACCGCTCATGGTGATGGTGTACAGTCTCGTGTTGATCATCACGAAGGAAATCGCCTGGAGGCATCTTTTCGGTATTCGTGCCATGCTTCACTCCAGTGCGGATCTTCCTGAAACGTGTTGTGATAGATCGACTGATGGGGAAGGGGGGCACACGGGATGAACCGGGTTCCTTTGGGCAATCAATACAATAAATACGATTCGAATAACCCGGTGACGAAATGGCTCATGACCGGATTTCTCAACGCGTTCGACCAGGCGACGCATGTCATCGCGCCTCCGCGTTCCGTCCTTGAGATCGGATGTGGAGACGGAGTCATGCTGGAGCGTGTGAGGCGGAGATGGAAGCCGATGCCTGTCGCATGCGGGTTGGATCTGGGATTTGAGGAACTGAAACGGGCCATGAATCGGGCGCAGGCATCGTGTTTTACTCAGGCATCGTGCGGGGCTGTCCCGTTTCGCGACAGGAGTTACGACCTGGTTCTGGCACTCGAAGTGCTCGAACATCTCACGGATATCCGAGCCGGTTTGGAGGAGCTCGCGCGTGTTGGTCGCCGGGATTTTATCATCAGCGTACCATGGGAACCGGTCTGGAGGATCGGTAATGTGATCTCGGGGCGCTATATCCGGGATCTTGGTAACACACCCGGACATGTCCAGCACTGGTCCCGCCGCGGAATTCTCCGGTTGCTCGACGAATACTTCCGTATCGCGGTGGTGCTCAGACCGTTTCCATGGACAATGGTGGTTTGCCGGAAAAAGGACTGAATCCGGGAGATTTCTATGGTTCGCCACGCCGAAAGATGTATAATGAAGGAGCCAGAGACATTCACAACGAGGTGTTTATGAACTCTGATTACTCGATCTCAATGGTTTTTCCGGCATACAACGAACAGGACAACCTGGATCGATTGCTTGCCGAGGCCGATGCGGCGGTTCGCAAGGTTTCGTCCGATTACGAGATCATCGTCGTGGATGATGGCTCGCTGGATGACACAGCGAACGTGTTGAGGCGACTTCAGACGCAATACGCCAATCTTGTCGTCTATACGCATACACCCAACCGCGGCTATACGGCAGCTCTGCGGACCGGTTTCACGAACGCAAAAAAATCCCTGATCTTTTACTCGGATTCCGACTGCCAGTTCAAGCTGGATGAGATCGATCTATTGTTGCCGTACACTCGGGATTTCGATCTGGTGGTGGGATATCGGAAAGATCGCCAGGATCCATGGATCCGTAAATTCGTCTCCCGTTGTTTCAATCTGATGTCTCACGCGGTGTTTAAATTCACGGTTCGGGATGTGGATTGTGCGTTCAAATTTTTCCGCAGGGAAGTGTTCGACAGGATCAAGATCAAGTCGGAGCACTTCATGGTGGATACGGAAATCATGGCCAAGGCGGTCGTGTATGGATTCAGAGTCAAAGAAATCGGTGTCACGCACCTGCCGCGTCATGCCGGTCAGACTACTGTCAAACCCTCGGCCGTCTATCGCACCATTCTGGGAATGATTCAGCTGCACAAAGAACTCCAGCAGATCAAACAAACCCTCAAATGAGTTGACAGACTTCGCACATCATGTCGTGCCGGACAGGCGAAGATGGGCGATTACTGCTTCGGCTGTTCATCGGAAGGCGGGAGCTTGGGTTTATCGTCTTCCGAAAGAGATTTTTTCAGGTTTTTAAATGCCTGCCCGATGCTGGTTCCGATTTCGGGTAACCGTTTGACTCCGAAGATCATGATCACGATTGCCAGTATCAGTAAGATTTCGCCGAATGATGGTCTCCACATACTCTGAATTCTACTCCCCCCCCGGCCGCTCCGCAATGACAAACCTGAAAAAAAATCCGGGGATGCTTGCATCCCCGGAAACACAAGGAGGAAAACGAATCAGGGTGAATCACCCCGAGAATCAGCGATAGCTGAACTCCACAAACACATAGTTGCTCAGCAACTGGTACGTCTGCGGTTGACACAGGATGTAATGGAAGAGTATCCCCTCAGCCTGTCCGTCGACCTGAGGCCAGAGGAAGTTGAAAATCGTTGTCACCGACTGACCCGGTTCGATCACGCGTTGCATCCGATCGAGATCCTGCTGCCAGGACGGATAAAACCAGAAGTTTCCGTAGACTTCCAGAAGGAGGTATTCGTCGACCAGAATGGCCGCGCCGGGATTGTCGACCTGCGTTGCAAGCAGGAATGGATCGCCCGCGTGAAACTCGGTTCGCGAAAGCAGCAGATTGACGGTGAGTCCTCCGGATGATGATGTGGGTGTCGGAGACGGCAGCATCGTGGTCGGTGTGGGTGTCGGAGGAACCGGTGTGTTGGTGGGTTCTCCCGGGGCAGTTGTCGGAGTCGCTGTCGGTGGAGGAGGAGGGGTGAATGTGGGAGGAACTTGGGTCGGTGTCGCCGTCGAAGGCGGGAAAGTCGCAGTGGGAGGCGGAGCCGTCGGCGTCGGCTGTCCGGACATGTATACCGACATCGTGTCCGAAGCGGAACAGCCGGCATAATCCGGACTCCCCGAGCATCGGATCTCCAATGTATAGGTCGTGGCTTCCGTCGGGTAAACCGTTACCGTCGGTCCGGATAACCATGCACCGGCTCCGAGTTCGCCACCTCGCCAGCGATACTGAATACCGGCTACGCAGTTGACGATTGATGATCCTGCGCCATTGAGTACGACCGCGCTTCCTGCGGGTGAGGTGACATCCTGGCCGGCATTTGCATAGGGGCCTGAGCATTCGAAGGAATCGCATTCCGGTGGAGAATCGGAAACCAGCTTGAAGTTATCGATATTCCATCCGCCAAAGGTGACTCCTCCATCCGATATCAGTTCAAACTTGATCTGTACCGATGGATTGTTGTCGGCAATCGCTGAGATGTCGTAATCGACCGGGACCCACGCGGTATCCACCTGGTCGTTGTTCTGCGCGTTCTGCCAGATCTGCTGATTGTTCACATATACCGTCGCCTGATCGTATATGCCGGCTTCGACACTCAACCAGCGGTGGAACTGCAACCGGACTCCGGCCTTTCCCGTGCAATTGATTACCGGGGACAGCAGATAGTTGTTCACATTGTTCTTGTAGTTGCCGTCATACCCTTCGTATCCGAGATCATTGCCCCAGACATTCACTCCTTCAAATGCGTTAGATGGATCATATTCACTCGTGCCGGTGCAGGATCCTCGTTGCCAATCGTCCTGCGTCGAGACCTGGACGTGGGTCCATCCCTCGTCCGATGTGCCTTCGAATCCGGTCGAATAGAATGTTTCGATCCCCCCGGACTGACCGAGTTGCAAAGGAATCAGCAGCGCACTCGTCGGGCCTCCGCATGCGGAGGGGTTCAGAGTCAGCGATGTCAGATCGGGGCATTCATGCGTCATGTCCACGATGAATTCGAATGTTGCGGCAGCCGTTGCGTTGAAACCGAGATCGCCAAGGGATTGCGGGCTGGAGACAACATGAATGAGATTATCCGGTGAACTCAGGTTCGCTGTGACGTCGTATGCGGTAATCGGGGAGCTGTTCCGGATCGTGATTCTGATCTGGATCCGTTCGCCGGATTCTGGCGATCCGTCCGAATCACCGGAATCCGAAATGACATCGGCGTTATCGAAGGACAGAGACGGTTGAGCGACTGTCACGACGACGGTGTCGCGTCCCTGGCAGAGATACCCGGAGGCATTGACTGTCAACGTATAGGTCGTGGTCTGCGAGACACACGCCATCGGATTGGCGATGGTCGGATTGTCAAGGCCAGTCGTTGGAGACCATTGATAGGTGTATCCCGATACCGGAGCGGCTCCGATCTGGACGCAGTGCCCCGCACACGTGAACTGGTCGAATCCGGCATTCGTCGGGGGCGAATCGATGGTGACGGTGACGGTATCCGATCCCACACAGCCGATGCCGTCGGTCACAAACACCGTGTAGGTTGTCGTCTGGTTCGGACTGACCGACGGATTGGAACTTGAATAGTTGCCTGGTGTCCACAGATAGGTGAAAGGTGGTGTACCGCTCGATGCCGTCGGATTGCCTCCGATTGTCACCGCCTGTCCCGGACAGGTCTCCTGGTTGCCTCCGGCATCGACCAGCGGCGGGTTGGCGCATCCCGTGATCTCGACGGCCTGACAGGTCGAAAAAGCCGAAACACAGGCGTCGTTCGAACCGACAGCCTGGACGGCGTAGTAGTAAGTAAAGTCATTCGCGACGGAACTGTCGACATATTGCGTGGTCGAACTCGTTCCGATCAGAGTCATCCCGAAATTGCAGCCGACAGTGTTTCGAAAAACCCGGTAGGTAGAGGCGTTCGGTACGGATGACCAGGAAACGGTGGCCGAGTCATCACCGGGGATGACGGCAAGTGTGGGTGTCGAGATCGTCGGGCAGGTCGTGTAACAGGCCGGTTGTGTGCCGCATGCAATGCCATGGTCGTTGAAGGCGTTCCACAGTTCGCATCCATGAGGCGTTCCGTCTGCGAGATTTCCATTGTCGTCGTCCGCAAAGATCCAGGTCTGATAATAGTTCGTACTCCCGCAACCATTGATCGTGGCGCTCGGATTACACGTCCCGCCGGACTGGATCTGGTAGGCTGCTCCTGCGCTTCCCATCGTTTCGAAGAACAGACGATTGGCGTGTTCCCATCCGGCCTTTCCTCCCATCTGAGTGGCGAGTTTATTGGCGGCATCCCAGATGGCGCCTGCGGCGATGAGGGCTTCGCAGTGTCCCTCGTATCCCATGATCCCGTCGTACCCGTAATACGGGCAGCTCCAGCGGTCGCAATTCGCCGGTGCCGACGTGATGTTGGACGGCCGAACAAACGGTCTCACACCGGCGTCACGAACACCGGTACAGGTCGAATCGCACCCGAAACTGCAGGGCGATCCGGGCTGAAAGTTGTGGCCGATGCACGACACCTGAGTATGCAGGAAGCTCATGCTGTCGGCGAGTGCTTCCGCGGATGCCATGTCCGGCGATCCGGTAGCGGTGTTGTCATCCAGCCCATGACCCCACTCATGCAGAAATACCGAAGAAATTTCACCGGTGTTCGAACAGCCCCCACCGGATCGATAGAAATTGATCGTGCTGCCGTTCCAGTAGGCGTTGCAGGTATCGTTGATATTGACATTGGCTGTCATATTCTGCTGCAGCCACGAGTTGGACGGCAGATACCCTCGTGCCTTCATCTTGATGTCGTTGACATGGAAGTAACAGGATCGGGAGGCGTGTGTATTACCCGAACCGCCGAACCCAGGTGTTGTACAATCCTGCCCGGCGCTGCCGCCGAAGTTCAAATCTCCGGGATCCGCCGAGGTTGACAGGTTGATCGATCCGCAGTTGTCGCTGATCCGGACATATTGACCATTCATGGTGCAGGAAGCCGTACCACCCGTGTACGTATATCGACCGCCGCTCGTCGCGGTTCCCTGTGAGGTGCTCGCAAACGAAAACGGCAGGTTCACTTCCGTATCGATGTTGGTGACCGGATAGACACCTCCGGAAACGGCAGCGGTGCGATTGTCATTGCGAAACGACAGGATCTCTCCCGATTGCGCATCGATGACGGCAAACCATGTTTCAGGATTGGGATCGAGCCGAAAGCGCGTTTCCCAAACGAGCCGATGTGAATAGCCCTGTCCGGGCGTTCCGGTGAATGGCTCACCGGGAATCAGGTCGTCGGTCTCAGTGAAAGTCTGAATCCAGAGTAGTTCAGGAGGATCGACGATGTCGAGGTCGCCGAATGCGAGACGGTCGGCGTGGGCCGTGGCTATTTCGAGCGCTTTTTCGGCGCGGATCGTCGGAACCGTATTCAAAGACGGATCAACCGGAAAATACCGATGAGCGCCGAATTGCGTGACGTTTCCCGAGTTCACCCGCACGAACACCTGCGCGTGCTTGACCGGGATCCCGCGATGCACCTGGTTGAAGACCACGAACCATAGCCGGTTGTTCCCGAAGGTTTCTGTCGCGAGTTCATCGAGTTTGAGATCGGCGGGTTCGACCCGAAGCACGTCGAACTGATCTTCGATGAACTGGATCGCGAGTTCCGACATGGCGGTGCGATCGAGTGTCTGGATCGGTTTCCCCATGACAGTCACATCGCTGAGCGTTAGCGAGTTGCCGGGGCCTGGGATCAGCGGGATGCCTTGTCCCGAGATCAGATCCGGCCGATCGGATCGCAGATCCCACTGCACATCCCATTGCGCACCGTAGCGAGTCATGAAATTCAGAATGCGCGGATTTGAAGGCGGATTGTTGCCGGAGAGGAAGAAGGGAGAAAGAGAAGGGGAAACGAGGATGGAGGCATCTGGAGGAATCAGAAGATCACGCTCCAGCACACTGGGTTCGGCTTCGGTAAATGCATGAAGGTTGGGCAGGAAAACCGAGAGCAGGCTCATGGCGAGCAAAATGCCTCGAAGAAATCCTGCTGGCGACTGTCGAACGGAACGGTTCATATCAACTCCTTATGAGGAAGAAAGTGCTGCATGCATCGGATCGCGGTACACGCGGATTCCGGGAAACACAATGATGCAAGATTCGGTCCATGCCTTCAGGTTCATTGGTAGATCTGAATCAGGGTATTCCAAGTGCTCCTCGATGCATACCCCGGTCGTCCAATCTGAGACAATCGGAGCCTTCGCGGCGCTCCATCTTGAACGCTTGATACATGACTTCGGATCCCACTCGGGACTTGGAAGGATCCTCGATGAACAGGGTCCCAACGGTTCGTGATCGGGTGATTTGTCCGAGATCATAGAAATAGGTCTTGCCGGATTTACCTTTGTAGATCGCGATACCGGTGGTTTTGATCTGGGGCTCCCGGATGGTGTCGAACGGACTGTCCAGATACACCGCCAGATACGCCCTTTCGCCATCTTCCGTCAACTGTGCGCGGACATCCCAGGTGCCGGCTTGCGGCTCGCACTCGCAAGATGCAGACGGATCGATGCGTGACACGCGATCGGGAAGAGGAACCGGGGGAGTCGTCGCGCAGCCTGCCAGAACGGCGGCGACTGCAAGCCCGATCAGATATCGATGAATCATTTCTATGCTCCTTTCGTGGGAATCTCGATCCGCGGACTCGGCGGATCCATCCATAAATCATATAATTAGAGGATCTACAAAGACAACCGTTACAGACTGAACCGGACCTGAACGCGCTGCTTCATCGAAAATACTTGACAATCATGTGCGTGCCGGGTAAAAGAGGTGGATCTCGATTCGAAAGGGTCGGGAGGCTTCAGGCGCGTAGCTCAGGGGGAGAGCACTTCCTTGACGCGGAAGGGGCCAGGGGTTCAATTCCCCTCGCGCCTATTGATTTTGAAGCCCAACCTGGGCTTTCGGCCGAAAATTGAAACGACGTCGCCGGGGCAGAGCCGAGATTGGATCAGGCAATGCCCCGTTTGTTGAAGGTGAGAAAAGGAGCCGGCTTCGCCGATTTGAGATCATGTTGGTCATTATCCTGAAAGATCATGGGTCGCTTTCTGTTCCCGAAGGCATCTCCGGACTGGAGTTCGTGAAGCATGTCGAGAAAACGACCGGGATGAAGTTTAAAAATCCCCTCGCCATCCAGATGAACGATCGGTTGATCGATCTGCATTCTCCAGTAACGATGTTGGGCGAAGCGGACATTGTGTGTGAAGGAGACGCGAGAGGGTTGGATGTGGTGCGACACAGCGCTGCGCACGTCATGGCCCAGGCGGTCATGAATCTGTTCGACGGCGTGAAATTCGGGATCGGTCCGGCCACGCAGGACGGTTTTTACTATGATTTCGCGGTCAGCCGACCGTTCGAGCCCGATGACCTGGCGCGGATCGAAGAAGAGATGAACCGGATCGTCAAGGAGAACGCATCGTTCGAGAAGCGGGAGATGACGAAGGAAGAGGCGATCGAGCTGTTCTCGAAGAAGGGCGAAACATACAAAGTCGAACTTCTGGCTGAGATTCCCGACGCCAGGGTATCGATTTATCAGCAAGGCTCCTTCATGGATCTCTGCCGTGGGCCGCATGTCCTGAACACCCGCTTTATTCGGGCATTCAAGGTGCTGTCTTCGGCGAGCGCGTATTGGAGGGGTGACGAACACAACGATATCCTGCAGCGGATCTACGCGACCGCCTTCTATTCCCAGCAGGATCTCGACGCCTATCTCGAACTTCGCGAAAAAATCCGTCTCCGTGACCACCGAAAACTCGGTAAGGAACTCGATCTGTTCTCAATCCATGAAGATGTCGGCGCCGGTTTGATTTTCTGGCATCCCAACGGTGCCACTGTCCGGCATCTCATCGAGGAATTTTGGCGGGCCGAGCATTTCCGGCGGGGTTACCAGATGGTTTACACGCCACATATCGCGCGTGAGCGGATTTATGAGATCAGTGGTCACCTACAAAACTATGCAGACAGTATGTATGCACCGTTGTTGATCGACGAGCAACCCTACCGGTTGAAGCCGATGAACTGCCCGGGGCATATTAAGATTTTCCAATCACAGCTCAGAAGTTATCGCGATCTGCCGATCCGCTACTGTGAACTTGGAACCGTCTACCGATTCGAGCGCAGTGGAACGCTGCACGGCATGCTGCGTGTACGCGGATTTACACAGGATGATGCGCACGTTTTCTGTACGCCGCAGCAAATGGCGGAAGAGGTATTTCAGATCATCGATCTGGTGGATACGCTGATGCGCGCATTCGGTTATACGTATCGGATCTTCCTGGCCACTCGTCCCGAGAAGTATCTCGGCTCCGAGGCGGAATGGGAATGGTCGACCAATGCGCTGAAATCCGCCCTGGAGCGTTGGGGAAAACCGTATGATATCGATGAAGGCGGTGGAGTGTTTTATGCACCGAAGATAGATATCAAGCTCACGGATGCTTTGGGAAGAGAATGGCAGGGCCCCACCATTCAAGTGGATTTGAATCTTCCCAAGCGATTCAAGGTGAATTACGTTGGAGAAGACAATTCCGACCATGAAGTGATTATGATCCATCGCGCAGTATTGGGCTCAATGGAGCGATTCGTGGGGGGATTGATCGAGCATGTCGGAGGTGCTTTCCCGATGTGGCTCGCTCCACTTCAGATCGTGACGATACCGATTGCGGAGCGACATCACGAGTATGCGCGAAAATTGACTGCACGGCTGCAGACCGCCGGTCTGCGGGTTCGCAATGATGAACGTAACGAAAAAATGGGTTACAAGATCAGAGAAGCGCAGGTGCAGAAGGTTCCATACATGTTGGTCATCGGGGATCGTGAATCGGAGACTGAACAGGTTTCGGTCCGTCATCGCAAACATGGGGATCTCGGTGCAATGCCCGTTGCCGCATTCATGGAACGGGCATGTTCAGAGGTTCAGGATCGGGTGATGGATTGAGTCCGGTGTGCATAACCCGATGAATCGAAACTGAAAAGGAGGCTGTTTGAGGCGAAAACCATTCGTACCCGAAAAAGATCCGAAGAAAAAGGAAGAGTGTCGGATCAACGACGAGATTCGTGTGAAGAACATTCGCTGCATTTTGGCGGATGGAACTCAAGCCGGAATCATCAGCATTGAACAGGGGTTGGCATATGCATCTGAATCCGACCTCGACCTAGTTGAAGTTTCTCCCAATTCGGACCCTCCTGTCTGCCGGATCATGGATTATGGCAAGTTCAAGTATCAGCGATCGAAACGCGATGCTTCGAAGAAAAAGCAGAAGGGTGCGACATTAAAAGAAGTCAAATTCCGTCCAAAAATCGACGAGCATGATTACAATTTCAAACGCAATCATGTTGAACGCTTTCTGAAGTCGGGTGCGAAGGTTCGTGTAACGATCATGTTTCGAGGGCGAGAGATTGCGCACACGGACAAGGGGCAGGAGATTCTGGATCGGATTGCTGCTGAAATGGCCGATTTTTCGCGAGTCGACAGCCCGGGTCGTCTTGAAGGCCGCAACATGAGCATGATACTTTCCCCGAAGTAACGGATGCGTTACAGCGGGCTGAAGAAACAAAGAGGTTGAATATGCCGAAATTAAAAACACATCGAGGCGCTGCGAAACGGTTCGGCGGAACCGCAAACGGTAAGTTAAAGAGAAAACACGCATTCGCCCGACACATTCTGACGAAAAAGACGACCAAGCGCTTGCGCCAGCTTCGAAAAGGCGGTTATGTGGATGGTGCGGATTTACGACAGACTCGTCGGCTCGTGCCCTATCTATAGTCTTCAGGAGGTTTATCAGTCATGCCGAGAGCAAAGGGTGGATTTAAAACGCGTCAACGACGCAATCGTATATTGAAACTGGCCAAAGGCTATCGGGGTTCGCAGAGTGCGCGGATACGTCCTGCTATGGAAGCGGTCTCAAAGGCGGGCCGGCATGCGTTCGCGGATCGACGCAAGAAGAAGGGTGATTTTCGAGCGCTCTGGATCCAGCGGATCAATGCCGCGTCCAGATTGCAGGGGATTCCGTACAACAAGTTGATCCACGGTCTTGATAAAGCCGGCGTGCGCATCGATCGAAAAGTTCTTGCGGAACTGGCCATCAGCGATCCAGCGGCATTCAACAAACTCGTTGCGGTAGCTAAAGAAAACCTTTAAGGTTTTTGCATTGAGGAGATGGATTTGATAGACTCTGCCATGGTCCAGGGTGACGATGTTTTCATATCGCAATTCAGCGCACTTGAAGCCAAGGTTCTGCGGGCTGTACAGGTTATTCATAGCCTGCGCGATGAAAACGAACGTCTTAAGTCCGAACTTGACGAGTTGCGACGACATATCCAGGAGTTGAACTCGGCGGTCGATGCGGCATCGACCGCTGCACAGGAGGCAGAGCGGTGGAAGGCAGATTCAGGAATACGAAAGCCTGAAGATGAACATCGGAGCAAAAATCACGCATCTCCTGTCCATGATCGATTCTCTGCCCCTGAGCGATCAATAAATCCGTCAAACTCATCAACCTCCAGCCGACACAACGGTGAGATGCATCGTGTGGAGGTTGAAATATTTGGCCAATTCTATAATATAATAGGTGAAGACGATGCTGAGCGTGTCCGATATCTGGCGCGCTTAGTTGACGATCGAATGAATGAAATTGCTCGGACGAGCAAGGGTATGTCGGCGTTGAAAGTCGCGATACTGGCGGCATTGAACATCTCGGATGATCTCGTCAGAACCCGCGAAACACTCCTGAATCTTCAGGATTCCGAAAAACGCCTCCTGCTCGAACTCGAACGGGTGATTGAAGAATGAGGAACAATTTGACCTTGGAACGGAAGGGAAATCTTCAGTTACTTCGAGTGATCGCAGCGCTTTGGATGATCTGCATCACAACAGCTTGCCTTGTCTGCCTGCTGCCGTCGATGCAACGGTTCGATTATCATTTATGGGCGGCATGTCCGCTTGAGTTATCGGTTGTTCTGTTCATATTGAATGTCCCTCCTGTGGTGTTCGTGATGGCGTGGAACTGTTTGAGCCAACACTTTGAAAAAGGGGGTCTGCGTTCCTGCGGTGGATTCATGCCCGGCAACGGGACGAACGACCCGCCGGACAAGGCTCCCACCTGTCTAAGCAGGTTCAAAGCATCCTCACCACACGGCATTTCATGGGAGGGATTTATTCTCAGGTTTCCGATCTCCGCTGCGCTCGCCTCGGACTGATACCTCCTTCCGATTCCATGATTCCCTGCGCGTGTAGGCACGGCAGGGTAATATTGGGAGGTGAGTGCCATTTCTGGTCTGAATTATCTGATCTGCGGGCTGATAGCACTGTTGTCCGGAATCGTCGGTTTTGGCGCGCAACGGTTCATCGCATCATCGGCTGCACGTAAGCGCATGCAGGAAGCCGAGGCGAAGGCATCCGAAATTCTTGCCAAAGCAGAAGAGCAAGCGCAGACACTCCGAAAACAGGCTGAAGTCGAATCCAAAGAAAAATACTACGCCAAAGTCAACGAGTTCGAAGCGAAAACGAAAGAACGCCGCGACGAACTTCAGAGACTCGAACACCGACTTCTCAAACGAGAAGAAAACCTGGATCGTAAACATTCTGAATTTGATAAAAAAGAGCGCATTTTCAATCAACGTGTCAAAACGCTCCAGCAGAAAGAGGATGATCTCCAGGTTCTTGAAGACAAGAAAAAAGAGTTGATCGCGGAACAGGATAAAGTTTTACAGCGCATCGCCGGGATGTCCATGCAGGAAGCTCAGAAAATTATTGTCGAAAGAATGGAAAACGAAGCCCGAAAGGAAGCGGCGGATCGCATCAAACGAATCATCGATGAAGCTGAAGAGAAGGCCGAATCCCAGGCTCGTGAAATCATTTCGACATCGATTCAACGCATCGCTTCGGATTATGTCGCCGAGGCAACCGTGAGCGTGGTCGATTTGCCTAGTGACGAAATGAAGGGTCGCATCATCGGACGCGAAGGACGCAACATCCGCGCACTGGAAGCCGCAACCGGAATCGATCTGATCATCGACGATACTCCTGAAGCCGTTATTCTCTCCGGGTTCGACCCGATCCGCAGGGAAGTTGCCGCCATCTCGCTCAAACGTCTGATTTCAGATGGCCGGATCCATCCCGGGCGGATCGAAGAGATCGTTAAAAAAGTTCAGAAGGAAGTTGACAAGACCGTACGTGAAAGCGGTGAGCAGGCTGCGTTCGAAGTCGGTGTCCAGGGCCTCCATCAGGATCTCGTCAAACTTCTTGGACGCCTGCGCTATCGCACGAGTTATGGACAGAATGTTCTGCAACACTCCAAGGAGGTGGCATTCATCGCCGGGATGATGGCATCCGAACTGGGTGTCAACGTTAAGTTTGCGAAACGTGCCGGCTTACTTCACGATATCGGCAAAGCGGTGGATCATGAAATCGAGGGATCGCATGCGATCATCGGCGCGGATCTGGCGAAGAAATTCAACGAATCGAAGGAAGTCGTGCGCGCGATGGCATCGCATCACGGCGATGAACCCCCTTCCAGTGTCGAAGCGGTTCTCATTCAGGCTGCTGATGCCCTGTCAGCTGCACGCCCAGGCGCTCGACGGGAAATCCTTGAAACCTATCTCAAACGACTCGAAAAACTCGAAGATATCGCCCAATCATTCCAGGGCGTCGAAAAATCGTTCGCGATTCAAGCCGGCCGTGAAATCCGAATCATCTTCAAGCCAGAAGATATTTCGGACCAGGAGATGGCCCTGCTCGCCCGGGAGATTGCCCAGCGCATTGAACATGAGTTAGAGTATCCCGGTGAGATTCGTGTGACGGCTATTCGAGAAACCAGGTGTGTGGAATATGCACGATAATCGGTCGGATACTCTTTTGAGATATCCTTTGTTGAGTCAGATCAGAACACCGGACGATCTTCGGAAGCTGCCGTTAGGTGATTTGGACAGTCTTGCGGCAGAAATCCGTTCGGCCATTGTTGATGCCGTTGCTCGCCATGGCGGTCATCTCGCATCGAACCTGGGTGTCGTCGAACTGACGATCGCGATTCACTATGCCTTCAACTCTCCTTATGACAAATTCGTCTGGGACGTCGGCCATCAGGTATACACACATAAACTGCTCACAGGACGACTCGATCCGTTTATCGACGGGCTGAGGAAGAAAGGCGGCACAGCCGGTTTCCCAAAGAAGGACGAAAGTTCTCACGACCACTATGATACCGGACACAGCGGCACGTCCATCTCCTTCGCTCTCGGTATGGCCGAAGCATTACGATCGACTGGTGCGTCGAACCGTGTGGTCGCGATCATCGGCGACGGGAGCATGACATCGGGAGTTGCGTTCGAAGCCCTCAATCAAACCGGACATCTCAAGAACGAAAATCTCATCGTTATCCTCAATGACAACGAAAGGTCGATATCTCCCAATGTCGGCGGACTGGCGGAATATATCAGCCGGCGAATGGTTTCCCGGCGGCCAGCACAATTGCGGAAGATGGTGAAAAATCTCCTGCAATCAATTCCTCGCGCCGGTACGGACCTGATTCGACTCGTACAAAAGATCGAACGCTCGGTCAAGGATTTAATACAACCCGGGCTTCTGTTCGAAGAACTCGGGTTCCAGTATCTCGGCCCCTTTGATGGACATCGTCTACAGGGATTGGTCGAGTTGTTCGATAACATCCGGACGATACCCGGTCCTTTGCTGGTTCACGTACTGACCCGCAAGGGTTTCGGGTATAAACCGGCTGAATCGGAGCCCGAGCGCTTTCATGGCGCTCCGCCGTTCAACGTGCAAACCGGAGCATTTGAGGAGAAATCGGGTCCGCCGAGTTACACGTCGGTATTCGGGAAGGCTGTCTGCGATCTGGCGCATGCGGATGATCGAATCGTCGCAATCACTGCTGCCATGACTCTCGGAACCGGTCTGACCCAGTTCGCTCGTGAATTTCCGAAACGTTTCTATGATGTCGGGATCGCTGAACAGCACGCGGTGACGTTTGCAGGCGGTTTATCGAGTCAGGGAAAGCTGCCGATCGTCGCGATTTACTCAACATTTCTTCAGCGTGCATATGATCAAATTTTCCATGATATCTGTCTGCAGAATCTACCGGTTGTTTTCGCGATAGACCGAGGCGGTGTTGTCGGAGAAGACGGGCCGACACATCACGGAATCTTCGATCCGGCTTATCTCAGACACTTGCCGCGCCTCGTCGTGATCGCGCCGCGTGATGAAAATGAACTCCGCCGAGCGATGTTCAGTTCCGTGACGTTCAACATGCCGGTCGCAATCCGCTATCCGCGAGGTTCCGGAGTGGGTGTTCCCGTTGTCATGAATCCGCTGACTTTCGCGCTCGGGGAAGCCGAAGTTCTGCGTACGGGATCCGATCTGACGATTGTCGCTGTCGGACCGCTTGTCTACGAAGCCTTGGCGGCTGCCGAGGATCTCGAAGCAGAAGCCATCCATGTCGAAGTCATCGATGCCCGCTTCATAAAACCCCTCGACAGCGCCAAGATTCTCGAATCCATCCGGAAAACCGGCCGGCTGCTGACAATCGAGGAGAGTTCACTGGCCGGTGGAATGGGGAGTGCGGTACTCGAATTGCTCGAAGGTCATGCCGTCAGTCTTGAACAGATCGACCGCATGGGCATTCCAGATCAGTTCGTCGGTCTGGGAACTCCGAAGGAACTACGCAAGGAATTGGGATTGTGCCGGGAGGACATCATCCGCAGGATTCGTCTGCTCGTGTCTCGACATCCTGCGGGCCTGCCGTTCCGGGATGAATCCGCTCAGCAGACCCATGGACTTCATACGCGCCGATCTTCTACTCACCCACCGCGGCGTCACCGAGAGTAGATCTCAGGCGGCGGAGTACATCCGCAACGGGTGGGTCACCATCGACGGAAAACCTGTGTCCAAACCGTCAACGCTTGTGCTCCGCTCCGGTCACATCGCTCTCGACCTGCCGGTCGATTCCTTCGTCAGTCGGGGCGGTTTGAAACTTAGAGGCGCTCTCGATGCATTCCGGATCGATGTTGAGGGGAAAACGGCACTCGATTGCGGCGCTTCGACCGGTGGCTTCACGGATTGCCTGTTGAAAGCAGGTGTGCGGAAAGTTTATGCGATCGATGTGGGGTACGGACAGCTCCACTGGAAACTCCGCCAGGATCCCCGCGTAGTCGTGATGGAACGCGTCAATCTCAGACACCTCGATCCGTCGTCGATCCCTGATCGGATTCAAGTCGTCACTTTGGACATGTCGTTCATTTCCTTGACGTTGATTTTTGACAATCTGGTCGCGCTGTTGGATAATTGTGCAGAAATCATTGCATTGATTAAACCGCAATTCGAGGCTGGCCGCGAGGCTGTCGGTTCGGGCGGAGTCGTTCGCGATCGACGCGTACACGAACAAGTTCTGAGGTCAATGGCGGCACATGTTTCGGAGAGCGGCTGGCGGCTGCGCAGCATGGTTCCATCGCCACTGCTCGGGCCGAGCGGCAACCGTGAGTTTTTTTTCCACCTCGATCGGGGTGATCCGACAACTTCTGAGAGGTATGAATCCTGGATACGCAGCTGCGTCGAAGACTGACGGAGAAACACATGGAACACGTTGCACTGTTCGGAAAACCGCATGCGCAGAATTTACAGGAGGTCGGGCGTGACCTGTTGCGATACTTCGCGGCGCGTAACGTTCGAGTCTCGATCGAAGCCGAATCATTCGAGTCGATCAGCGAAAGCAGTGCTGCTCGCTTTTCCGAAACGATTCCGGAGGACTGCGGGCTGGTGATCGTTTTGGGCGGGGACGGGACCTTGTTGCGCGTCGCCCGCGCGCTCAAGCGCTTCGATATTCCGGTAATGGCCGTCAACATGGGAAGCCTCGGGTTCCTGTCCGCGTTCACTCTCACCGAAATGTACGATTCACTCAACCGGATCATGGATGGTGAATTCTCCGTCTCGCGCCGCCTGATGCTGGACGCTACGCAGATCCGGGGTGAGACGCTCGTGCATCGCAATTCAGTTCTGAACGATGTTGTGATCAACAAGGCGACACTGGCGAGAATCGTTCAGATTTCAGCCAAAGTCGACCACAAGCCACTGACAACCTTCTTCAGCGACGGCGTGATCGTCTCAACACCAACCGGTTCCACCGCCTACTCTCTCGCAGCCGGAGGCCCGATCATCAGTCCCTCGCTCGATGCGATCGTCCTGACGCCGATTTGCCCGCATACGCTTACAAACAGGCCGATCGTGATGAGTGCGGATCAGGTCATCGAATTCGAACTGCTCTCGCAGGACAGTGAGGTCACACTCACTCTCGACGGCCAACTCTGGTTCCCGCTCGAAAATCTTGATCGCGTCGAAATCCGTCGATCGACCAAATCGATTTCCCTGATCGAAAATCCCAATACCTCATTTTATAAAGTGCTATGCCACAAACTGAAATGGGGGCAGCGGTAACGGCATGATCCGAATGCTTCACATCGAAAATGTTGCTCTGATCGCTTCGATCGACATCCCGTTCGACGAAGGCCTCACGGCGGTCACCGGCGAAACCGGTTCCGGTAAATCGATTCTCGTTCAATCTCTCGCCATGCTGCTCGGAGAATCCGCTGACCAGAACACGATCCGCGAAGGCGCTTTGGTCGCCGTGATCGAAGCGGAATGCACACCGGCCGATCCGATGGAGATCACCCGGACCTTGCAGAGTTTGGACATCGAGCCTGCCTCTGATCAGATCCTGACAGTGCGTCGTGAAATCAACAAAAAGGGCCGCAATCGTTTCTTGATTAATGATCATGCCGTATCCCGTCAGGATTTTCTGAAGGTCACACTGCCGCTTATCGAAATCAACAGTCAGCATGAACACCAGGCTTTGCTTCAACCCCGCAATCATCTCACCCTGTTCGATCACGCTGTTCATCTCGATGGCCCGGTCGAATCCATTGCCCGAATTCATTCCCATCTTTCTGAGATTACTCAATCGATCGAGCATCTCGTTCAACACCTCGAATCCGTCCGCCAGAGAAGCGATCTGATCCGGTTTCAGATGAACGAGATCGATCAGGCAGGATTGAAAGAGGGCGAGAAGGAGGAACTCATCACCGAGCAACAGCGGCTTCGATATGCCGAGGAGATCATCCGGGCATTGCGTGAAGCGGAGCTTGCGCTGGGTGACTCGGATGAGGGGCTATCGTCGCGGACCGGTCCGATGATCCGATCGCTCCAGAAGGCATCGACGCGTGATCCGGAAATCCAGGCACTCACCGAACAGGCCGAATCGCTTTCGGTGATGATTGAAGACCTGTCGGATGCCATCCGTCGGTATCGTGATCGCGTTTCGGTATCTCCGGAGCGTCTCGAAGAGGTCAACGAGCGGCTTCATTTTCTCCAGAGCATGGAAGGCCGATACCGGAATAGTATCGACGGAATCATCGAGTATCGTCGTCAGATTGCAACAGAACAGCAGTCGATGGGTGATCTCGATGTGCAGCTCCGGGTGCTTCAGACCGAATGGTCTGATATTTTTGCGGAATATCTATCCGCCGATCGGTCACTTAGTGAGTCCCGCCGCCGTCTGGCTCCCGGACTCTGCCGCCGGATCGAAGGTGAGCTTACCGAACTGGGTATGGAGAAATCGCGGTTCGAGGTTGCGTTCGGACCTGTGCGCGGTTCGGAATCACCGCCTGAGGGATTCCGCATTCCCGCATGCTTTGGTCCATTCGGGACCGACACTCTTGAGTTCATGCTTTCCGCTAACCCCGGTATTCCGCTCAAACCCCTCGTGCGGGTGGCATCAGGAGGCGAACTGAGTCGGATCACGCTTGCGCTGAAACAACACCTGCTGTCATCGCACGATGCCGATACGGTCGTATTCGACGAAGTGGATTCGGGAATCGGTGGACAGACAGCCGTTGCGGTGGCCCGTCAACTCAAGCGCCTCGCACGCGACCGTCAGATTCTCTGCGTCACCCACCTCCCGCAACTCGCCGTCGCAGCTGACCGGCACATTGTCGTGCGAAAAACGCTGCACGAAGAGTCGACGCAGGTTCAAGTCGAAGCACTCGATCCGGATGCGCGGCTTCGCGAAATCGCACGGATGCTGACTGGATCGGACGACGACCCCGAAGCGTTGCGACATGCACAATCGCTCATGGATGCCGCGCACTCCTCGACTGTACGACCTGTCTGATCACTCACAGTCCGGCGCTTACCAGATTATTTTTTCCGGTAGATCGTATATTCCGCGATGATTCTGAGAATGTCCCGGGAATTGGATTCCGGTAGTGCATCGAGTGCGGCCAGAGAGGCCGCGATCAATCGTTCGGCCAGAGATTCGACATGTTTCACACCGCCGTTTTCCAGAACCAGGTTCCGGATTTCATCGACTTCCGATTCGGACATATCCGGCTTACCCAGCAGCGCTTCGATGCGGGCTCGTCCTGTCAGTGACGCGTGATCGAACGCGAATTTGACGGCCAGCGTGCGTTTGCCTTCGCGAAAATCCGAACCGATGGGTTTCCCGAGAGTTTCCGCGTCGCCGATGATACCGAGAACGTCGTCGCGCATCTGGAAGGCCAGTCCCAGGTTGTCGCCATAACTGCATAGTGCTTTGATCCAGGGGTGGGTCTGTTCGTGCGTGTTCAAGCCGATCATCGCACCCGCGCAGACTGCGAATGTGAGCAGCGCGCCGGTTTTCCGTCTGAGCATCAGTTCGATGTCATCGATCGAAATCCGATCCAGAGGTTCATGACTTTGCAACACATCGCTGACTTCGCCTGTGAGCAGTGCCGGCAGGACCTTGCCTTCGAGACACGTGATGAGGTGGAGAACCAGTTCTGCAGCGATCCCGCCCGTGAGCCCTGCCTGCGCCATCATGTCCACGACCATCCCATGCTGGGCGTCGCCGATCAGGAGTGCCATGGAATGGGAGAGGTGTTCACACGAGACGCCGGGAGGGAGATCCCCGCAGTCTCGGAAATCCTTGAGAATCCTGGCGTGCATGGTCAATCCACCGCGCCGGTGATCGTCACGGTCAATGATATCATCGTGGACAAGCGTCCATGTATGGAACATTTCCGTGGCCACGGCGATCGGAAGAACAGGATCGGGGTTACCGCCAACCGCACCACAGGCTGCGACCATCAGACCGGGACGGAGATGTTTGCCTCCCCGGAGAGAATAATCGAGGATGCGATCCCTGATCAGACCTCCGGGGAGATTCCCGATGAATGCGCTGTCCGTCAATTCATGGATGACCTTGTCTCCGATGTCCTTGAGAAACATCGAGAGCACTTGGATATCATGCTTGCTCAGCACGCGACTCCGCCTTCGGGGTAACCTCGAAGAAAGTCGAGCATTGCTTCATAGTGGGTCGATGCCTTGCAGAACTTCTCGTCGACTGTCTCCCACGTGCCACCGCCCCACATCAGTTCATCCAGAAGGTCGCAGGCGATTTTCCGGTTGAGGAACCGGGCTTCCCATGCGTGGACGATTTCGGCCGCGAGTTTGGACCGGTCGTCGTTGATCGTCCTCAATCTCTTTTCATTCGGCTCGTGGCCGTCGAACAGCATGATATTGAGATATCCTTCGCAGCCGATGTCATGGCGGCAGGCGGCGTTGACTGCCAGAATCATCTCGAAGAGCCCCTCGACGCGGTCGATCGCACCTCGGCGTTCCGGCACCGTCTTGCGATTGCTGTATTCGGTCATGTACACCGAAGCCATGTCACGGCCGGATCCGTCGCACAGAAAAATCTCCTGAACCGGGTGATAGCCGTATTCGATCATGGACAGGCTGAAGATGCGGAACCCCTGCTGGGGATCAAATCCTGCGATGATACCGGCGTTCAGGAAGACCGACGTCATTTCGCCCGATCGAGTGCTCCATGTGATTGCATCCTGAATCGCACTGATCACGGCCTTGTCCTTGATTTCGATCTTCTTGCCGTCCGCTTCGTAATACCCCCGGATGAAATCATTGACCGAGAACCCGTACCGTCCCTCGATCGTCTGATTGATATGGTCGCGTTTGAGTTTCGTTTGTGCTTCGAACGCCCATTTCGCGAGTTCCTCCATCGTGATGAACTTTTCGGGCGTCTTGTCCTTCTTCTTTTTAAGTCCGTCGTATTCCAGGCGGACACGCTTGCGGATGTTGAATTTCAATTCGTCACCGATCGTCGATGTTCCTGTGTTGCCGTAGCAGGCCACGATGCCCTGTTCCCGGACGATGTCTTCGGGAATGACCGGTTTAATCTTATCGGCAGAGTTGATGATCATGTTTTCCGGATTCCATCCGCGTTGCTCGTCACACACCATGGCACCGGAGAACTCATTGAATCGAATTGCGTTGATGGATGTCATGTCAAAGTCTCCTTATGATGCCGTTCCGGTGGTTTTGGTTTCTTTTTGAGCCGGCGCGGGCGGATACGGATGAAACTTGTAGCCTCGGAGGAGTTTGTTCAGTGATTTCTGGTCCTTCACACTCTGGAAAAATTTCTTCTCGACCTTCCGACGATCCGCACGATTGAAAATCAAGTCGTTGATGAGGGGGTAGATCTGCGCGTAGCCAACGAGAGAATACTGAGCGGCTTTGACCATTTCGTGTGCGAGCCGTGTGATGTTGTCGTGGAGTTCGATATAGCGATCGGCAGGGGAGGAGGCTTCGCCGTTGATATAGATGAAATTGAGTCCGCCGCCGACTTCGTGGAAATGATCGTACGCCTTCAGGGTCGCTTCGATCAGGGCGATGACTCCCCAGACACGGTCGAACCCGTTGCGGCGCTCATCCAACGTCAGGCGGTTCATGATTCGCGAGAATTCGACGCCAGCGCCGTACAGACCGGCTCCGATGGCTTCGAAGCCTCCCGAGATCAGCGAACATACTGTGTTTTCAGCGTTCACGTGGAATCCACGATATCCAAAGGACCGATCATAACCGATCACGACAGCCTTGTTTTTGAAGATCGGATCGGTCAACCCGGTTTTCTTCTCGTAGGTGACGATCTTCTTGGCGTCCGTCACGACATTTTCCTGTTTGATGTCGTACTTCGTGCCGTTCTCTTCGAAGACGCCTTGGTTCAGTTCGTCCATGTTGAATCCGTAGAGGTATTTCAGCATGTCATCGACCTTGCGGCGTCGCGTATCCTGCATCGCCTGGCGCACGATCATCGCGATGTTTTCGATATCGCCGAGTTGCCCGGCAGCTTTGTCACCCGTTGATTCCTGGAAGATCTTCGTGATCTTCTCGCGCGTCCGACGGATCACTTCCTCGTGGAAACCGGGATGTCCGTATCCGCCGTATGCTGCTTCGATACCCAGCGCTTCTGCGACGTCTTCCGGGATCAGGTTTCGGATGTTATCGGTGAAATAAGAGCGTCTGCGCCGGAGATACCAATATTCTTCGTCACAGATCATCGCCCCGGAAACGGGACTGAATTGGAGAGCGGTTACGACTGCCATGATGCCTCCTCGTAGAGTCTGATGCGATGAGATTCAACTCAGGGAACTGTCCGGGGTTTCCGAACGGAGCCAAACACTATCACAATCGCCGCTCCGGCGCATCAAAAAACCGATCGCTTGCAGTGCGAAAAAGCCGTGTCTATAATTAATCTCCTGTTTAGATTGCAGCTGGTTCATCCGAAGCAGGACTCCTCCCAAGGCGGCTCGATGTCATCTGATCTCATCACTCTCGACTTGCAATCCCCCGGTCCCGATACCGATCTGACGCTATCGGATTTCATCGGTGCCCGGATCGCCCTGCGCCTTCCGCCTGTCCCGATCCCCGTTCACGCCCGTCTCAAACTGTATATCCGGATCAGTCCGCTCCATTCGATCAATAAGAGTTTGTGGTGCTGGCACACGGAGCCTCCGGTAGACGGGTGGGATGCCGAGTCAGCCGTGCGGATTGATGGCGAGCGTGCGATCTGGGAGGCTGCGGGGAGGTCGCCGGTCAGTCTCGAATTGGAATCGCGAATCGATTATAAAAACGATGCGCGGTACCGGATCGAAGCCGGTCTGTTCGACATGCGCACAGAGACCCGGTTATGGGGCGCTCACGTCGATCGCTTCATTCTGGATCGTCTCGCTGGCTCAGAGTATCTAAAAGTGCTGGACTCGAAGCACCTCAACCCATTGTCCAGGTCCTACATCGACAACAAGAACTTTAATCTTCTCGGCGTAGCTCGAGGCCGACGGATTGCGACATGGATCGCTGAATCGACTGACTTTGAGAATCGGCTCATCCTGGATCTCGGTTGTGCGACGGGTGGAGCGACCTGCGGCTACGCATTCTCGGGCGCTCGCGTCATCGGATTGGAACCCGACGCGGTTTCGATCGAGTTGAGCCGGTTGCGGGCCGTGGGGGAGAGCGCCGATGTGCGCCTGGTGAGGGGGAGCGGGTATTCGCTGCCGTTCCGGTCGGGGCGGCTGGACGGCGTGATCATGGCGGATGTGTTCGAGCATGTTCCGGAGCCCGGATTGATTCTGAACGAGATCCGTCGGGTACTGCGGCCGGGTGGCTTTTTCTACATCTCAGTGCCTAACCGGTTGTCGATCGGGACCATCCGGCGAGAACCTCACTATGGTTTGCCCGGAATCGCTCTGATGCCGCGCGCCATGGCGAAGTGGTGGGTGACCCGGTGGAAGAAAACGAGTTCGACATACGAGTTGTACCGGATCCCGACCTATTGGGGGTTGAGAAGACGGTTGCATGATGAGGGGTTTCGGATCGATGAGACAGTTCCGTTCCGCGAGGCGACGGAGGAGATGGTCGGGAGTCGGCGACTGGGTCGAAGCATCGAATGGATGCGAAGGCTCGGATTGGCACGATTAGCTGTCAACAAATACACCGCGCGTATGTGGCTGGGATTCCTTCGGGCGGATATCGAACTCCTTGCTTATAAGAACTAGAATCCTGAAATGTCTTTATCCGGACGACCGATCCCGGTATACTTGACCGCCGGGGGTTCTGAGATGAAAGAACGATCGACAGGTTACAAAAAAGGCACGCTGGTTTGCGCTCTGGCACTCTGTGTGGCGTATTGGGGATGTGGCGGACGTCCAGCTCCCGTGGCGTTCGACTCGTCAGATACCGGCATCGTGATCGGCCTCGGATCCGCGCCTCAAAGTCTGGATCCCCGGCTCGGAACGGATGTCTCGTCGGCCCGCGTTCAGCAACTCCTCTACAATTCGCTCGTCAAAAAAACCGTCGACTCGAATCTCGTGGGCGACCTGGCCGAAAAGTGGGACATCGTCAACAACACGACGTACCGCTTTTTTCTGAAGAAGAACGTGCAGTTTCACAACGGTGAGACTCTGACTGCGTATGATGTCAAAGCGACCTTCGATTCGATCCTGAACGACGCGCTCGCATCGCCCAAAAAATCCGCCTATGAGAAGCTCAGTTCGATCACTGTCGAAGATGAGTATACGATCGTGTTCCAGACACGTGAACCGTTCGCGCCGTTTCTGATCAACATGGTGATGGGGATCCTGCCCAGATCGGAAATTGAGAAACCGGATGACGGGCATGGAATTCTGCCAATCGGGACGGGACCGTTTCGCTTCGAGAGCCGTGAAGGGGACGATGAGATCCGGCTGGCTCGGTTCGACTCCTATTTCGAGGGCACACCGGGGCTCACCGGTATCCGGTTCCGGATCATTCCGGACGACACGATCCGCACGATGGAACTCGAAAAGGGCGATCTCGATTTTCTGCAGAACAACGTCCCGATCGATTCGCTGGAACGCCTCAACCGCATCGAGACGCTCAAGGTCATGACCGGGCCGGGGACGTCGTATTATTACATCGGATTCAATTTCCGGATGGACACGCCGCTGCGGGATGTGCGGGTGCGGAAAGCGCTCGCGATGGCGCTCAATCGGGATTCCCTGATCGAACACTTGCTGGGCGGGCTGGCGTCAAAAGCGACGGGTGTGATTCCGCGGGGGCACTGGGCGTACAATCCCGACATCGATCAGATTCCGTACGATCCGGAGGGGGCCCGTGCGTTGCTTGGCGAGGCCGGTTTGACCGCGGGCGATGACGGCGTGCGGCTCAGGATCAAATTCAAATGCCCCCAGAACAAACAGAGTCAGCGATTGGCGGAGGTGATTCAGGCGCAATGGGCCGAAGCGGGTGTGCAGATGGAGATCCAGTCACTCGAATGGGGGACATTCTACGATGATATCGTCAAGGGCAACTTCGAAACGTACGTGCTGAGCTGGGTCGGCGTGACCGATCCGGACATTCTGTTCAGCATCTATCATTCCGACAACGTCCCGCCGAATGGCAGGAATCGGGGCTGGTTCAAATCCGAACCGCTCGATAGGTTGCTCGTCGAGGGCCGAACCGAACTCGATACCGGCAAGCGTGCCGGGATTTACCGTGAGGCGCAGCGGCTGATCGCAGAGGAACTCCCGTGCATCAGTTTGTGGCATACTCACAACATAGCTGTGATGAAGCGGAACATCGTGGGATATGAATTGTATCCTGCGGGTGAGTTCGATTCGTTCGCGAAGGTGAGTCGCGAGATCCGGAAGGAATGAGTTGATCCACTTCATTATCCGGCGTGTTTTGCTGACCATCCCGGTCATTCTCGGCGTGTCGCTGCTGGTGTTTTTCCTGATCCATCTCATCCCGGGCGATCCGGTCACGCTTATGCTCGGCGAAACCGCCCAACCCGCGGATGTGCAGAAGATGCGGCAGGATCTGGGACTCGATAAACCACTCTCGACGCAACTAGTCGAATTTTTCATCAATCTGGCCCGCGGCGATCTCGGACGTTCGCTGCACCGCAGGACACCCGTCGTGTCGATTCTGGCGGCTCGTTTTCCCGCGACCCTCGAACTTGCACTGATCAGCCTTGCGACCGCACTTCTGATCGCGTTTCCCCTCGGCATCCTGTCGGCGGTCCGAGCGAACACACCTCTCGATACGGCATCGCGCTTCTTCGCGCTACTCGGTGTATCGATCCCGCATTTCTGGCTCGGTCCAATGATGATCCTGCTGTTTTCGATCCGCCTGGATCTGCTGCCGGTTTCGGGAAGGAGTTCCCCGGCGTCGTATATTCTGCCGGCGTTGACACTCGGGACCGCACTGAGCGCGATTCTGACGCGGATGATTCGTTCGAGTCTGCTCGAAGTCATCCGCGCGCAATACATTACGACGGCACATGCCAAGGGTGTTCATCCCGCGAAAGTCATTCTCAAACATGCGCTCAGAAACGCCCTGATTCCGGTCACGACCATCGTCGGGCTCCAGTTTGGATCGCTGCTTGGCGGATCGATCATCACCGAAACGATTTTTTCGTGGCCCGGCATCGGGCGCGAGTTGATCCTGGCGATTCAGGGGCGTGATTATCCGCTCGTTCAGGGCTGTGTGCTCCTGATTTCGTTCACCTACGTCTTCATCAATCTGCTCACCGATCTGGTCTACGGAATCCTCGATCCGCGCATTCAGTATTCGAGCGGATCGACCGGATTTTTCGCGTCTCTGTCCCGCTTTTTCCGCAGGGCGGTCGCGATGCCGATGCGCCTGACTCGCCGGGGAAGAATCCTCTGGGTTGTGGTCATCGCGGCGGTGATCGTGATCGGGGCATCAGCCGGAGTGCGCGGTGAAATCCTTCGCTCCGGCGCATGGAGTATCGGTTGGATCTCCTCAACCTGGAAGAAGATCGCGGGGATTGATCTGGTCTGGCTGCGGTGGCTGATCGTTGCGGCGATCGGACTGATGCCATTCGGCGCGGGTTGGTACTGGCGGCGAGTGGATGCGCGAAGCTGGAGGCGGTTTTTAAGGAACCGGCCAGCGATTGTGGGACTCGTCATCGCCTATGTTTTTCTGCTGATTGCCGTGATCGGACCGTATCTCACGCCCCTCGATCCCGTGGCGCAAGCTTTGAAAAACCGCCTCAAACAGCCTGATTCGACACACTGGTTCGGGACGGATGACATGGGACGAGACCTTTTCAGCCGGGTGCTGGCCGGCGCGCGGATTTCGATATATGTCGGCTCCGTTGTGACGATCATTTCAATGATATCGGGTGTTCTGATCGGCGTATCCGCGGGGCTTGCAGGCGGTTGGGTCGACGAACTTGTCATGCGGATCGTGGATATACTTCTGGCGTTTCCCGGGATTCTGCTGGCGATCGGTCTGGTGGCCGTGATGGGACCGGACATCAATAATGTGATTCTGGCGCTGTGCCTGATGGGCTGGGTCGGGTATGCCCGTCTTGCGAGGGGGCAGGTGCTGGCTGTCCGGGAAGAAGACTACGTGATGGCCGCGCGATCGCTGGGTGCTTCCTTCGGACATTTGATTTTTAAACACATTCTTCCCAACATCAGCGCTCCGGTTATCGTTCAGGCGACACTGGGGATGGCGGGCGTGATTCTCGCAGAAGCCGGTCTGTCATTTCTGGGACTAGGCGTTCAGCCGCCGACACCGAGTTGGGGCGGGATTCTGAATTCGGGTGTGGATTACTTCCGGGAAGGTCCCCACATGACCCTCTTCCCAGGGCTCGCAATCATGCTCGTCGTCATGGGACTCAACTTTCTGGGCGATGGTTTGCGGGATGCTCTGGATCCGAAAAGGACGATGTAAATGAAAGTCATTGCGTTCAACGGCAGCCCGAAACGAACGGGCAACACTTCACGGATGCTGGCGATCGTGTGCGAGGAACTCCGGGGAGAGGGGATCGAATCCGAGATCGTTCAGATCGGTGGAAAACCACTGCATGGCTGCACCGCCTGCGGAAAATGCTTCGAAACGCGCGACCGTCGGTGCATCCTCGCGACCGATGATCTGAACGACTGGATCGAGCGGATGGTTTCCGCCGATGCGATCCTGCTGGGGTCTCCGACGTATTTCGCTGATGTGACCCCCGAGATGAAGGCGTTCATCGACCGGACGGGCATGGTGGCGAAAGCGAATGGGGAATTGTTTGCGCGCAAACCGGCCGCGGGTGTCGTGGCGGTACGGAGAGCCGGGTCGACGCACGCGTTCGATACGATGAACCATTTCTTCCTGATCGGACAGATGATTGTGGTTGGATCCAGTTACTGGAACATGGCGATCGGAATGGGGCCGGGGGATGTGGAACGGGACGAAGAGGGCGTCGAAACGATGAAAACGCTCAGCCGCAATCTCGCGTGGCTCATGAAGCGGATCTGACAGCACGTCGGGCAATCAGGACAGGATGTCGGCGGCGATCGTGCGGGCCGCGGACGGGCGGGACAAGTCGCGTGCGTGTCGGCTCATACGCTGCAGCCTCGGCGGGTCTGACAGCAGGGTGCGGATTTTATAACAGGCATCATCCACCTCAAACAGACGAGCCGCTGCGCCGGATTCGAGCAGCACTTCGCAATTCCGCTGTTCCTGACCCGGAATCGGGTTGACGACCAGCATCGGTTTCGATTTAGCGAGTGCTTCCGAAGAGGTCAGACCGCCTGGTTTCGTGACGATCAGTTCACAGGCGTCCATCATGACATCGATGTTCCGGACAAATCCGTATACGGACACGGGAGTTTCAATCCGGGCAGCGAGTTCTTCGGCGTCGTGTCTGAGTTGTTCGTTTGCGCCGGCGACGACGAGCAGCCGGCAGAATGGTTTTTCGCGTTCGAAAGAGCGGATCAGTTCGAGCGTTGGGCCGATGCCGCAGCCGCCGCTGAGAATCAAAACGGCGGGCAGATCGGCAGGCAGGTCGAGCCGGGTGAGTGCTTCGGTTCGCGACAGGCAGGTTTCGAAAACGGGATCGATGGGGATCCCGAGCGCTTTGACACGATCCGGTGACTGGCCGGCGCGGATCAGGTGCCGCCGAGCTTCCTCAATCGCGACATAGTATGTTTCGACTCCTTCGAAGATCCAGAGCGCGTGGACGGCAAAATCGGTGACCTGGCAGAAAACCCGCGCGAAGCGATTCTCGTGGAGCGCACCGGTGGTGAGCAGTTGAAGCGGCATGAAATGAGTGCACACAACGATATCCGGGTCGAATTGACGGTAATACTTCTGAAACTTGACCGTGCTGATTTTATTGAACACCGAGCGCACCTCGCGGCGCCAGGGAACATGCGCGTTCCGATCTGTCTGACTGTAGATATAGCCCCAGAGTTCCGGCATTTTACGGACCAGATCGAGATATCCGTCGGCGTAGGTTTTACGGAAAAGCGCGGGTGTGAAATCGAGGATATCGCAGATTCGGGTTTCCGCATCGGGCCGCAGGAGCCGGAATGCGGAGGCCAGTGCTTCAGCCGCGCGTTTATGGCCCGCTCCCGCAGAGGCATGCAGCAGCATGATTTTCATGACGGAATTCCTTTCCTGTAGGACCAGGTGAGTAATATAAATCCGAACAACAGGGAGAGAATGTAATCGATCGGGATCCCGAAGAACCAGAATTTGTGCCATGGAACATGAGCGGGGGAGAAGAGAGTCAGTCCGAATGAGGGGTTGAACACGAACCATAGGAAGTCTTCCGCAATCCAGAATACCATGATCGAGCCGATGATCCGGGCTTCCAGTTTCGCGGACCAGGTGCTGAGCATGAAGACCGGGAGGTGAAACGCGAGAGCGACGAAGGCGAAGACCCAGACATGGTATCCCGTGATGGTTTTGCCTCCCCAGAGCGCATTGAGCCACGAGTCGTCGATACGCCAGGTGGGCAGATTCGCGGCCCAGCCCGCCGAACCTTCGATCTGGATTTCGACCTGAGCGAAGAATGCGCCGAGAACGACGACCCAGCCGAGAAGCGCTGCCGGGCGAGATAAACTCTTCAAGGTGATCATCTGATTTACCCGATTAATTCGACATCGGAGGTATTTTACACTATGCGTCGGGTTATTTCGATGCCGTAGTCGGGAAGACTTCCGTCAGTAAAATACAGCGATCGTTGTGACCGTCGATCGGCCATGCGCGCACACGGCAATTCCTCCCCGAAACTTCATCAGGACGTCGCGATACATGCGTGTTGCGGTATGCTGCCCCCTCTTCCGGAATCAGTTCGGTCGGAAAACGGATGCCCTGGAAGGCCTGGCGGGAAAGAATGCGACCGTCCGAGACGATCGTGACGAGACTCGGATGGAAGTCGATGATGCGCCGGGCGAGCAGCTCATAGCTCACGTTGGGAAACAAGCACTTGAGATTGATCAGATTCCAGTTGTAGATGAATCCGATCGGGCGGAACCAGTCCGTCGGGAGGAGCAGTTCGGTCGCCATCAGTGAAATCCATTCGCGGCGCGCGCTGTCATCGAGGTCGTCCACGCACAGAAACTCGGCGATACCATGCGCGATCCCGTACGTCCGGACCTCCTCGGGCTGATTTTCGTTGAGGATGATCGTGCGGTCTTCGGCATCAGTGAGAACCGTCACATCGGGAGTCAGGTCGGAGAGGATGATTTCGATTCCGAGCGATTCCGCAACCAGCGCCAGATCGACCGGCGGTTTGATCTGGTTGCTTTTCGCGAGAATCTGGATGACCAGTTCGCAGATATGGTCCGTGTCGTGCGAGGTCACGGAAATCAGCCCCTCCTTGGTTCCCTCGCGAACCAATATCAACTATGGGGAAAAATCACAACACAAAACCCCGTAGCCTGCAGGCTGGATTCCCGCTTGATGCGCAGCCCCATACACTGAGCCTGTCGAAGTGTCCGGAATATTAAAATTCAATCCTGACCGTGTCCGAACAGGAGGATGGTCTGGGAATCAAGCAGACCCTGTGCCTTCGGCAGCCAATCGGTCTCGTTGAAACCCTCCGGAACCGGATCGATCCGGATCGCCACGACGCCGCGCGCGCAATCGCCCGCATTGTGATGGAGCGCATAGGTGTAGGGGTACGGGCAGTCGCTCGGCGGATTTTTCGAGGATTGATCGGGAGGAGACGGGTTGCGTTCCGGCAGGATGAGGCGGTAATTGCCTTCGCCCTCGAGTTTACCCTGTTCGTTGCGACCGAGCTTCTTCATCGGAATGCCGTCGCGATCACTCGCCAGCATGACGCGGAGAGGATTCAGGATCCCCTCACCCGGTTTGACGCCGTCCGGAAGAACCTCGGGAGCACGGATCAACTCCGGACAGTTTTCGGGAACCTTGAGCGTCTCTTTCGTATGAAAAACGCCCGCGGGGAAGGTCTGGCGGATCTCGTCAATCGAAATATCCTTTCGATATCCATCCACCGAAAAAACCGTGATACCGGTGACGCCGTCCAGTGGGATTCCGGCGGATTTCAGGATCGATTCGATGGTCCAGCCTCCGTAAGTCGCGTAGTAGTCGGTGTGTTTCGAGGCATTCATGAGCAGGAACTGGGTATGACCCGGCATTTTTTTCAGATCGGCTGCCGAGAGATTTTTTGATTTGGAATCCGGCAGTCCCGGTTTGCTCGATGCCTCACCCGGATAACAGAGCGCTTTGATCTCGGCATCATTGGTCACACCATCTTTGTCCGAATCGGTTTCGCGGATCGATTCGACCGCTTCCTTCGACCGGCCTGCCTGATTGAAGTCGATGCCGTATGCGTTCAGGGTCACCGCATAGCCCTCTTTTTCGTATACCATGTGGCAGAAATCGCAATTGTTGATCCGGCGGTTGTTCCGGACGCCTTCGATATGGCAGAGCCGGCAGTCGTCGATCCTCGTGCCGGCTTTGTCCGGATACACATGCAGAGTGTTTTCGAGGTCCTGGTTGAATCCATGTCCCGGATAGGCATGGGAGACATCGCGTGGTTTCGAATTCGGTGTCGGATGGCCGTCGGATGCCGTCGGGTCAGCGGCGAATGTCGGACTCATCACGGGCCACAGCATCAACCCGGCAATAATTGTCAAATTTATCATCTGCCTCAATGTCGTCATCACGTTTCCTCCCCAAGACTGTCTGCCTGATCCGTTCATTGGTTAGAAATAGCCCCGGATTGGTCGGGTCGAGCGATTCGACCCGACCGATCGTACGCTTCATATCACCGGTTACAGCTTGTACTGCACACCGAAGGAAATCACGCGGCCGGGTTGTTCGAACCCGATTTCCTGATAGTAATCCTCGTCCAGAAGGTTATCGGCCTTGACGTTCAGCGAAAGACCGAAGTCGAAGGTATGGAGGATCTGGAGACCGTAGATCGAGTAGGAGGGGACATCCAGCGGATTGCCGTCGCGGTCGTACTGAATGACGTTGTCCCGGTAGGTGAGGTTGGCGAGGAGTGTGGTGCCGAATTCGAACGCATAGCCGGCATCGAGACGGACGGTGTGTTCCGGAGTGTAGGCCAGATCCTGTTCGGGCTGACCGGAAGTCTTGTTTTTCGCATCGAGGAACGTGTAGTTGAACAGACCCTGCGGACCGGTTTTCGGCTGATATCCACCCCACAGTTCGATACCGGAGAATGTGGCGGTCTGTATGTTTTCATAGAGCGCATCCCGGTCGGGTCGTTCGATCAAATCATCGACATCGTAATAGAACGCGGAAGCTCCCAGTTCGATCGCATCCCGGATGAACGAATATCCCAGCGAATACTGCATCGATTTTTCCGGATCGAGTGTGTCGACGTCCTCGGGTTGGAATTCCTCGATGTTGCTGAAGAGCTGATGCATTGTCGGGAAACGGTTGCGCAGGCCGATGGCCGCAGAGATCTGGTGTGATTCGATGGGTCGCCAGGACGCGAGAAGATTGAAGGTTGGTGCGTCGATATCGGGTGCGCGGGTCGAAATCGATGAGGACGAAGCGCTGGTATTGGTGATGGTGTCGAAATTGTAGACTTCCCACCCCGCACCAACCTGAAGGGTGAAGACTTCCAGCGGCCGCCATTCGCCTTCGGCTCCGATCGTCGTGGTCATCGCCTTGTATTCCGACCATGGTTCGCCAGGATTGTCCTGAGCTTTGTGGTTATCCAAAACAGCGCTCAGGGCACTCCGCAGCACGAATTGCTCCGAAGCTTCCCACTCGAACCGGAAATTGCCGCCCATGTTGAAATCGTCGTAGGTGCTCTGGTAATTGAGTTCGGTCCGCTCGGCATCCTTCCAGTTTTTCAGCGTGTTGTCGTAGGTGTGATAGAAGAAGTTCGCGCGGAAATCCATCGAATCCCCCGCGGCCTGACGGCCGGCCAGCACGATCCCGGATTTCTTCCAGGTCGGGAATTCCCACCACTGTGCCTTTGAATTCGGATCCGTGGTCGGCGGGATGCCTTTTTCCGCATCCATGTAATTGCCGGAGACACTCAGTTCGCCCGTTTCCCATTCAAATCCGGCCTTCATGCCGAGGCTCCACTGAGAGTAATCCGAGTTATCCCGGATGTCGCCGTCTTCGAGCAGGTTGCCCTTGCTGTCATAGACCGGTTTGAAATCGTCCGACATCGGCCAGCCGTCGGAATCGCGCACGCCGGCCGACACCTGATAGTACCAGGGACCGATCCGCATTCCATGCGCAGCACGGGCCATGAAATTGCCTTCCTGATCGACGCTTGCGAGGAGATTGAGGTTGGGTTTTGAGGAGGGTTTCGCCGAGATCAGGCTGACGACGCCGCCGAGAGCGTTGGCGCCGAAGAGCACCGACGAGTTGCCACGGAGGATACTGACTTCCGAAAGATTTTCGAGGGGCAATTCGGAGGTGTCGAGATCGCCGTAGTATGGGGCAGCCATGGGTACGCCGTCATAGAGCACCAGAATCCGTTCCTGTGCCAGACCGCGCATGTAGATTTTAGGTTCGTTCTTGGATCCCGTGGAAACCGAAATTCCCGGGGCGCGTTCGACCGTTTCGACGACGCTTTGTTCAAGATTCTGATCGAAGGTCTCGGTCGTGATGGTGGTTTTGGCAGGGGGTTCTTCCGGAAGTACCGAGCCGGTGACGTGGATCTGGCCCATATCGAAGACGAGAGGAGTCGATGTGTCTTCGTCCGGAGGATCAGCGGCGATCGACAAGGCCGGGTTTAGAATGAAGAATGTGAGGGTTACAAGAGATAAAATGATCCGGAGCATACTGAATTCCTTTCCGTAATGGGAGGTTGAAGTGTTTCCGCTTCAGCCCTTGAGCCGTCAGGCTCGGGCCCGGATGCCATGGCGTAGTGCGGTAGGTCGTCCGGGTCGGAAGTCATGAAAAAATGCCGCATTTCGGCCGAATTCTTATAGATCAGAATGCAGGGAGAGTCAACGATTACTGCGATCCCATGAGTGCTTCGTGCCGATTTTGCCGTCGAGATCCCGATTCAAGACGCTGGCGCGTTGCTATCCGAAATTCGCAGTTTTCGATTTTCCTGGCATGATGTTGGGACGCACGGAGAGACGAAACAACCGACGCAACGCACAGGTTTGTTCAAACAGGGGATTTCGATCTGATATGTCGAGCTTCGGGTGTCAATGAAAGGAAAACGGCCATTCATGGATGGATCCTTGGATTGTATTCGATTCAATGTCCATGATCGCCGAAACGAATCGGGCATTGGAGCATGCTCCGGATCCAGACGGCCAGAGAAAAGAATCAATCACATGAATCTCGGATGTGCCAGTCGGTAAAACTGCAATCGAGTACCAGCCTGGAGACTGTTCCCAATCGGGAAAATACCAATATGAACCAGCGACATCCAGAAGGCAGAAAAATGCAATGTCATGAATGTCTTCTGTAAACGAATTACAGATGCTTGCGTTAAGAAAGCACACGGTTCCCGATGTAAACTCATGGAATGGCATTGTCAGGGTCACGCCAAGGTATGAGCAATTTGGAGTGGGTGTATGCGAAGGTGTCAAGGAAGGGGTTGGAGTCAGAGTCGGAGTTGTTGTCATCGTAGGGCTTGGCACCGGAGTTTGTGTTGAACTTGGAGTTTCAGTTACGGTTGCGGAGAAAGTTGGCGTTGGTGTCCGTGTCGGTGTTCGTGTTGGAGTTCGTGTCGGTGTGAACGTCTTGGTTGCAGTGGGAGTAGCTGTGCTGGTTGGAGTGTATGAGGGGCCTGTGGTAGGTGTCGCAGGGATCTCATCCTGAAAAACGAAATACAATGTCTGAGCTGAGCGATATGCGATCCAATATTTCTCCGATGCATAATCCATCTGTGCCTGAAAGGCCGGATCCTCACTGATCAGTATCGGATCCATCCAGACTCCGGATCGGCATTCCCGCAAAAAAAGACCGGGACCTCCGTAGAGAATTGCTGTAGTTAAATCATCTACAACCAAAGTGTCAAAAACGGTTTGGCCGGGTTCTAAAAGTATCATAGGCCCCAACTTGGACTTTGCAAAATAGTGACTTCTAAAATTCCAGGCTGCAATCCAGGAATGTCCCGGATCGACATCCTGAAGCATTCGAAACGATGTCTCGGATGGTTGTGACTGTTCCTGTTCATAGAACGTCGCACCGGGAATAGGGACGATCGACGTGTCTGTTTCCCAGTCGGGCGGTTCGCAGTACTTCCACATCAACATATGGAGGCTTGAAGATGGATAGTACATTTCGTAGATTTCCGCCCAGATGATCGACCCTCCCGGAGTCGTTCGAATGGTGCATGGATAGAGCAACTCGCATTCCTGAGACAGGATCAGGAAATTCGATGGCGCGAGTTCGAGATGCCAGATCGCGTGGTTCCATAAAATAGCCATCTCATATTCCCTATAATCTTGAATTTTGGAAACGTGCAGATCCCAGTGTCTGGAATCTCGATTCCAGAAAATCGTTGCTTGTCTCTCTGTCTCAACCATCTCATAGCTGAAAACCTGCTGCCAAAGGTTGTTTTGTTCTCTTCTGTAAATCCATGCGCCTTCCCAATCGCTGACACAGAAAAACAGCAAGTTGCCATCCGGGTTGTGCATCAACTGAGAAACTTTACCGTGTAAACCATACGCTGTTTCAACCGAAATCGTTTCTGGAGAAATCACATGAATAAAGCTGGGTGCAGCAAATGTATCAAGGACGACCCATGGTTGATTCTTAAAAATTCCTTCGGAAGGGACACATACTGCGGTGAGATCTTTGTTAGTTGTCGGAACAATAGGATAGATGAACCACTCTTGGGCATTAG
This sequence comes from uncultured bacterium, assembly GCA_964472395.1. GTDB lineage: Bacteria > CSSED10-310 > CSSED10-310 > CSSED10-310 > CALFER01 > CALFER01. The sequence continues at coordinate 14,267 of CAYYMM010000007.1, read as the reverse complement.
AGCTATAATAACAGTGAACTGATAAAATCAAGATCGAAACAATACGAAATGATTTCATTCTACCTCCGTTCGTTTAGTTTATTGTATTCAAACGCATCTGGAACAGTCAACATTTTGATACGTAACGCTTCTCTTGAGACTCAGAGTTTATGTTCTGATCCAGTTTAACGATGATTCATGCATTTTAGGATAATATGCTTCATCAGTCACTCCTGATTGAGAGCCGATTACTGTTATCGATTCGTTTTAAACCTTTTGAAACGCGCGAAGGGTGGATTCAGACTATATCAGTATAACATGAGTTCTTCGTGAATCGCGGCACAACTCTTGAGTTCCACTCTCGAGCTTCCGTAGATTTGAATGACGAAGCTGCCCGGTTGAGTACCGGTCAGACACGGGAAGGGAATCGCATGAAAAAACTCAGGGTATTGTTCGTCTGCGTGCATAACAGCGCGCGGAGTCAGATGGCGGAAGCGTGGACGAATGCGCTCTTCGGAGATCGGATCGAAGCGGAGAGCGCCGGACTGGAACCGGGGACACTGAATCCACTGATTGTGCGCTCGATGAGTGAAGTCGGGATCGATATCTCGAACAAGAGAACGAAAAGCGTCTTTGATCTGGTCAAGGCCGGCAGATTGTACAGCCATGTGATCACGGTCTGCGATCAGGCGTCCGCGGAACGCTGTCCGATTTTTACAGGAGTGACCCGGCGGTTGCACTGGAGTTTTCCCGATCCGGCACAGCTCGATGGGACGGATGACGAGAAACGTGAGGCGATCGCGTGGATCCGGGATGAGATCCGCAAACAGGTGGAGGCCTGGGTGGGGGCACTGGAGATGTAGTATAAGCTGGTGGTATATTCAGTGTTGTGAGGATACGAGAGAGCAACACCGGCGCTTCGCGCCACGACCACCCCGGCGCTTCGCGCCACCCCTCCCGTGGAGGGGTGTCAGGCGCAGACTGACGGGGGGGTGCAAAAACGCGATACCAAAGCCTATATGTCACTTCCCTATAACTCCGCACTTCGTGAGCGTGTCCGCCGACTCCGCAAAGCCGGCATGTTGCATGAAGTCCTGTTATGGAAGCGACTCAGAAATAAACAACTCCATGGTCTCGACTTCGACCGGCAGAAGATCATTGGGAACTACATTGTGGATTTTTATTGCGCCAGTAAATGCCTCGTGATTGAAATCGACGGCAGAAGTCACGACAATAAAAAAGAGTACGACCAGAAGCGCGATAAGTACATGCGATCCCTTGGCTTGCAGGTTGTGCATCTCAGGGCGATGAACGTTTTGAAGGATCTGGAAGGGGTGATGTGGTATCTGGAGGAGTTGTCAAATTGAACGAGTTGATTCTGATATGCGCATAGATTCCGTAACTCCGTGTCTTCTCGTCGCGGGATTTCCGGTGTTATACGGCAGTACCAAACATCGGCCGCAACAGACCTTCTCGGTCGCTGCTCACGAATTGCTGACAATACAGCTCATGATAATGCCCCCGCATCGCCAGTAACTCGGCATGCGTCCCTGCCTCCGCAATCCGCCCCTCCCGAATCACCAGAATCCGATCAGCCTGACGGATCGTGGCCAGTCGATGTGCAATGATCACACTCGTCCGGCCCCTCAGTAACACATCCATCGCGCCCTGAATCGCAAATTCAGTCTCAATGTCTACCGATGCGGTCGCCTCATCTAGTATGCAGATCGCCGGATCCGCCAGAATCGCCCTGGCAATCGATATCATCTGTTTCTGCCCCGTCGACAGAGGCTCTCCGTTCTCCTCCAATCGCGTTTCATACCCCTCCGGCAACACGCTGATAAACTCATGCGCACCGGCGGAACGCGCCGCTTCTTCAATCTCATGCTCCGAGGCATCCAGCTTCCCGTACCGGATGTTTTCCAGGATCGTCCCGCTGAACAGATAGGGTGTCTGCAGCACGATCCCCATCTGCGACCGAATCGACTCGACTGGATAATGCCTGAGATCCACACCGTCGATTCGCACGACACCCGAGGTTGGATCATGGAAGCGCATCAGAAGGTTTGCCAGAGTCGTCTTGCCGCCGCCGGTCGGCCCGACAAGCGCTACTTTCCACCCGGGCTGAATGGTCAGGTTGACCTGCGTGAGCACATCTACGCGGCCATCATACGAGAAACCCACTTCATCGAATTCGACCCGACCCGCCAAACGCCGGATCGGCACGATCTTCGGTGCATCCCTTACCGTCGGCTGCATCTCGAGCAGCCGGAAGAGGCGTTCCGCACAGGCCTGCGTTTCCTGAAACTGTCCGAAGATTCGCGCGATATCCATGGCAGGTTCGAAAAATCGTCTGGAATACGAGATGAAAGCGACGAGTGTACCGAGCGAGATGATGCCCGCGATCGAGCCCGAACCTCCCAATGCGATGACGAATGCGCTCCCGACCGCGCCGATCACATGAATGATGGGAAGATAAATCGATGAAACCGATGCGGAATGCACGGCCGCCCGATACATCGAACCGGTCATCTCACGAAACTCGTCGTTCGATCGATCCTCACGCGCCAGAGACTTGATGACACGCAGCCCGGTGATGCTCTCACTGTAACCGGCCGTGATTTCCGAATTGATTTTCCGGACTTTACGCGCCAACTCCAGGATCGATTTCTGGAAAAACACCGACACGAGGATCATCGCCGGCATGAGTACCATCGACGCCAGTGCAAGCCTCCAGTCGACGATGAACATGGTAACGGCCATGAAAATCATCATCATGATCCCCCAGAGGAAATCGACTGCCGCCCACGTGACGGTCTCACCAACCCGCTGCGTGTCGCTCATGACTCTCGTCAACAGCCAACCTGCAGGAGTTTCATCGAAAAACGAAACCGATAACGTCTGGAGATGCGTGAACAGTTTGCGACGCAGATCCGCCACGAAACGCACGCCCACCTTGCCGCTCTTGCGGATGAATCCCCAGACCAGCAACGACTGCATCGCGATCAATAGGATATAAACCGATGATGCGAAATAGATTTCGGTCATATCTTTGACGGCAATCCCGCGGTCGATCGCATGACGGATCGCGAGCGGCATCAGAACATCGACTCCGGAAAGCATTGCCGTGATACATCCGACAACGAGATAGGTTTTCCAGTAAGGCTTGAGCAAGCGAAACAGATGACGCCACAAGGCAGCATCAAACCGCTTGCTGAATTCGACTTCGCTGTATTTCATTGCTTGCATTCTCGATCTCCATACGCAACCGATTCATGCGCGTGTTCTGAATGTTCAAGAGATTTCGATACGCACCATCCCGAGCGACTAGTTCCTCATGCGTTCCGATCTGAACGATCCGGCCTCGCTCCATGACGGCGATCCGATCAGCGCCCGCCGCCGTGCTGAGCCGGTGCGTAACGATGATCGTCGTTCGTCCGGCTGCACCCTTCCTGACCGCCGAGCAGATCTCGGATTCAGTCTGCGTATCGAGCGCCGAGGTCGTGTCGTCCAGCACGAGGATCGGCGGATCGTTGACCAGTGTGCGCGCCAGCGAGAGTCTCTGCTTCTGACCGCCCGACAGCGTGATGCCGCGTTCGCCGACCAGCGTCTCGTATCCGTCCGGAAACGTTTCGATGAACCGATCGGCGGAAGCCGTTCGAGCCGCCCGGCGGATGTCGGTCTCCGAGTGCTCCCCCGGCCCGAACGCGATGTTGTCCCGGATCGATCGCGAAAACAGACAGGCCTCCTGCATCACGAACCCGACCCTTCTCCGAAGGGCCTGTCTTGGCATGTCACGCAACTCGATCCCATCGATCCGGATGCTTCCGCTGTAATGGTCATGGAACAATCCGAGCAGACTGACCAGAGTCGTCTTCCCTGAACCGGTCGCGCCGAGAATCGCCAGTGTCTGCCCCGGTTCGATGGCCAGTGACACATTCGACAGGACTTCGTTGCTTCCGAACACGAGTGAGACATCTTCGAACTCGATACTCCCACCGCAAGTATTCCTGTCAACAAACCCGGAAGCATCCTCCTCAACCGGAAGATCGAGCAGTTCCTGCACCCGTCCGATCGAAACCGTTGCCCGGCCCATCTCGCCCAGGAGCCGTCCGACGTGCCGGACAGGCCAGATGAGATACATCACGTAGCTGTTGAAGGCGACGAATGCCCCGAGCGTCATGTCGCCCGAGATCGTCTTCACCCCGCCGATCAGCAGCACGATCACGGCCTGCATCATGCACATCAGATCCGATGTAGGCCAGAAGATCGAGTGGAGGCGGATGAGGTGCGTGTCCTGTCTGGCGAGGTTTTCATTGGCGGTATCGAACAGCCCCAGTTCGTACGTTTCGCGTGCGAATGCCTTCACTACCCGAATTCCGCTGAGGTGTTCCTGTACGCGCGACGACAGCGCTGCCTCCGCCTCATCATACTGCTCGAAACGGGAATGAATTTTCGAGAAGAAGAAGGCCGAGAAGATGAAGATGGGCGGGACGACGGCGAGCACATAGAGCGCCAGACCCGGATTGAGTGCCGCAAGCAGCACGCTGATGCCGATCAACAGACACAACGTGCGGGCGACTTCCGCAACCTGCAAACCGAGAAACCGGCCGATCGTGCCGATGTCCGAGGTCGCTCGTTGAATGACGTCACCGGTCTGGAGTGTCGCATGAACACCCATCGGGATATGCATCAGCCGTTTAAAAACCGCGTTGCGGAGATCGCGCACGGTGCCCTCGGAGGCTGACGCCGAGAGCCTTCCCTTGAAGAAAGTGAATAACGCTTCGAGCGCTGTCAGGGCAACGATGGCAAGCGCTGTCATGATGAGACCGCGTCGTGTGGCGATGCCGGTTTCGAGCGTATCGATGGCTCCGCGTATCAGCCAGGGAACGGTCAGCTGGAAAGAGGTGGCGAGCAGGAGTGAGAGGGCTGCGCAGAGATAGGTTGGTTTGTGGGAGCCGAGCAAAAAATAAAATCGTTTCAATATGGGAAACATGTAATCCTCCAGGGGTATCGACTGGCAAGGGGGGTTCGTGTCTGGGCTGTCTGGGCTGTCTGGGCTGTCTGGGCTGTCTGGGCGGATCGCGATCCGCCCATGCGCCCATCCGCCCATGCGCCCATGCGCCCATCCGCCCATGCGCCCATCCGCCCATGCGCCCATCCGGGGGTGGTTCACGAACCGCCCGTACGGTGATCCTGCTATAAAGGGGTATTGGTTTTTTTGTTAGCGAGGATTGCTGCAGGAGACGCAGAACGATGAGTTGATCGTGAGCTGCAATCGGATAAGTTGGAACATCATCGACGGCCTCCTTTCATTGGATGTGGGCTTCAAAACATAATGTCGAAATGGACGATAGGTTTAGTAAAAATAAAAATTTGAAGCCGCTTCTTGACTTTCAGACTGATTCAATTGACCATTCTTCTCCGGCTGACTGGGATTTTGTGTCATGATCCATGTTTCAGGCGCGATTGAATTCGATCAATCAGATCGACTCCGCTTTTTTCTAGATTATTGGAAACGAGTTGCTTTTACCTTGTACCAGCAACTCGACCCAGCTTCACGCCATATTTTCATCGCCTTCCATCATCCCGAGTGGTCCGGACCCGCCATTGAAAGAGTTAAAGCGAGCGATGCTGCAATCCGAATCTGTCATGACTCGGAACGGAATCCTTCTCATCCTTTCGATTTCACATTTCGTTTCAGCTCGCTCAATAATTTGATGCGTATCGAATCGGCTGCCCCTGGTCTTCGTCCGATCTACTACTTCCGGAAGCAATCCCTGTTTGTCTATTCCACCGATCTGTTTGAGCTTCGGAAGCTCCTCGGGCAGGGAACGCCGGATCCAATCGCAACAGCTTCCCTCATCGGCCTCGGACGCATCGTCGGCAATCGCACGCTCTGCCAGGAAATCCGCAGATTGCCGGAAGGAAACGTCCATATCATCAGACGCGAATGCATCGAATCCTTCATTGAAGAGCGATTGCCGATTGGTGATCCCATTAAGGCGGATGTCTGTCTGTGCGCGGCTCGTTTCCGGAAGGCTCTCGATCATCGCCTGGAATCCCCGACCGGTGGGACATGGATTCCGCTGTCCGGAGGACTCGATTCCCGTGCTGTGCTGTCATGTGTGTCTCGTCCGGGCATCGTAAGCTACACAAGGGGATCTCGACGGTCGGACGAGGCTGGAATCGCCGCACAAGCCGCTGGTGTAATGTCCTTGCCGCATTATCACTTCGAATTTCCGCGGAATTATCTTGAGGAGTTTTCGCAGAGAATCATTCGATCAACCGGTGGCTCGATCTCCATCGACGACAGTCATGCGATGTACCCGTGCGATACACTTCGTGACCGAGGAGCACAAACCGTCATCCCGGGGATCGGGGGTGAATACGGTCGTAATTTCTGGAAGATCAGCGGATCGGACGATGAGTCCGGCGACGATCAAGAAGCACTTGGACGGATCATTTTCGCGAAGGAAAACAGGCTTGACCCGAAATGCATCCAGGGATCGATTCTCCATTATGAAGACGCATTACAAACGATGGAGGAGGAGTATCTTGATGGTTTCATGAACGCTGCGAAGCAGTCATTATCCGCATCGAAGACGACAGTTCTCGATGAGTTTTATCTGTTCAATCGCATTCGAACCTTTACCATTTTCGGTTCGTTGATCTGGGGTCGATATTTTCATGTTATCTTGCCATTCCTCGAACCCTCTTATCTCGCAGCGATCCGCAGACTTCCGGCTGCGAATCGTCAGTTACCGAGTGTTCATGCAAAGATTCTCGATGCCGGTGCGCCGAAACTGGCAAGCATCCGATTGGAGCCTTCGGGTAACATACCGGCGAACGGATTCAAACCATCGAAGCTCTGGTTAATGTCGAGATTTCTTCGGAGGATGGTCCCCGGGATGCTCCTGCCGGCGCAGAATTATATCCGGTTGTTGCGAAACAGTCGCCGTTTTGTGGAAGAGATCCTCTATTCCAAACGGGAGGATCTGGATGCGATCGTATCGATTCCTCGAATACGGAAAACATGGCGTCAAAAGAGATTGTCCCGACGAGACGCGCAACAGATCAGCAGGTTCATGACAGTGGCACTTTTTTGGGAGAATCGTTGAAAAGGGCGGATTTCGATCCGCCCGAACAGGTACCAACAAAAAGGGCGGATCGCAATCCGCCCGACATATAAGTTTTATGTATATTATCGATTCAGATCTTCGACCCAGAATCCGAGGGTTTCTTCAAATTCGCGGCTGAACCCGTTCTGCTCATATCGGATCTTGCCGGTCTTGTCGATTGCGCAGATATACGGAATCCCGGTGATTCCATACGACTTTGCCACCTCTTCGGTACCCAGCAGCAGTGTCATGGCGAACTTCTTCTGTTCGAATAGCGCCTGGGCTTTCTTCGGATTCTGCTCCCAGACATTGATCGATATTACCTCGACATTTTCGGGTTTCTTCGTCTTGCACCACTGATCGAGCGCTGGCATGGCCATCATGCAGGGGCCGCACCAGGTGGCCCAGAAATCGAGAATGACGATTTTGCCTTTGAGATCCGACAGCTTGACGGATTTTCCGACGGGCGTCTTGAGTTCCCAATCCGGGGCGTCCTTGGTCACTTTCGTCAGGAGCGCGGCGTCCTTCCGTTTCGCTGCACCCTTCGAATGTGCGGCCTTCATGGCCTCGATCGTTGACGCCCATCGCGCATCTTTCTGCAGTGCTTCAAGATCCGAATCCTCGGCGGCACCTTCATGATCGTCATAACCCGCCGCAGCTGCCTTGTTGAGGGATTCGAAGGCTTTGTCAGCGTCACCCTTGAGCGCATAAGCGCATGCGAGATTGTAAAGTGTGTCGCTTCGGGTATCGAGATCCGGAGTGGCCGCATAGATTTTGATCGCTTCGTCGTACGCTCCGACTATCAGCAATGTCGTGCAGAACATCGATTCCGAAATGCGATCCTTGTCCGCCGCTTTGTACTGCCCTCGTTCAATCCCGCTCTGAACATACGATTCGACAGCGGAACGAGCCTTGTCGTAATTGCCTGCACCGGAATGAATCAGAGGCAGCAGGGATGGATCCGCCCACGGCTGCTTCTCGGCGATGCCGACTTCGAGATCCTTGAGCGCTTCATCGAATTTCTTCGAATGGATCTTGAGGAGTGTCAAGACGAGTTTGAGTTCATCACGGGGAGATTGCATCCCAATCATGGCATCAAAATACGGTGCATCTTTCGCCAGTGTCGTTTCGAGTTCCGGAACTTTTTTCGAATTGCTCATGCGAGAGGCCAAAAGTCCCATCGAATAACCCCTTCCGAGCACAATGTAGCCCGCGGCATTCTTGGGCTCAAGCGCGATCAGTTCACGCCCGGCCGACACCATGGCGAGGGGATCTTCGAGACGTGATCCGGCCAGATACCGGAAGGTGACCGATTTCGGGTTTTCTGCGGCTTTCGTCTTGATGAACTGGTCAAGCACCGCTTCGTCTTCCCGTCGAAGGATTCGAGCGGCAACCTCGATCACCTCAAGATCGGTCGCGTTTTCGATGTAGTCCTTGCACAGCATTATAACCGACGCCGAGTCCGTCTGCTGCGACATGCTCTGCTTGAATTCAGCAATGGTGTATTCCTTCGCCAATCCGATGGTCGCGAGGGTCAGAACAAGTATACAACTCAGCGCGAACGCGTGTTTCATGACCGTTCCTTTCTTCTGTTTCGGATCACTCCGGTTCGATCATTCCGCGATCTTCAGACGGTTGAGACCAAAGTTCGAAAACTCGGTTTCGTACTTTCCGCAGAACTCCTGATGTTTCTCGGAATGCTCCTCTTCCGTCAGTTTATCGGCCACATCCTCTCCGATCGCATCGATCATGTCCCGGCTGGCCAGCGACGAAATCAGTTTTCCCCAGAAAACGGTTTCCTCGAAAGATCCGATCCGTTCCGGTATCTCACTCAATTCCTCGTCTTCCATCGAAACCGCGAGATGCTCGCCGCAATCGTCCATCTCAACCAGATCCTTGAGTCCCGCACTCTGGGCTGTTTTCAGTATTTTCTGGATCAGGTCGGATTCCTTTTCAATCCGTTCTTCATCGACAAGTTCTTCATCCGCATATGCATGCAGAACATAACCGGCGGTACTCAGCAGGCCGAGAAGCAGTTTGAGTTCGTCTTTTGAGAACTGGAGGTTGATCATGATCGGGTTTCCTTTCCTTGAAGAGATCATCCGAACATCATGACGAGATTTCCGTTAAAGTCAATGTGAGGTGTTCCGTTTCGCCCTGATCGAGGCCAGCGATTGCTTCATTTTCCGATATCTGAGACCTCCCCAGAGGGCCAGAATCGTACCCGTCACCATGCTGACCGCGCCGAACACCGTGAACCAGATCGCATTGGAAAAATGAATGAACGTGACCCCGGCCAGGATCATCGCCAATCCGGTCCGGGCGTACGCCAGCAGCGTCCGTTCGTTCGCCAGAATCGTCCGATCGATCGCCAGTTCGTCCCGAAGGATCAATCGTTCCGACTCGAATCGGTCATAAGGCTCGATATTCATGTTGATACTCCCTTCAACTCCCGGCATCCCGGTCCGATCAGGCGGCTGAATCCTCCCGGCATCGGCTCCGCTTCGATCTGCGCGCCGATTCGGTCCTTGAGCGCCTGAATGTGCGATATGATCCCGATCATTTTCCCGTCCCGCCTCAACCCCGCCAGCGACTGAAGCGCGCTTTCCAGGGTATCGTCGTCCAGCGTCCCGAATCCCTCATCCAGAAAGAGCGAATCGATCCGCACTTGCCGGCCCGCCATCCGGGACAATCCGAGCGCCAGAGCCAGACTCACGAGAAAACTCTCGCCGCCCGACAGGTTCTTCGAGGTCCGCTCGATCCCGCCCTGATAATTGTCGATCACCACCAACTCCAGATCATATTGCTCTTCCCGCTTGAGAAGGTAGCGGTCGGTCAACCGGACGAGCTGCGCGTTGGCATGCGTGAGTAGAATGTCGAAGGTCAGTCCCTGCGCAAAATTCCGATACCTCTTGCCGCTTTCGGATCCGATCAGCTCATGCAGGCGATTCCAGCGGTCGCAGACCATCTTCTGACGATCGCGCGCCGCAATCCGCTCCGCCTGCTCGGCCCGCCCCGCCTCGTCCTCCGTCAGTTTGCCGCGCAATCCGCCGATTTCCTGCTGGATGTCGCCGATGATCTCCTGAACCAGTTTCTGCTCGGCGACAACCTCTTCGCGCGAACGTTCCGTCAGATTCCGTGCCTTCGTTTCAGCGAGTCTGCCTTCGAGATCCACCATGCGCGCATCGAGTTCGTTGCGCCGTTTCTTCAACGCTTCGGATTGCCCCCTAAGCTGTTTCAAAGTCGCATCATTGAGTCGCGCCTCACGATAGGCCTGTTCATTGGGGAATCCCCTCGCGATGAGTTTTTCCATGAATTGCGGTTCGATCCGCTCGAGACGCTCGCGGGCCAGCACGAGACTTTTCGCGTGTGTCGCGATGGCTTCCCGGCGCTTAAGCAGACTGTCTTTTGCTGCCTCGCTGTCCGTGCGCCGCTGTTCGACTTCCCGCTTCCCCGATTCGACTGCCTCAACGGAAACGCGCTCTTCGCAATCGCAATTCCGTGCGCCGAAGAGATCCTCCCTCCGAGCCTTTACGCGTGTCTCATCTCCGTTCAGCGTGTCGATCTGACGCCGGGATTCCGGGATCAGTTCGTCCAGCTTTTCGATCCCTCCCCTGAGATTCGCACGCTGCTCGGCCAACGCCCCGATGCGGGCTTCGATCTCCTGCTTCGATCGGCTGGCCGCCTGCCACCGGACCCAGCGTGTCCGGGCATCCGCCAGATTTGCGTCGAGCCGATCGAACTCGATAACAAGCCCGTACGGAACAAGCAGATGAGTCAACTCGTCGCTGAGCACCATCACGCGCGCATCGCTCGCGGTGATGTCATCGCCGAGTCTCCGGATGCGCTCCTGGAGCGCTTGATGCTCTGTTTGAGCGGAATGCCCCCGCATCTGCGCGTTCTGTAATTCGCCCATCCGGTCGATTTTTGCGTTCTGAGCCGTTTTCCGATCGCGTTCGATCGCGTCGATCCTCTGGAGCACCGTTTCGGTTTCATTCCGTTTCTGCAGCAGGTCATCGGCCCGTGCGTCGATCATCTCGGGTGTCCACGCGTCAGGAGGAGTTTCCGGTTCGAGCGACACGGCCAGCGACGCGAATGACTCGGGTTCCACGAGCGCTTTGTTCCTGATATCGTCGATGAGCCGCTTGTGATGATGAATCTCACCGTCCACCCGCACCACGTCAACTTTTGTTTTCTCAAGATTCCTCCGGGTTTCGTCCCGCTGTCTGCGGGCCTCGTCCAGCGCCTTTCGGATCTCGGTTGGTTCCGGAATCCGTCCGTCCGCGAACGGATGATGAGTCGAGCCGCACAGCGGGCACGGATCGCCTTCCTTCAAAAGCGCGCGCTCGTCATCCAGATTGTGCATCCGGGTCGCGTGTTCATGTCGTTGTTCCAGTTCCCCGACGTTTTTATCCTGCCACTCGAGATGATCCCGCTGATCCTCGATCTGCCTGTTGAGCACCGATCGGCGGGATAAAAGCTCCTCAATAAGCCGTTCTTCACGGGCGATCTCGTCGGTTCGTTCCCCGGCTCGTTTCAGCGACTCCCGGAGCAACTCGATCCCGCGGATACTCTCACGGATCGAATCACGCATCCTATCCCAATCGTCCCGGCCATGACCTGCCGACACCGCATCGAATTCCTCATCCATGCGCTTGATCGTATCGTTCAGCTCATCCAATTGCATCCGGGCGACAGCGATGGACTGTTCAGCGGCGCGTTGCTGCGTGTCGAGCACCTCGAGTTCTCTGATCTGCCTGTCCCGTTTGTCAACCTGTGATGAGCGAGATTGGACACAATCCTTCCAGTCCCGGGATTTCAGTTCGATCGCCTTGAGATCCTCGCCCAGCGTCCCGTCGATCGAATGCGCCGTCAGATACGCATCGACATCCGTTCTCCCGCGCTCCTCACGATCCGCTTCCCGCTCCAGATTTGCGATCTTACAACCGAGATCCGCCCGATCCTTTTCGATTTTTGTCAGCGCTGCCCGGCTCGATTCCAGCTTCTTTCCGATCGACTCGATTTCCTGGTCGATCGGCCTCACGAGTCGCAGTGTTTCGAGCAGTTTCGCATGCGCGGTTTCCGTTCCTTTCAACGAGCTTTGTGCCGTTTCGAGTGCATCGATTTTTTCCGCCAGCTTGGTCTCGGAAGCAGGCAATCCTGATTCCAGCTCCTGTTTCAAGGCGGTTTGATGAGCGATCTCGCGCCGTACAGTTTCAATCTCGGCATACTCCGCCGCCAGTTCCGCTGCCCGTTCTGCCGTTTCCAGTCGAATCGCATCGCCTGAAAACGCTTCGTTCTCGCGCCCCAGTTCCTCCCCGGACTTCCGGATTGCATCGAGGTCCTGTTCGAAAGACACGATCGCGTTGATCCAGTTCAGATGTTCTGTCAGTTGCATGACATCGGTTACCCGGGAGTTCAATTCCGTCGATCGTTCGGAAAGTTTTACTTCGATCGCGTCGCGTTCATCCCGTGTGAGGAGTTTCATGCCGGCCAGCATGAGATTCATCCGTTCGAGAGATTCGTTTTCAGTACGCTTCCTCGCGTGAACGGCGCGTGAAATTTCAGAATAGATCGCCGTTCCGGTAATCTGTTCGAGAATCGGTGCTCGACTGTCCGGACCGGCCTGTAAAAATGCCGCGAATCCGCCCTGTGCGAGCAGCATCGAGCGTGTGAATCGCTCGTAATCCATCCCCGTGCATTCTTCGATCGCCTTCGAGACCTCGCGGATTTTCGATTCGATGATCCGGTTCGAATCCGCATCGGCGATCTCGTGACGCGGCTGCTGTAACGTGCCGTCCGGTTTTGATCGTGCGCGGCGCTGGCTCCAGTTGCAGCGGAATCGTCCGTTCTGTGTCCTGAACGTCACCTCCGAATAACAGTCTCCCGTTCCATGCGACATGATCGCGTTTTCGGATGCTGAGATGCTTTTGAGGCGAGGCGTGCGGCCGTAAAGTGCGAGGCATACCGCGTCGAGAATCGTGGATTTGCCGGCCCCTGTCGGCCCGGTGATCGCGAATATGCCTTCGGAGACGATGACGGGATCGGACAAATCGATTTCCCATTCGCCGCGGAGCGAATTGAGGTTTTTGAACCGGATTCGTTCAATCAACATGCGGCGCCTCCTGTTCATTCCCAGCCGTCGGCGCATTCGAATCCCCGTCAGTCTCGAGAAGAATCTGGAGGATCTCATTGTGGGCCTCGAGCAGTTCGGCGCGCTGTTCGGGGGGGATGTCGTTTGCGTCGAGGCACCGTTCGAACACCTGCCCCGGGCTCAGGTCATCGAGTGTTTCCGAGGGATCGTGAGCGGTCAGGGCGTGCCTGACGACAGCGCGGTTCCGGATGCGCAGAACGGCGAGTGCCGATCCCGCGACGGCCTCTGCGATACGGGCGGCCAGAGATCCTTCGATCGCCTGGCCTGTGTAGTCGATTTCGAGCCAAGCCCTGCTTGAGCGATCGATCAGGACGGCGATCTCCCCGAGAATGTCCTGGAGTTCGCCTGAAATCCGAATGAGTTCCTGGAAGCGGGGGACGTCGCGAAGACGGACATGGACCCTGTCGCCTGTCAAATCGACGATCGTGACGCTCTTGGTCGTCTTCGCCTCGTCGAAACTCATCGGGAGAGGCGCGCCGCTGTAACGGCGGGTGGTGTTCCCTTCGAGACACTGAGCCTGGTGCAGGTGTCCCAGTGCGGCGTAATCGACTGAGGGCGGGAAAATTTCACTGCCGATGCGCGCCAGCGAGCCGACATATAGTTCGCGGACCCCGTCGCCGTCGATCGTCCGCCCGCCCGTTGCGAAGAGATGACCCATCAGCACGATCGGCACCCGGCCGGGGAGTCCCTCGCGGAGGTGTTCGCCTGCGCAGATCACGTCCGTATATCGTTGCACGATCCCCTCCACCAGATGGCGGTCTTTGTCCTGAGCGGTTTCGCCCGGAATGGAGGAGCGGATGTCGCGGTCGCGGAGATAGGGAACGGCACAGACGATCAGTTCGGGGCGGCCGTCGGGGGCGAGCAGGGTGATGACATCGTCGGCGGGGTTTTGGGCGGACATGGCACCGAAGACGTGGATGTGGAGGTGTCTGAGGATGTCGCGGGGGGCGCTGAGGAACGAGGGGGAGTCGTGATTGCCGGCGATGATGACGAGGTGGCGGCAGCCGGCGCGG
>CAYYMM010000006.1:0-79396 GCA_964472395.1 uncultured bacterium | reverse complement strand
TGTTTAAGCAGTTTGAACGCAAGACTTTCGTCAAATTTCCGGATCCGATTCACGGTGTCGATGGCTTCGCGAAAACTCTCACTCTGCATCTGTTTTTCGAACAAGGTCTTCAGCGTTGAGATCTGTTCACTTTTTTCCCAGTCGATTATCTGATTATACAGAGACAGAGCAGCAGGATTGGAAGGATCGCACTTCATGACCCGTTCCAGAATTTCGAGGGCATCATCGATCTGACCGTTCTTGAAAGCAGTTTCCGCTTGGGAAACCATGACGCTCCCGGTTGCTTTCTCTTCAATCCCGGCTTCGATTTGCGCTTTCAGTTGGTGGGCATGTTTATTGGAGGGGTCGATTTCGAGAATCCGGACCACTTTTGCCATCGCCTGAGTCAGTGCTTTTTGTGAGACATCCAGGTTGGCTGTCTCGAGCAAAACACGGATCAGCCGTGATCGCTCCTGCTCCTGTAGAATCTCATGGGTCAACCGAATGATTTCCGGATTGTCCTTGTCGAGTTGCCGGGCACGATTCAATACCGTCAGAGCGTTCTCCAAACGTTGCTCATAAAAAGCTGAAATACCCTTGTTGATGAGTGCCCGAACATCGAGTGAACGTTCAAGATTCTTCTGGAGACGTGCAAGTAGATCGGTCACTGCAACATCATAGGGTGAAAGGATCAATGCACGTTCACACAGCAGAATCGCCTTCCGATATTCTCGATTTTTTTCGCATTTTCTGGCCTGGATCAGAAGCTGGCCGAGTGATTCGCCATTTGTGGAACTGGTCGTGTGTGGTACGACAGCCGATAGTTCCGGGTCGAGCGATTCAACGGAGTTTGCGAGTTCTCTGCAGTCTTCATACCGGGAAGACGGATCGAGCTGCATGGCCTTCATGCATATTGCATCGACTTCTTTCGGAATTGATGGATTGAAATCCGAAATGCGGGGAGGGGGTTCTGCCAGACGTTGAAGCGCGGAATCTTCTCCATTCAGACCAAATGGTCGCTTACCGGTCAGCATCTCGAACAGAATGATCCCCATCGCATATTGGTCGGATCCGGCATCGCTGATTCCGCTTTCGAGTTGTTCTGGTGCGAGATACGCGGGGTCTTCCAGACCCGGAGACCATGGTTTCTTTGCGATGGCGTTCAACGACCCTCGCGATGATGCAAAATCGAGAACCTGACAAAAACCGTCCACCGGGCTGGTGATGTTACTCGGCTTCAACCGGTGATGGGCAATCCCCAAATCATGTGCCGCCTGCGCCGCTCGGGCAACCGATTGAATGATGATCAATGCTTCATTGAGCGGAAGCGGTTTTCCATCCCGAAGTCTTTGGTCCAGGAACGCCAGTGAGTAGTACTCGGATATAAAATAGTAAAGGGTGCCGATCTGCCCGAACGTATAATTCCTCAGCACATTGGGATGATCGAGACGAGTGTCGCGCCTGGCGTTCTGTTCCCATCTACGCAGGATCTCCGACGGAGTCGAATCCGGGAACTGCAACACCTTGATGATGACCTGACGTTCGAGAATGAGATCATTGGCGAGATAAACGGCTGAATGCTGAGACTGCGCACAGGTGGATACGATTTCAAATCGACCGGCCAGTCTCTCCTGCAGAAAAATGGCTTCCAATGAAAGCGTGTCTTCCCCGATCGGGAGTTCTGCACGGCAGTACGGACATCGCCGACGAACGAGCGGCATGCTTTTCAGACAATTTGGGCAGCGCTTGGAATGTGCCGACATCCCCTCTAAGATACGATGATCGAACACTTGAATCAATCGAAATGTATCTCGAGAAGGACCAGTCCGGTATTAAAATTCCCGATGCATGTACGGGATTTAAGGGGTTCCACGACCGATACACACGAGCGATTGTGTCGAGGTGTCGGACCCTTCTATCGACACAACCGCCTCGAAATCATCAATCCCGTCAGGCGAAAAACGAACCCGTACGTCGGTGAATGTGCCGGGCAATAGCGTCGCTCCTGACGATTCGAGATCAAACACTGCCCAATCACCGGAAATCTGACGATACTCAACGACAAGATTCTGGGTTCCGGTGTTCTCGACCCGCGCTACCATGTTGTAATCTGTTTGTGACCCTGTTGGTACGAGTTCGAAGCAATAGATCCAGTCGTCACTGCATCCCTTACCCGGGATGTTCCCCGAATCTTCGCCGGGGAGCACGTTCATGCGTGCTCCGGGCTGCGGAGTGGACGTCGGTTCAGATCCCGGCGTTTCTGTCGGGATACCAAATGTTGCGGTCGGCCATGGTGTGTCGGATGGTGTCGGGGTCATTCCTGTGCCGTACCCGAATTCCACAACATCAAACACACCCAGAATCGTCGATATGGTCATATCCGTAATAGCACCATAGAATCTAAGCCCCTCAGCAGATCCGTCGATGTCGGGCCAGAAGAACGGTTCGAGAATCGGTACAATCGTCAGGCCGGATCGCATATCAAACTCATAAAAGTCCATCGCAGACTGCCATGTCGGAAAAAAGAAATAAGAACCGCCGGCTTCCAGAATCACGAACAGCGGTGTCGATTTCAACAACACTCCGGTGTTGCACACATATGCTGTCAGGAAGCATTCCATGCCTGGCATGAAATAGTTCGAGGAGATTTCCAGATCAACTCCACGAAGATCACAGGCTGGCAAGGCTGTGGGAGACGGTGTCCATGTCGATTGTGTACTGGTTGATGTGGGTTGAGGTGTTGCAGTCACAGCGAGCGGGGTTGGCGTTGATGTGAACGAAGAGGCTGTATAGACCTGAAACATCGATGATGGGGTAAACTGACTGGCACTTCCACCGGCTAGAAAGATCCGAGTGTCGGATGCCGCCGCATCCGTTCGATATCGACCCGCAATCAATGACTCACCTTCTGACCATGTGTTGGAGGCAATATCGTATATCAGAACTTCATTTGTGACCATTCCGTCCTGCACACCACCGATCACGTAGAATTTCCCCCCGAGTTCGGCCCCGGCCGCTCCCCAAACCGTTACCGGAGCAGGAGCAAAGACGGATGGATCCTGCGTCCATAGATTGGTTTGAGGATCATATTGTTCGACGCTCGAAAGAGATTGCCCATAACTCTGTCCTCCGACAACCCAGAGTCTGTTCTGAGCGGCAAAAAAACAGAAAAGATTCCGAGCCTGATGCATGTCGGACTTCCGGATCCATGCGTTGTCGGGGTAGTCATAGCTGAACAGCGTTCGCTGAGTTCCGCTTCCGACTTCCAGCGCTCCACCAGCAAACCAGACTAGCCCATTCAATGCGACTGACGCCACTCCGTACAGATCCGGCACAATGACGGGCAGGGGACGGAATGTCCATGCATTCGCGTAGAAATCATAAATATGGAGAGATCGCGTCTGGGATCCCGTTGTATTCGAAAGGATGAAGAAGCGATTCCAAGAAACAGCGCCGTCGAAGGGTGACATCGGGAGAGAGGGATTACCCTGGGCCAACTCCCACTGATCCCCTCCCTGTATGGAAATCTTCTGAACTACATGCAGTGATCCCGAATCCCCTCCACCGAAAGAATAAAGATAACCTCCCCAGACTGCAGCAGCATTGTCCATGACTGGGACCTGTAAGGACGGCCCTTGAGTCCATCCGGCGTGCAGGGAGACTGCCCATATCGATACAACGGCGAATCCCATGAGATTTCTCGCTCGGTGGATCATAAAAAAAACCTCCTCCTCGTTACTAATGTAACTCAGAGAAGGTTTTTATCTCAAATCGTTCGGATTACTTCCGGCCGATTGAGTGATACTCGAAGCCGATCTCGCGCATCATCTTAGGATCAAAAATGTTTCGACCATCAAGGAAAATCGGATAATGTAGCAGTTTGAAAATGCGCTTCATATCCAGTGCTTTGAATTCATCCCATTCAGTCACAAGAACGAGTGCATCGCAGTTTTCAGCCACTTCATAGGGGTTCGAGCAGAAGACCACACGGCTCTGGAACATGGTTTTGGCTATATCCATGGCCTGAGGATCATACACGCGAACGGTCGCACCTTCATCGAGAAGAGCGTTGATAATATCGATTGCTGGAGCTTCACGCATGTCGTCCGTATTCGGTTTGAAGGATAAACCGAGCACTCCGATGGTTTTATCCTTGACGATCCACAATGCTTTTTTGATTTTCCGGATGAAAATCTCACGCTGCTTGTGATTGATGTCGATGACATCTTCGAGCAGTTTGAAGTCATAACCGAGTTCTTTCGAAATCTCGACGAACGCGCTGACATCCTTCGGAAAGCATGAGCCACCGTAACCGATTCCTGCGTTGAGGAACTTTGTACCGATACGGCTGTCGAGTCCCATACCGATAGCTACCTGCTCCACATCAGCACCGGCCAGTTCGCAAAAGTTCGCTACGGCGTTGATATATGAGATTTTCAATGCAAGAAATGAATTGGATGCGTGCTTGATCAACTCGGATGAAGAGACATTAGTGACGATGAATGGCACGACATTCTTTTGCGGTTGCTGATGGATTACCTGCTGGGTTTTCACATCGAACGAAACCCGCTGATCGATGATCGGTTGATAAATCTCGCGAAGCAAGTCGGCGGCTTTCTGCGTATCGACACCTGTCACGATCCGATCCGGCTTCATAAAATCTTCGATGGCCGATCCTTCTCGTAGAAACTCAGGATTCGATGCAACATCAAACTCGACACCTGTCTTGTTGTTGAAGCGAATGGTGCGCTTGACCCATTCTCCAGTTTTAACCGGAACGGTGCTTTTTTCGACGATGAGTTTATAGCTGTCCATCGAGATGGCAACCTGCCGTGAGACTTCTTCGATGAACGAAAGGTCAGCCTCACCGGTTGGTTTCGGCGGCGTGCCGACTGCGATGAAAATGACATCGGATGATTTTACCGCCGGAGGAATCTCCTCGATGAAATGTAAACGGCCTTCGGAATAGTTCTTGCGAACTAGACTGTCAAGTCCCGGCTCATAAATCGGGATAATGGCCTGTTTGAGTTTTTCAACCTTTGTTCGGTCCTTGTCCACACACGTGACCTCGTGGCCGCATTCCGCGAAACACACACCCGTGACAAGTCCAACATATCCGGTTCCGATGACAGCTATTTTCATATGTGCGCCTTTCTTGGTTGCAATGATCTCAATCTTCGTGGATGTGCGACTGATTCTCTCAGTCAGCGCTCAAAAATACCGGAAAAATTCCAAACGCGCAATGGATATGACGACTCTCATACCATCCATCCGTCCACCAGCGTTTTCTCCGGACTGTCCACCGTCAGGGTCTGATGCCGATGGATAGTCACTCTCCCGGGAACCCCTCCCGGTGCTCTCCGGACCTGATTCCGCGACGCCATCATCACGTCTACCGCTTTTTCACCGCGCGCTGCAGAAAAATAGACTGCGATCCGAGCCGCCTGCTCGGCAACGCGATCCGGACAGCTGCTTCGCTTCATTTCATTCAGCACGACTACATGCGCACCATGGTGCCCTTTCACGTGAAACCAGAAGTCAAAAGAACGCGCACGCTTGAAAGTAAGCAGATCGTTTTCACGAGCGTTTCGGCCGGCCAGAATCGTCCAGTGGTCGGCACTCCGGAACATCGCAAAACTCGATGGTCCCATCCTACCTGCTGGCCGCACATGCGTCGACCCATCTTCCAGAATGATCCCGTTTTGCCTCAACAGATCCGCGACACCTTCCAAGTCTGTCTCATTTCCCGCAGATAATATCTCCTGCCGGTAACTCTCCAGGAGCTCGAGTTCATCCGACATGGCTTTTATTCGTGCGATGATGATCGGCTTCGATCGCCTGATTTTTGTTGATCGTTTGAACAATCGATCAATCTGAACATTTAAGGGTACGTGAGGATCGATGATGAGATGAACTGATTTTTCAGGATCATCATTATCCGGCAGTTCCAGCGAGGTGACCCGGTGTTTGAAAAGGGGATAATGAATGGACAGCATCTCCGCACGACGTTTCAATGCATCACCATCCTCGAGTGACTCCAGGTCTTGCTGAAGTCCCTCGATAGCTCGTGACGTTTTCCGAATCTGACGATGGATCGATCCGAGAAGCGCTTCCCGATGTCGCTGAAAATCCGTCGGCAGCGCAACGCGCTCCCGCCAGGCAAGTGCTGCATCGATGGCACACGAATATACGTCCACATCCGCAGGATTAAACCCGAGATCGATCGCATGGAGTTCCGTTTTGTGAGGAGTTTTCAGCAGACATACAGCGTAATTCCGGGATTGCATTCCGTCACGTACACGCTCGAGTAGTGTTTTGAAACCAGAAGGATCGTTTAGATCGAGCAGTCTGAAGAGGTGCTGCGCAAGCGCCGGTGTGCAGGGCTGTAACCTGTTGAGCAGATCCTGCCAGCCGCTCCAGTTCGCTGATCTCAGACGATTCCAACACTCTTCCGTGCTCTCTTCCACGAATAGAGGCACGGTACTCGATCTAATTGAAGCTCTCGATCTGAAAACTGCCCCAGGGACGCGAGGAGCTTCAGAGTCCCGGTGAGGTGGTATCTTCGTCAGGCATTCCAGTATGTGTCCGTTCGCTTGATCGATACATGTCAAATTTCCGGTGGATCCTCTGATCTCGAAATGCAACCTCCGTGGAGCCTTCCACTCCGAAAGTTCCAGATCAAGTACGACATCACGGTCAAAACCGTCCATTTCTATCGATCGGATTCGCGCACCTTGAATCCGGTTACGGAAGGAGCGCGCTAAAGGGCTATCGTCTGCCGAAACTGTCGAAGGATCGAGCAGGAAGAGCCCAGGGCAGCGTCCGCTTGGGCAGAACAGAAGTCCCTGGTTCGAGCGATCCGGATGACCAATGTACAGTATCAGTGTGCGATCTGAAACCTGGCCGACTCCGCGAATCCGGTATCCGACCAGCTTCGATTTCAGAGCGTCTGTCATGGCACACAGGAAGAAGTAATTCATCAGAGTTCCTCGGGATTCGTCGCAGTGGGTTGTCCGATTTGCCTGCTTTGAAGCTCGATCGAATTGAGGATCACTTCGAGAGCGTTCCGGGATGCATCATTGTCGAAAGAGAGTGTCATACCGACCAGACACTGCTGCCGTGCTTCATCGAGATCTCCACGCGCAAATAGTGTTCTCGCGAGCGTCAACCGAACGGCCGAAGATGAAGGATCCAGACTCAGTGCCTTCTCTGCGCCGATCAGCGCTTCATCATTCCTCCTCAGTCTCAGGAATTCTTCGGTCAGCTCCAAAAAAATAGACGGACTCTGGAAGGCCATCTGCGGAAGGACGATTCGGCTGATTTCCTGCCGTTGCACGAGAAGCCACTCTTTTACATAATCCGGATCCAATCGAATCAGCCGGTTTATCCGTTCGATACACAGTGACGGATTCTGCTCCGAATAGACACTCAAAGCATCATGCATCCTGCCACCCAGAAACGCTTCGACCGCCTTCCGGTATTCCGTCGAATCCGTGATTTCATTGAGCAATCGGATGAACTGCTTCGAGCATGTCTTGAGAGCACCAGGAGATGACAGCGTGGCTTCCGGACAATTGAACTGCTCGATAATCTGTTCAAAAATCTGGATCATTTTATAGAACTCACCTCGTTTATAGTGACCGATGGCGAGAGCTATCTGGATATCAATGTCATCCTGGAATCGGGATCTGTAATCCAACAGAGGTGTAAGATTCGGCAACCCGGGACCATACTTGATCTCATCAATAAGATAGTTCCTCAGCAAAGACGGATCGATGGAACGGATCGCCGTGAAATTGAACAAGCGTTCGAAATAAAACAACTTGTCCCACTGTTTTTTTGTCGACCATTCCACAATACGATCAAGATGCTTTGCATCGATGGATTTTGCTTGGGTCGTATCATGTGCCTGCATACGCACAGCTGACGGATTGAAGTGCTGCTTCAGAATCTCATTCACATCGAACGGGCTTCGCATCAACCCCTGCTGCAAGGCAAAGAAGTGTGCACCATCCCAACCCATTGAATGAAACAGTTCTGAACAGCGCAACAGAATGTCTGAGATCCCTCCGGCTCTTTCGATAATCCTCATGGAGTCAATCACCACATCTCGTTGTTGCTTGTCATTGACACGGCAGATGATCCGTTGGGAATCCGAAATTCCAGGCAGGTGCACCAGGTAATCCTGCCAATAGAAGCTGGTGACATCGAAATAGGCTATCGCTCGATCCGCAACGATCACGTTTACCCTGACGGGCTGCGACGAATCGAGAAGTTTTGCGGAAACAACCAGATTGGCTTTATTCCATTCAGTTCTGAACGCAGGTTGGAGTGACGCTCCCGGAGGAAGAACCCAGCCGTGTCGTTCATAATGATGGTAGAAGGGATCCGGATTGATGGGATATCGATATCCAGCTTCCGGTAGCGAAAGATACTCGTCTTCGGCATCGATCCGATCGTTGGGATAGATGATGGATACTGCGCCGCCAATTGCCAGAACGGTGGTCAGTGCCGCAACGACCAGTCTCGACATCGGAATCTCAAGCTGCCAGATGCGATATCGATGTCTGCGCCAGAGATGGACAACAATGACGGATAGAACGATAATCCAGGGGATAATAATCAGGGAAGGTCGTGTCAGTGAAGGCAGTACTGATGTGAGGGGGATGTCAATCTCACGGGCAATGGCCTCGAAGATCTTTGCTGTTCCATCGGCATAGTTGTTTTGCCAATCAGGTGAGACAATCAATGCGAACGCAATGAGATAGGAAAACAGAATACAAAGGGAGAGGAAAAGTCTGAGCGAAATTCGCATTTCGTGATAGCGCCGTAACGAACTGACCATGAATACTGAGATTGCCGGCAAGGCCGGAATCATATAGCGAAGTGGCGGCGTCGGAAGACTGTGCCAGGCTGCATGCCCCAGCAGTGAGACGATCGTCAGCGGGAGAATCAGACAGCAACACCAGAATACCGCAGAACGAGGTCGCGACCAGAGCCGGATGCCCGGTATCACCATCAGAAACACAGGCGCCAGCCAGATGATACCGGATTCCTGGTCAAGGAAAATACCGGGAATGACGCCGAAGCTGGCGAGATCCGGAAGATACAGCATGAGCTGATCGATTTCGCCGAAGCGACGGGCAAACAGCTCTCCATGGAAAAGCAACACATCCACCACAAAGTATCCCATGACAACAAGACCGGCTACGAAGCCATACTGTAACATTCTGCGCGGACGAGACTTCAGTAACGCAAGTCCCGCTACCAACAGAACGATCGACGGAAAGAAAAAACGGAACTTCAGCAGAATCAGCAAGCCGGACAGCATAACTAGTAACAGTGGATAGTGTTTACGTCTGATGATGAAGTCCGATGAGCTCAGTAGCCTCAGGCAGGTGACGATGATCAGAGCCCCTGCAATATCAGGATAAACCCGATAAGCATACAGAAGGATCGGAATCGTTGTTCCGAGAATCAGCACGATGGCGAACGCTATTCGAGGTTCATCCGTTACATCACAGTAAAAGCGGAATGTCTGAACGAGCAAGAGGACAGTCAGAAAGATCATGAAAACTGAGACCCCGGCATAGCCTGCGACCCAATAAGCCGGGATCAGGATGACTGAAAACGTGAATCCAAGTCCCCTCGATCGTATTTCGGTGTCTGTGACGAGATCGCTGGGTTTGGGGTCAAGATGATGCGGATAGAAGGGGCGATAATCCTCATCGGAATACTCGTCGATGAGATTCAAGTCGCCGTCATTGAGGAGACTGTGCGTCATCAGCAGGTAATGCGGTTCATCACCATATGTTTCTCCGGGGCGTGCAGTATATTGGAAGAGATAAAACCAGCTCATGATGACAGACAACCAGATGGTCATTCGAGTCAGGGATCCTCGATCGATGCGTGATAGAAGTGCCAGCGCGATTAAAAGCAGCCTGATACCGAGAATCCCGTTGAAAAGGATGCTGAAATGGAGCAGAAAGCTGGAATGGAGATCGGGTACCGAAGCGAGTAAGACCATCAATACTGCAAGCAATCCGGAAAGTTCACTCAAGTTTCTGATGAAAACATACATCCGTTGACTGCATCCCCTGATTGCATGCAGGATCAACGGTTCGGATGACACCAGCATCAGATATAGCTTGAACCAAGATCGCATCCGATCGTTGCCGGAAAAAAAAACATTCGTATCGAGGGCCTGTAACAACAATAGCAGCCCGGTCCAGAGGATGACTTTCGCCATCAGGTCCAGAACATACCCTCGCTTGGTATGTCGAATCACGGCTGATCCTTCCGAAAGGCGAGTGCGCGGAGATCGAAAGCACTCATTGGATTCGTCACGTTCAGGCTGATCGAATCGATATCCTGTTTTTCCGGTAAACGGATCTCACTTTCATAGAGAAGATCTTCATAAGCAAGACCTGAAATCGCTGGCGGCCAAACGACTTGCGCAGGTGTACGGCTGAATACAGCCGGGGTTCCATGTGCCAATCTGAGGTTCTCGATCGGAAGTTCATACATGGACTCGGCTGTATGCTCTCCGATGATGATCGGAATCAGACTATGCCCCGTAGTACTCGGTTTCAATTCGAACGAAGCGATTTGCTCTCTGAATGGGATGCACTCATACACATGCCGCAACGTCGAGATCAACATGATACTCGTGCAGGACTCGACACCAACAGGTATCTCGATCCGATCACCTCCCCCAAGAATTGCTCGATAAGGCGATGTTACCCAGTTCGGATGCGAACTCCGCAATCGGTCACATACATCCGGATCAGCATTCAGGAGTCTCGGCAGGACACGGATCGATCCGATCCAGATTCCACTTCCAGTTTCAAATGCTCCCGATGCCTCCGGAGGCAGTGTTTGTCCGTCTGCCATCACCAGCAG
Source organism: uncultured bacterium (assembly GCA_964472395.1). GTDB lineage: Bacteria > CSSED10-310 > CSSED10-310 > CSSED10-310 > CALFER01 > CALFER01. Next base: position 68,515 of record CAYYMM010000006.1, on the reverse strand, counting down.
ACTCAGGCAGAAATCTCCTGTTCCGAGGTCTTCCGGGAGCACAATGACAAGATCGTTCAAACCTTGTTGCGGATCAAAATGATGGTCGTATGCGCTCAAACGCTTTGAGAACCGGACTATACAGTCCATCGTTGCATCCGTCGCCCGAGCGACATCGATCCTGATCTGGACGGCGGTTCCCTGCAAAATCGAGCTGTCGGTAACCCCAACGTTATCGATCAAGAGCTCTCCGAACCGAACAGGAAACCGGTCCGCAACTGCTTGCGCTGCATGATCCGGTGTGTTCTCGACAAGACGTATCCGGTCGATCAGGATATCGTTCCCGGATTCTGTTCGCATTGAGGCATTTTCTAGTATCAATTGCGGATGATCTGGATTGAACTCCTCCGGAAGATCCAGGTAATAGCTCCTGAACAAATCACTCAGAATCATAATCGATGGTGATTGCCGGTCTCCAGAGCGGATCGAGAGCAATGGAATTCCTTGTTTGGGGCAGTTTGCACGGGCTCTGATTTCAAGGGTCGTGCCGTGACCTCTCATGGCGATATCACGTTCGATCCTCCCCCCTGCTTCGAGTCGAACACCAGCAAAATAGGGTTGCGTTGTGAACCTCGAGTAATCCCACCGGAACGGCTCTTCCCAAAAAAGATCCGATGATCGCTTGAATGTGACATCTTCGGTGTCCATCCAGTCGGATTCCAGTGTAGGTCCGGTAAGGTAACAGACGAGCGGGATCACCAGTATGGTCACAAGGACGTATGGGAAGACGAGTAATGGCGAGGGTTGCAAAGTTCGCTTGGGTCTGAACGAGTAGAACATCGCCCCGGTGGCAAGTAACAGTGACGCCGTGGATCCGATCATCAGATGAGGCCCATAAGGGCGATCGAAAGAGGGGAGAAATCCGAGAATATCCATGTTCAGACGTTGTGAAATCAAAGAAAGCGTCCTGCTCGCAGCACCAGGCAGCTCGATCTGTAAATCTGGATCGAAGATCGAGATCCACGTGATCATCAGTGACAGAATCGATCCGGAAGTCAGAATAACTCGAGATACAACGGATCGATGATAGTGAATGAAAAATGCGAGCGGTACCGCCAGAAAAATTGACCAGGCCAGATTGAAACGGCCACGGGGACATATCCCGCCGATCAACTCGCTATATGCTGCAATGATGATGAAGTAGGGTAGAAACGATGACCAAATTATGCTTCTCCGAGTGCCCAGGTGGCGAAGCATGACCGGAATACCCAGCGTCGCAGCGATCATCATGGGATTCAATGGAAAGAGCCCGTACTGAACATCCCAGAGCAGTCCTAAAGTGCCTCGTGCGAGACGGTAGAGAGAAGTTCCTGTCAGATCCGCAAATGAATAACGGATGAGGGGTGATCCGAAAACAAGAGTATTGACACCCAGAAGAAGTGTTAAAAAAAACATTGCAGACGAGATGACTATCAGGACTCGTTTCGGGTTGAGTTTTCGGAGCATCATGCCAAAGATCGCGATCGGCAGTGTGAGCGCGAGAAATCGGGTTTTCCAAATTCCGACGAATGCATTGATCGCTATCATTGTCACAAGCCTTTTCGGTGAGCGAATGGCCGATCGAAGACAGATCAGTGCCAGCAAAGCCGCAGGAATCTCGGTGTATATCCGAAATGAGTACAAAAGAGTGGGACTCGTTGAAACGATCAATATCCCTGCGATCAGGGATGGTTTTAGCTTCCCCGTGAGCAGAAATAGTAGGTCGACCAGGACGACGGTCAACAACGCTGCAAGAGCGTTCATTGTCCAAACGGCTCCGAGGCGACCGTGCAACCCGAATCCGGGGATCAGCAGTATCGGCAGAAAGGGGGAGTGCCTCGATCGCATCTGTCCCTGTCGAAAGGCATCATACTCCTGAGGAACCAGGCTTCGTTCCATGAAGTTCCGCGATGCCTCTCCGATGTACTCATTCGTCAGATCAATGTCCCCATCATAAATCAAACTGTGTGAAATCAGCAGGAAATAGGGCTCATCACCATCGAGCGGTGTTGTAAGATCATGCAAACTGCTCAGAGGCATCAAGGATACCAAAACAAAGGTGAACACAATCGGCTTCCATGATCTCCTGCCAAGGTTCATTCTCATTCGAGGTATGATCCCACGGAAAAGCGTATAGGATTTCCAGAGGAAGGTCAGGAGAAAAAGTGCCTGAAACAACCATCGAACCGAAGGAACGTAGGGATACATCTGAATGGCAATCAAGTAAAAGGGCAGGATCAGATAGGATGACTGGTCCGCTATCCGGAGGGAATCCGACTGCGAGAAGAGTGCGTGGGCGATGGAGAATGCCAGGTATCCGAATGCAACCGTCCAGGAAATAGAAGACCAGAAGCGGGATGGATCGGAGGGGTGACTTTGCAAGATGATTCGGGAAGCAAATACGAAGATGCCCAGGAAGGGGATCTGCAGGAGCGTCAAGATCCATGGTCGTACGAATCGGCTCACAATCATGACTTTACCGGAGGGAGATAACATCAGAGCGCATCCAGATACTCGGATGGCAATCTCGGCCAGGGGTGTGTCAATACTGCGATCATTTCGCCGTGTATCAACCCATTGCTCGCAATAATTCTGGGCAACCCGATCCGCATCTCCGAGCCATCGAAATCAGTCACACTTCCACCGGCTTCGAGCACAATCAGCCAACCCGCAGCAATATCCCAGGGTTTCAGCCATCGTTCCCAGAATCCGTCGAGCCGTCCTGAAGCCACATAGGCCAGATCCAATGCGGCCGCGCCGGTGCGTCGCAATCCCTGTGATCGTAAGCGGAATGCGCAAAATTCACTGAGATTGTTCTGCTCCAGTTCGCGAACGCGATAGGGGAAACCGGTCGCTAAAATACTAATTTCGAGTGTCTGCGATACAGATACATGGCAGGGATGATCGTTTAAGGTAACTCCTCGTCCGCGTTGAGCGCTCCACAGTTCCTGCGTGAAGGGATGGTAAATCAGCCCGAGTTCAGGTATCCCGGCATGTGTGAGTGCGATTGAGATACAAAAATGGGGAAACCCATGCGCGAAGTTTGTCGTTCCGTCAAGGGGGTCCACAACCCACATCCAACAGTTATCTCGCTCGACGCCCCCCCCCGATTCCGCTTCTTCCTCCGACATGACCGGGATTTCCGGAGTCAGCTGTCGCAGAGCATCAATTATGAAACGTTCGGATGCGAGATCCGCTTCGGTAACCATGTTAAATTGTCCCTTGAAACGGATATTCAAGGGCCGATCGAAATGATTCATCAGTAATGCGCCGGCTTCACGGATAACGCTGTGACAGTCCTGTAAGATAACCTCAAGTGTTTCCATCTTTGTTCCCACGTTTCCCAAGCTACACCCGGTGAGCCCGTTGAACGCCTTTCATGCTCTCGAGTAACCGAATCAGGGCATCGATCTGCTCAACTGATGAAATCTCGAGTTCGACTTCGATCACACGATCCTTGCCATGGCGGTCGTAATGGAAGTGATTGATCGTCATATTACGCCGTATGATTGTGCTCAGAATCCGATCCGCGATGGCGATATCCGGATCGGTGCGAACAACGATACGAACCGGATGACGTGTCGTTTCTTTCAAAGCCCACTTTACGACGAATGTGCGTTCCTCATCCCACTTTCTGGACTTCAACGCGGCACAATCCACCTTGTGGATCGAGATTCCGTGCCGCATGCTCTGAATCCCCAGGACGTCATCTCCCGGAAGAGGGTTACAGCATTGTGACAATTTGAAGAACGCATCATGAATATCAGTGATCTGAAGGACTTCTTTCGCGGTCGACTTTCGTTTATTTCGTAACAGAAAGAACTTTTTAAGCCGCGGGAGAATAGCGGTCTGATCGGAGATGGATCGTTTGAAATCATCCGGTGATATAAAGTGCGCGATCACCCGACGCGGGGTCAGTATTCCGCGACCGATCCTAGAGAAAAAATCATCGAGATCATCGGAATTGAGTGAAGTGAGAACATCCTTGAAATCGGGCCGTTCCATGATGTCATCAAGGTTCAGGTTGAATCGGGACATTTCATTGAGCAAAATCGTGCGCCCGATCTGACGACTGCGAACCTTGCGCTGCATTTCCAACCACTCCCTGATGGCAGCTCTCGCTCGCGGTGTCTTTACCCGCATCAGCCATTCACTCGTAGGGTGTACGGACGGTGAGGTCAGAATCGTCACAACTGTCCCATCTTTCAATTCGTCAAAACGATCCACAGCCTCCGTGTCCATCCGTGCTTCAACACAGTGATGTCCCAGCTCCGTATGAATTCGATAAGCGAAATCAAGTACAATTGCACTGGAGGGAAACCCGAAAACCTCACCCTGAGGCGAACACACATAGATCTGATCCTCCGATGCGATCTGCTTGATTCCCTTGAGAAAACTCATGGAGTCAGGTTCATCTTCGAGAAGGTCCTTGAGCAATCCCATCCAGTTCTGAATGCCTTGATTCTTGAGATTCGGATCGAGTGCCAGGATTCCATACTTCGAAACGAGAAGCATATCGTGGGTCATGATATGAATCGGAAAAGTTTTCTGATGGAAAAGAAGACTGGTGTGTATTGCCTGGTATCCGTTGGATCGAGGGATCGCGATGAAGTCCTGGATCTGTGAACCAGGCAGCGGCGTGAAGTGTTCGTGGATGATCCCGAGAGCCATGTAGCAATCGCGGGGTTGCGTCATAAATACGACCAGATTGACGATTGGTGAGGCCTGGCTGATCTTCGATCGACTGGCGATTTCATATACTGATGGATAATTCTCGGAAATGCTCGCGATCAGTCCTTCTTTCAGGAGAACATCGATGAGTTGTGATTTTAGAGTTGAGACATCTGCGGTGATCAAACCGCGGCTGATCGACAGCCGTTCCTTGTGTTTTGAGTACTGTTTCGGTTTGAGATACTTAAATGACAACTCTTCGAGATCGCGTCTGATGATCGATAATCCGAGTCGATCAGCGAAAGGAGCATAAATCGCAAGTGTCTCTTCGGCCATTTTTTTACCGCTGGCAGGGCTGAGACTTTCGAGAGTTTTAATGTTGTCCCAGCGGTCAGCAAGTTTGATCAAAATCACTCGGACATCCTGCGTTGCCCCGATGATGATTTTACGCATCGTTTCACTTTGGGCCTGTCTCTTGTCCCTGGACTGAGCGATCGCGGCGCGTTTAATCTTGGTCAACGCATCGACCAGTCCTGCTACCCCATCACCGAACTGCGTGCGCAGATCTTCACACCGAATATGGGTATCCTCAATTGTATCGTGCAGCAAGGCGGAACAGATGACTTCCCAGTCGAGTTCCATGTCCGCCAGGCTGAACGCGACAGATAAAGGGTGGATGATGAACGGAAGGTTGTTGGTCTTACGGCGTTGTCCGGCATGAGCGGTCTCGGCGAGATGATAAGCCTTACGAATCATATCGCATTCCATAGGATCATCACGGTATTGCTGGTATCGATTGAGTAAATCCTCTATTTGAATCATTGTGGTCTTTCCCTGGATTAAAAATAGAGAAGACGCGCATTCATTGCAAGAGAGCCAGAAATGAATTCAATTGATGGATGACAGGCAGACTATCGCTGTCGCGGTTGCTCAAGAAACTGTTCATAGACGGTTTCGACGCGGCGCGAGTGAGCTTGAATCGAATACTCATTCTCAACGTGTAACCGGGCATTTGCAGCCAGAAGATTCCGGAATGATTCATCGTTCAGCATTTTGAGAATGGCTTCGGCAAAACCAGCTGCATCCCGTGGAGGGACGAGCAGGCCCAGATTGTCGGAAGAAAGGATCTCCGGGATACCACCGACCCGCGACGCCACGATCGGAGTGCCGATAGCCATGGCCTCAAGAAGTACTCGACCGAATGCCTCGACACGCGAGGGCGTCACAAGCAGATCCAGGTCCGACATCACATTGGGGATGTCATGCCTGAACCCGGTAAAAATCACCCGATCGGCGATGTCCAGTTCGGACACCAGCGATTGCATTTTAATGGTGAATGAGCGGGGACGATCGGGTCCGACAATCGCAAATCTGGTCGTCGGATGCTGCTTCAGAACGATCGCGGCAGCCCGTAAAAATTCCTCGACCCCCTTGTGTTCACTGACAGGTCCAACCATCCCGATCAAAAAAACGTCTTCAGCGATCCCGCATGATTTCCGAAACCGCCCGGCATCCGTCGGTCGGAATTTGGTGACATCCAGGCCATTGGGAATCACCATGAATCGATCGTGGACTTCCGGAATATCTGAGAAAATGGCACGTTGGGACTCTGAAACCGCAATGATCCGATCCGCCCGATGCATGAGATACGCGCGCATTTTCCAAGCAGGAAGCTGTTCTTTCGGACGCGAACAGCGGAAATGGCTGATGGCGGGAATCCCCAGGATTCGAGCGGTCAGATAGGCGTAGGGGAAGGACCAGAATTCGTTGCTGTGCCAAAGCTCCACTTGCTCCTGCCGGCATAGTTTGACGAGTGATCGCAATGCGAAGGGGATCAGAATCCAATGCTTTACCTTGCGCCAGTTGCCGAATTTAACAATCCGATACTCAACGTCGATCTGGTCGAGTCGGTCAGTCAAAGGGCCTTTTTTCGGGCAAACGACAATTGGTCGATACCGACTCCTGTCAAGATGAATCAATAACTCGATCAGGCTGATACGAGCACCGAGAAGCTCGACCGAAGGTGTGATGTAGCAGATCGTGTGAGGCATGTGTTTGCTTGTTGTTGTGATGGAACAGGCACTCCACTCCGATTTGAGGATGTTGGAACTTGTCTCCAGATGCGGTTTATCCGAAAAGTGGAGCGATTACAAGTGCCACAATACTCATCAGCTTGATCAAAATATTCATCGCGGGGCCCGACGTGTCCTTGAACGGATCTCCAACTGTGTCTCCGACAACCGCTGCATGATGGGCTTCTGAACCTTTCCCTCCAAGATTTCCCTGCTCGATCCATTTCTTCGCATTATCCCATGCGCCGCCTCCGTTTGCCATCATGAGCGCGAGAACCACGCCGGTGACTGTCGCTCCTGCAAGCATCCCTCCGAGAGCAGCGGGTCCTAACAGAATCCCGATTACGACCGGTGACAACACGGCAGTCATCCCCGGAATGAGCATTTCCCGGATGGCGGCACGCGTAGAAATGTCTATACACTTTCCCGGATCCGGTTTGGCAGTACCTTCCATCAGTCCTGGGATTTCCTTGAACTGTCGGCGTATTTCCTTGATCATCTCGAATGCAGCTCGACCGACCGATGTCATGGTCTTGGAAGCAATGAAAAACGGCAATACTCCTCCAACGAGAAGGCCGATTATGACTTTCGGATCCATGATGTTGATCGTAAACCCTTTGATATTCATCGTCACAGTCTGTGTGAAGGCTGAAAACAGCGCCAGTGCTGTCAGTGCTGCTGAGCCGATTGCGAAGCCTTTGCCTATCGCGGCAGTGGTGTTCCCGAGAGAATCGAGGCCATCCGTGATTTTCCGAACCTCAGGGCCGAGTCCCGCCATCTCGGAAATCCCTCCGGCATTGTCGGCGATCGGTCCGTAAGCATCCACACTCATCGTGATACCGGTCGTTGCCAGCATACCCACGGCCGAGATGGCAATTCCGTAGAGGCCACCGAGTTCATATGAAAGGAAAATTGCCAGGCAAATGGTCAAGACCGGTAATGCAACCGATTCCATCCCGATCGCCAAGCCGGTGATGATGTTGGTCGCGGATCCGGTAGAGGAACTTTCGGCGATTCTCTGGATAGGCTTGCCGGATGTGTAATACTCAGTGAACAACCCGATCAGAATCCCGCACCCGCAACCGGAAACGAGGGACAGCCAGAGAGGGAAACCCGATTTAAATCCGAAAAGGATCCATGCCAAAACGAGCACCATTGCTATCATCGTGATCGCGGCGACATAGGTCGTCAGACGAAGTACCGAGGCAGGATCCTTTCGTCGAAAGACTGCTGTGGATGCAAACCCGATCATTGATGCAAACAAGCCGAACATGGCGACAAGCAGCGGGAAAAGCATGTAGTGATAGGCAATCCCAGGCATCGTCGCTCCAATTGCGATTGCGGCAATGATCGAACCGACATACGATTCGAAAATGTCTGCTCCCATCCCCGCGACATCTCCGACATTGTCTCCGACATTGTCCGCGATCACTCCGGGATTCCTTGGATCATCCTCAGGTATACCGGCTTCGATCTTTCCTACCAGATCAGCGCCGACATCTGCTGTCTTGGTGTAGATGCCTCCTCCCACTCGGGCAAACAAGGCGATCGAACTCGCACCCATGGCAAAACCATTGATGTATTGAGCAGTTTGTGGACTCCCATAAAAGTAAAATGCGATGCCGACTCCGAATAGACCGAGAGCAGCGACAGAAAGCCCCATCACTTCTCCGCCGAGGAAAGCCACGAAGAGAGCTTTGACCTGTCCGGAGACCCGAGCGGCTTCCGCAGTCTTCACGTTAGCCTTGGTGGCTGCTTCCATGCCGATGTATCCTGCTAACATGGAACACAAAGCTCCGCCGAGAAAAGTGAATCCTGTTGCCAGGTCCAGGAAAAGAACCAGCAGTACAAATACGATGCCGATGAAACGGAAAAGATATAAATACTCCCGCTTCAGAAACACCATCGCGCCTTGATGGATCATCTCCGAGAGTTCGCGCATTGTTTCGAGTCCCGACGGTAACCTCACGAGATACAAATAAAACAATCCTGCAACAGCTAATCCAAGAAGACCAGTAAGCGGGATGTAATCGGCGATGCGATAGCCTGTTTTGACGAATTCCGCTGTGTCTCCGAAGTTCCCAACCCGATCACGGATCGATAACTTGACAGTGTAGCCCCCCGGCTGCGCATAGGTGTGAGAGGGGGCTTCTTCCTCCGACGACTGTCCATCACCGAAGTCCCATTGATATGTCACTGGTGACTCGATCAGAGTCGAAACCATATCCGCGGTGAACCGATAGGATTGATGATCAATTTTCTCCCGACCGATCTCGACATCAATCTTTTTAGGCCCGATCTGTTCCTTCGAACATCCCATCAGCGAAAACAGGGTGATCAATGTTATTAAAATTCCAATTCTTCTCACGCGCATATTCTCCTGAGCATTCGGGTTCACTGTGGAAATTGGGCAGGCTGCTTCACAGCCTGCATGATATAGACAGGACAAAATAACATCTTGGTCCGCCACTGGTCAAGATGAACCCAAAACCGTCGCCCCTCCATCGAAATCTGCTCATGCTTTAACGATGACGACAATGCAGAAAGCGGAGGTTACAGCAGTTCCAATCAGCGACAGAATGATGAAACCGAACTGGAGTCGCTGGGATGCCCACCTGCCCCATAGTCCGTTGGCGACGTTTTTAATCATGGATCGCAGCATCGATCCTGCTGACTCGAGACTCACCAGCATCCGAGCGTTTTGAATCTCGATGGGACGCTTTGCCGTCCAGACGGGATGATAGTTTCGTAGATCATGTGGTATCCCATCCCGTGTGATCAGGCGCACAACCCGGTTCGACTGAGAACGTAGCCGAAACCCCTGATTTTCAAGCACCTTGATCTGAATACCCTTCGAAGATGTCACGAGCAATCCCGTTCGCATGCCCGAGTCTGACTCCGGCTCCCCATCGATCTGAATCCAATCAATCCCGAATGAAATGACCCTTCTGTCTACGCTCCATATGGTGTAATAAGGAGACTCGGCCGAATCACTTCGAAAGAGAAGCTCAGCAAATGGCCGATCCGGCAACGGTCGCCCGATAAATGAAATTTCACTCCAACCTGGGGCGGGATGAGATTGATGCATCGGTTGTCCATCCAGATATACATCCAATAAACGTTCATGCTTTTCTGGGTGAAGAAATGGGAGGAGTCTGATGCGAAATCGATAATCGTAAGTTTCCAGAAGTGGAATCCGGATTGCGGCTTCGGTTCGAAACCAGACGTGTACGGAATTCTCGTCGGGATACCATCCGTCATTCATGAAGATTCTGGTTTCTGGTACTCCCAGATCTAAAAAGATGCGGGATTGGGACGGGTCGGCCCAGACACAATTCGAGAGTGCTTTGAGTGTGGGTTTCTTGTCGAGATCCGGCAGATGGAAGTAAGTATACCAACCCGACCATGTCGCGATCTGATCGCCAGGCAACAAAAAGAGCAGGCATGCTATTGGAAGCAGCGAGCGTGACAACTTTGTTCGTACGAGATTCAGGACTCCGTTGAAAAGGATGAATGCAGAGAAAGGGATCAGAGGATACAGATATCGTCCTTGAATTGCTCCCTCATCAGCGAAACCTCGTAGTAATGTGGCCGATAAGCCCAAAAGCACAACCAAAAAAGAAATGGTAAGCGCCGTTTGTCCCTTCCGCGCCATCCCCCTCATCGCTCGAAAAACGAGCCAGACTGATGAAATGAAAAACAAACTGAAACAGTACATGGCGGATCGATCGACGGGAACAGTCAACCATCCGAATCCCGCAAAGAAAGTAGTGAATAAAGGTACGAGCATGGGCCAGAATAGACCGGGATTCGAAGCGATATTGGCGACGCCACTCCATCCGTTGGACAACTCCAGATACATCAAGTCCTTATTGATGCCGATATCGAGGTGAATCAGAATCATGATTCCGAGACTGACGAGGATAAGACCGGAAAACAGTATCCACAACATTTGGCTTCGTTGTTCACGATCCTGATCTCTAAAGAGCGAAACCGTAAAAAACAGCGCGATGGGAAGCATGATCAGCAGGATTCGCCAATGGGTTAGCAGGGAACTCGCAACCCAGACCCAGAAAACCGCTCTTTTGAACAGTGTTCCGGGAGTATGATTCACGAGAAGCCAAAGGCCTAGAGAAGACAGCGCGAATGACCACGCTTCTGTGTTCACGGTGCAGCACGAATACAGGAATCCGGGCAAATGAATCAGAGCCAGGGTGATTACTGTGGCACTGAATCGATCGTGCGCTGCGGTGCGTGTCATGGAATAAAATGTCAACGTCAGACCGCACACCATCAGCGCTAGATTGAATATTCGTATCATCATCAGATGTGCGATGAGATTGAAGCTCCATAAGTGAGTGGCTACTCCGGCAAGCATGTAATAAAGCGGAGATCGTCCGATTTTTGAAGGTGCGACATCGAGAAATGGGGTTGATCTGAAGTCACTTGGCGGAGGGATCGGCTGTGGGACTCCGATCAGTTTCCAAAAATGAAACGCTTCCATTGACGCCAGAATCCGCTGCTGAACATCGGGATCACCGGTCGAGGGAGGATGAAACGGGAAACCGCGTCCATGCAGCAAAACTGCCTCATAATGCGTCGGTTCGTCTGCGGATTGCCAGGGGGGAACAGCGCCAATAATCAACAAACTCTTAAAAACAGCGACCATTAGGATCAGGACGCAGAGAACTCCTCTCCCGACTTGATTGGGTTGCAGATTGTCATTCGGGTTTATGCATGTCGCCATCAGGATTCCTCGCGACTTTCGTTTCATCCGATATCGCTCGACTGGACAGAAAGATTATAAAGATGAGGTCGTCATTAATAAAGCTTGAATCCGGTTGATAATGAATCTGTTTCAAACAGCGCTTTTCATACTGAATTGCATCTTGATGAAATGCCGGAAAATAAATAGATTATCATGATAATCGGGTCGTTATCCAGCGGACTATTGCATCGGAGGAGAGCCATGTTCAGAAATGTTCACGTGCTGACAAACGATTATGAACGAATTGAGGAGTGGGTGATCGAGATTGCCAGACGCCGCGGATATACGGAGAGAATTGAGCAGACCTCGGACGAAGCAAAGATGTATATCACAACGATATTCGGAGAGTCCGACATCGATTGGATCACATTTTTCGAAACACCGTCTACAGGGATTCGTCACCTCATCGCCGACCTGGCAGCAATCACAGACTCCCTGACACTCGGGATTTCAATCGAGCCGGATGTTGAGTGGAGTTTCAGGATCATGCGGGGAATGAATCTGATCGGAGATTTCCACTGGGCAGCTCCCTTGGAGGAAATGCACAATCTTGATGATGCGGTTGGCAAACTTGAAAATAAAAAACTGGAAGACCTGGGTATCGTCACCCAGTCGGGGCTCTCAGGCCTCGAGAAACTCAATCAGAGAATGCTCTCGAGGTCGCGGATCCGGAGTTCCGATCCCCATGTGGAACTCGAATATCGCGCTCGCATGTCCAATGGTAAACTGATTCCCACAATACCGGAGTTGCCAGAGGAGCTTCCGGCACTGCTTGCCAGGCATCTCGACGGATCAAGTGCCGCCAGGTTCAGAAGAATCCTCGGAAAACCTCATCTGAATGTCGTGCAGATGGCGGCTGAGTTTGCTCACTACATTCATCTGCCGGATCCGTTCAGAAACGCAACGGATCTTGAACAGTGCGAAGCCACGAATCATATGATCAGATTTTGGCGGTTCCGCTGAGTTCCGATTCCTGGATGGATCGTGAACCGAGCACAACACATGCATCACTCACCAGTGTGAAGTGCGCTTTCGAAAAACTCGAGAAGATCCGTGTGACTGATAAACCTGCATCCTTCAACCCGGAGAGCAGGTCATTCGGGCGGATGGGGAGTAATCTCACTGAATCGCGATGCGTCGTTCCGGCTGACTTGATGAGGAGTTCCGTCGAGAAAAGAACGAAATCGGGAAAGGACTCGTAGGAATAGAACCGTCGGAAACGAATCGCATCGTTTTCGATTGTCGGTAAGGTCTCAGGGCGCTGCAACGCGATTCGGTCATAATTCAGGATCTGGATCAGAACGTGCCCCTTCGGTGTCAGCAAATCCGTCAACATCCGGCAAAGTATCGATAACTCTGACATACTTTGCAGATGCACAAGCGTGTTCCCGGTGCAGAGAATGAGATCGAAGGATCCCGGAGTGAACATCTCCCCGAGATGCCGCATGTCGGCTATAAAAAAACGCGCATTATTGCGTGCCCGTGCAGCATCTCGGCGTGCCCGAGCGATCATAGCTTTATTGAGATCGACTCCTGTAACCTGATGCGATTTCGCGGCCAGTTCCATAGCAAGTTGACCGGTCGCGCATCCGATATCAAGGACGCTTGCCGGGGTTACACGCAAACAGTTCAGTGCGCAGCGTACCTTTTCTTCGGATAGAGGGAACACATATTCATAAACTGTTGCCATTTCTCGATAACAGGCCATACTTACCTCCCTGTCGATATTAGCATGTTAATTGTACGGAGAAATCGACTGAAGTCCAGTCCATGCATATTGTGCCGGGGCATCAGACCGCTTCCGTGGATTCGCTTGACAAGCACGTCAATTTTACATTTGATGGGCTTGTTTTGTTCCGTATCGCGATGAATCGGATGGAAGGAGAAGAGAGCGGATGGAAACAGTCATTCAGGAAACGTTGAGGAAAGCGAGTGCGGATTTTGTGGAAATCCGTATTGAGGATACCCGACGCACTGAAATCACATTTCTCGGCAAGGATCTGAGAAAAGCACAGGAGATTCGGGACTTTGGCGGATACATCCGGGCGATGATCAATGGATCATGGGGTTTCGTCAGCTTCAATCGTCCGGATCGGTTGCCGGAGTATCTCGAAGCCGCGGAAACACGTGCTCGTGCCGCTGGACATGGTTCTTCCAAATTGGCTGCGGTTCCCGTCGTCCGGGACAGGATCGACGCTCATATCGATCCTCACTACGATCCGCGAAACGTGCCTCTCGATGAAAAAATAGAAACTCTCGGTGGATTTTCGAAAAAACTCCTCTCCGGCGGTTCTTCGATCATCTCGTCCAGCGTGTCATACCGCGAGGACAATCGAAAGGTGATAATTGCTACGAGTGAAGGGACCTATATTGAGAGCGACGGATTGTGGGCGGCCGGGGGCATGAGTGCAATCGGGCGAGAAGGCAATGTCATGCAATCCGTGCACTCCGGCTTCGGAACCCGACGCAGTTGGAAGGATATCTGTGATGCAGAGACGGACATCGAGAAGGTTTGTCGGGAAACAGAGGAGCTGGTGCGGGCGGAGCCTGCCGTGGGAGGCCGATTCACCGTCATCCTGGATCCCCGCCTGTCGGGTGTTTTCATCCATGAGGCATTCGGGCATCTGTCCGAAGCGGATAATGTTTCCGACAATCCCAAACTGCTGAAACAGATGCAGATCGGTACACGATTCGCTCAGGATCACTTTAGTGTCATCGATGGAGGAGATCTACCGGATGAGCGAGGTTCGTACCGTTACGACGATGAGGGGGTACCCTGTTCGATGACACATCTGATCAAAGACGGTTTATTGGTTGGACGACTTCATTCCAGGGAAACAGCGGCAGCCATGAATGAACCGGTCACCGGCAACGCAAGGACGGTTGGTTTCCGGTTTTCACCTATCTGCAGAATGTCCAACACATTTATCGCGCCAGGACCTCACTCATTCGAAGAAATGCTCGAAGGAGTCGAAAACGGTCTTTATGTCGTCGGGGGCGGCAGCGGTAATACCTCGAAAGGACTGTTTACGTTTTCCGCGGAAAAAGCACAAGTCATTCAGTCCGGAAAACTCAAAGGCTGGGTTCGTGATCTGGTACTCTCCGGAAACGTGTTTCAGACGCTGCATGACATTGATAAAGTGGGTTCCGATCTGCACCGGTCGCGTTCCGGCGGCTGCGGAAAAAGCGTGGGTGCACGCATGCAGTATCCTCTCAGTGTATCCATGGGAAGTCCTCACATCCGAATTCAGAATGTCTTGATTGGAGGTCGATAAGATGGAGCGGATTCTGGAACGAGCAAAAAAACATGCGGATATGGCGGAAGTGTACCGGATCGAAAAAAACGCCGCTCCGGCTTGTTTTACCGGAGGTGAGTTGACTGCTCTCGAAGGAGAGGAATCGGTTTCGACCGCATTGCGCCTGATCGTCGATGGTCGATTCGGTTTTTCATCGACAACGCATCCCGATGAAGTGGATGAACTCGTCGATCGCGCCGTTGACTCTGCGAAATTCGGTCCTTCAGCGGATTTCGAGTTTTCACGACAAGTCATGCATTTCGGAAGAGGTCAATATTACGACTCACGCGTCGCCGAGTTGAAGTATGAAGATCTGATTCAGACCGGTAGAGAAATGATTGATATTGTCAGGACTTCCTTTCCGGACGTCAATCTTGAAGCGGAGGTGACGCGTGAGGCCAACCGGATCACGATCATGAACACTCTGGGGGGTGATATTCAGTTTGAAAAGACCATGTATCAGGCATTCCTCAATGTGCTTCTCATCCTCGAATCCGATCGCGCCGAACTGGAGCATACTGCCAGCGGCACTCATCTCAGTCGGGATCCGATCCAAATGGCTCGAGACGCGGTCTGGCGCTTTTCCCAGTGCAGCAGGGTCGCACCCGTTCGGACGAAAAAAATGACGGTCCTGTTCACAAGTCTCGCGTTCAGAGGTCTGTATGTACCATTGTTTTATGGTTTGAATGGAGATAACGCGTTTCGGAAAATGTCGAAACTCACCGGTCAGATTGGTCAGCATGTCCTCGACTCGACCATCACCGTGAGTGATGATGCGACAGATCCAATGCTTCCCGCTTCGTGCCCGGCAGATGACGAGGGAGTCATCACGCGGAAAAACACGTTGATCGACCGGGGAATCCTGAAGGGATTTTTCTACGATCGACGTGCCGCAGCGCGTGCTGGAGCGGAATCGACCGGGAATGGTTTCAAGAAATCATCGCTTTACACAGGTTTCAGCATCGACACTCCCCCATCGCCTTTTCCTTCAAACCTTGTTATCGACCCGGGATCGATACCCCGAGACGAACTGATTCGAGGCATCAAGGAAGGGATCATCGTGGATGATGTCATGGGAGCTGGACAAGGCAATAATCTCAATGGCGAGTTCTCGATGAATGTCGCACTCGGATACAAGATTGAAAACGGGGAAGTCGTCGGTCGTGTGAAGGATGTCATGGTTGCCGGAAACGTATTCGACGTCTTCAAGAACAATCTGAGGGGGATGTCATCCGAAGCATTCGTTGAGGATACCCTTTTCGGTCGGTACAAGGTTCCGTGGATCGCGTTCGACGAAATGCCCGTTTCAGCTACCTGATTCACTCAATGTTGTTGGGATCGTAGTCTTGTCGTTTAACGCGCTCCCGGTGTTGCCTTTCGAGATATGAAAATTCGCAGCCACAGTAATTCTGCCGGTACATACCCTCTATCCGAGACTTCTCGACAGATGTTCGATACCCATCCTTCTTCTTGAAGTCTTCGGCCAGAAACGTAACTCCGTGTCGTGAGGCGGCCTCGAAACCAACCGGAAAGATCACGGACGCTGGTTTGTTCGGTCCGACGGTCAGTGTTGTTGTGAACAGCGAAATCCCATGAAATGCTGCGACTGCTGCCGTTCGATTCAGTCGATACTCGAAACAGTGTCGACATCGAGTGCTCCCCTCCGGCGAATCACACCAAGGCAGAATCTCCCGATGCCAGTCTTCGAAAGGTTGGTCACATGGAATATGGTCCAACCCGAGACGACGGAAGTAATCTAACGCTTCATGCTGGCGAAACAGACATTCGGATTCCGGATAGATGTTGGGATTGAAAAAAAAGCCGACGATTGCATAGTCCTTGCGAAGACGATCGATCGGTGTCGTGGCACAGGGAGCACAACAGACATGGAGCAGAATGGGGGTAGAGCCTTCCATGCGGCAATTCAACGAAAAAATAGCGATATTTGCAAGCCTGCGTTATACTTCGTCCCGGCTTGAACCGGTCGACAGGCGGCCGGAAGTCTTGCATCGATTCCGTGTTCCGATCCCAGAAAGTGAGTCTTCAACATGAAGGTACCGTTGCTTGATATTACAAGGCAGGTTACGCCGATGCGTAGCGAGATCGATCGAGCGCTGGACCGCGTCGTGACCGAAACAAAGTTCATATTGGGTCCGCAGGTCAAGGAATTCGAAACCAGCATTGCTCATTACTGCGACGTGAAGCATGCCGTGGGTGTGGCCTCCGGGACCGATGCCCTGGTCATCGCATTGCAAGCGATGGGAATTCGCCGGGGGCACGAGGTCATCACCACCCCTTATTCCTTCTACGCAACAGCCAGCTCGATCTGGCGGATCGGCGCACGCCCAGTATTCGTGGACATCGACCCCCTCACCTATAACATCGATCCAAAGTTGATCTCCGAAGTCATTACCGATCGCACAAAAGCGATTCTTGCTGTTCATCTGTTCGGTCAATGCGCGGATATGGATTCGCTTCAGATAGAATCCCGTGGCGTTCCGGTCGTGGAGGATGCCGCGCAGGCAATCGGAGCTACGTGGAAGGGTGTCCGCGCAGGAAAACTCGGAATCATGGGATGTTTCAGCTTCTTTCCATCAAAGAACCTCGGAGGATTTGGTGATGCCGGAATGATCGTCACCGACGATGCTTCGTTGGCGGAACGCTCCACAGCATTACGTGTACATGGAGCACGTGAGACATATTTTCATGATGAGGTGGGATACAACTCCCGTCTCGACACCATTCAGGCCGCGATTCTCGATGTCAAACTCAAATACCTTGAGAGCTGGCACGAAGGTCGCCGAAGGAATGCGGCTTACTACAACGAAGCTTTTAAAAATTCGCGCATTGTTACGCCGGCGTGTCGTCCCGAAGCTGGCCATATCTACAATCAGTACGTGATTCGCGTCCCCAACAGGGATGAACTGAAGACGAAACTCCAGGAAGCCGGTATCGGAACGGCGATTTATTATCCGCTGCCACTGCATTTGCAGCCATGCTTCAGTGAGCTTGAGTATCACTTGGGGGACTTCCCTGAAGCTGAGAGGGCATCCCGCGAAACACTCGCCTTGCCCATTTTCGCCGAGTTGACGCGCTCAGAATTGGAGTATGTGGTCGATACTGTTCTGACGATCGCCGGTTGATTGCGATTCAGACTGGTTATCTATCGATTGGCAGTGGCGGTGGGCAGTATCTGCTCGATCAAAAATGTCCGGATATGTCGAAGTTCGATTCGGAACTGCCCGAACCCCGCTTCACCCGTTACTTTGTCACCCGGATTGCCATTTACTCGATATTGTGACGAATCCGTCAGAGTAATCTCGATCTCGATCTGATCGTCACGAATCGAAACGACCTCAAATCCCTTAAGTCTTTCAAAAGGTATGTACACATCCATTGTGCCTTTCTTGACACTGAGAAATGTGTACTCGTTGAACGTCACATTGGTGCCGTCCGTACGAACGCCATCCTGGTCAATGATTGATACCTTGAAGTTCTCTTTTGGAATCGTGATCTCATCTTTAGGCTTGGTCGTCATGCCGATTAAGGCTGCGCTGACCATCAGGATCGTGAGTGATACTCGAACGTGTCGTTTCATCGTGGGTCCTCCCTGAAAGCGAACTCAGTATACAGCGATCGACCCTTGTCGGCACCTGATAAGTGATACTACAGGAGCTTGACCGCTCCGTGTCGTCAGGTTGCCGAGATTGACAAGGCATGCTTCCATGGCTACTCTACCGCACGTTCTCGCGAGACTTGGAAGGGTGTCATGGAAGTATTTCACACGATAGACAGTCTCCCGCGATTCCAATCAGGCAATGCGGTCACAATCGGAAATTTCGATGGCATCCATCTGGGGCATCGACGCTTGATCGAAATGACAGTCGATGTGGCACGGCGAATACAGGGAATGGCGATCGTTGTGACATTCCATCCGCACCCCCTGTCGGTATTGGCTCCCAAGAAAGAACTCAAATCAATCAATTCTCCGGATCAGACGATACACATCCTGGAATCGCTCGGCATCGATATCCTTCTCATGATCCCATTCGATCAGAGGTTTTCTGAACAGGAACCTGCGGAATTCGTGCGATGCATCATCCTAGAATCACTCTGTCCTGCATCCGTAGTCATTGGGAAGGACCATCGATTCGGGAAGGGACGTCGCGGTGATGCCCGCGCACTGATGGACATTCTCCAGAATCACAATGTTGATACGATTGTGGTAGATCCGGTTTACGATGGCGGTGAGCCGATTTCGAGTAGCCGGATTCGGGATTGTATCCGAGAAGGTGAGGTTGACAACGCGGCTCGTTTGCTGGGCCGGTTTTTCCGTTTGAGTGGAGTTGTCCGGAAGGGATGGGGGCGGGGGCACTCTCTCGGGTATGCTACCGCGAACATCTTGCCGCTCGACCAGATCATTCCATGCACCGGAGTGTACGCGACTCGCACATGGATCGCGAATGTTCCATTTCCGTCCATGACCTATGTCGGTTCGTCACCGACTTTTCAGGATCAGGAGTTCATGATCGAGACGCACTTGCTAGACTGCTCACCAGATCTTCTCGATAAGCCGATCGAGATCGATTTTGTTACGCGGATCCGGGATGACATTGCTTTCCCCTCTCCCACCGAACTCGTCGAGCAACTGGCACGCGATGAGATGCAAACCAGACGGATTCTTGGTATTGTCGACTGAAAAGATCTTTGGTTTTTACCAGTTGGAGACGAACATGAAAATAGCATTCGGATGTGATCATGCAGGCATTACGCTGAAGGAATCAGTCTTGAAACATCTTGAAAAACGGCAGGTTGAGGTGATCGATCTGGGCACAAGTTCGACACAATCCGTCGATTATCCTGATTTTGCCGTCAAGGTTTGCAGATCGGTACTGAATGGGCAGGCAACACTCGGAATACTCATCTGCGGAACGGGTCTTGGGATGGCCATTGCTGCGAATAAAATGACGGGAATCCGTGCCGTGACAGTTTCGGACACGTTCAGTGCCAGAATGGCGCGTGCTCATAATAATGCCAACATCCTCACGTTTGGTTCGAGAGTTGTGGGTCCGGGTGCGGCACTGGAGCTTGTAAATGCGTTTCTCGATTCGTCATTTGAAGGCGGCCGGCACCAGGATCGTCTGGACAAGATCAACGGTATCGAGAATTCGAATCGAGCAGCGGATCCGGTATGAACAGCAGACCTAGTTGGAATGAGTATTTCATGGAAATCGTGTATCTGATTTCCAGGCGATCCACATGCCTTCGTCGGAAAGTGGGTGCGGTTATTGTTCGAGATAATCGCATCCTCGCTACCGGATACAATGGAGTACCATCCGGTATCCGGCATTGCGCGGATGTCGGAGGTTGTCTTCGAGAAAGATTGGGGGTGCCTTCCGGTGAGCGGCATGAGTTATGTCGGGGACTCCATGCCGAACAGAATGCCATCATTCAGGCTGCCTTTCATGGCTCCAGCATCACCGGCGGAGTCCTTTACTGCACGACACATCCCTGTGTCGTCTGCACAAAAATGCTCATCAATTCCGGAGTAAAACGGATCATCTATTCGGAGGGATATTCAGACGAGCTGTCGGTTGAAATGCTCGCAGAATCCGGAATCGAGGTGATCCGATACGAGTTTCTCCGATTACCTGCAGAAAAGAGATTAGAATCATGAAGTGTCCATTCTGTGGTTTCCCGGATGACAAAGTCGTTGATTCACGCCCGTCCAAAGATAACGAAAGTATCAGGCGACGTCGTGAATGTCTCTCTTGCGCTCGACGCTTTACAACCTACGAACAGATTGAAGACGTTCAATACATGGTTGTAAAGAAGGATGGCCGCCGAGAAATGTTCGATCGAAAAAAGATCCAGCGTGGGCTGATCAAAGCCACAGAAAAACGGCCGATCAGCTCCACACGGGTAACCGAAATCGTGGATGAAATCGAACGGATTCTCCATACGAAAGCAGACCGTGAAATCTCAACGCAGGAAATCGGAGAATTCATTATGAAACGTCTCGCGGAACTCGATGAAATCGCCTATGTTCGATTTGCCTCCGTTTACAGACAGTTTAAGGATGTCGACCAGTTTTACGCTGAATTGCGAAAGATCCTGATCAAGGATTAGTGATTCAATGTCGGCTGTGGATCCGCCTTTAATACACACGAAGTTCTCCTCGTCAAAAACTGCGGATTCAGCAAGGTCCGTTCGCCCCACTGCATCTCAATACGCACTCGATCGCGTGATTGAAGCAGCAGCCGTATGGCATCACCCCTTCACCGATCATACAATCGCCTCTCTGCTCCGCATCCCTGTAAGGGGCGCGCGAATTCAGATCCGAAAATTGATTGACAGGGGCGTGTTCCAGTTGGTTCGTGGTGAGGGAGAGTATGAGTTTTCGGAGAGTTCCAGAAAGTCCGGGATCTATCAGGGGATTCCGATCGAACATCGAAGGGAACTGCATCACCGCGCTGCTCTTGTTCTGCGAAAGCAGGACAATCCATCCCGATTGCCGCAACCGATCATGGTTTTTCATCTTGCAGAATCAGAGGAAACGATCGAGTCACGAATCTTGATCCATGCGATTCGCACATCAATCGAGATGGCCGATGATGAAATTGCTGAAAAACTCTGTGATTTGGCCGCGCATTCCCAGATGGTAGCGCTGGAATCACTCCTTTGCAGAATTGAACTTGCATGCGAGCATGGTGATGAACGACAAGCCCGAAAACTCATCTGTAAGGTAAAACGATACGGCAATTTTTGTGCCGAGCAGCAGTTCCGACTCACATTTTTCCGACTCGGCATGCTTCGGTTGAATCATAGTTCAGAACAACTTCCGGATCGGTTGGTCAGATGGTTATCATACCCCGGCGATTCACCAATACGAATAGCAGCTGAACTTCACTTGCTATCGTTCTATCTTGATGCACGTCATTTCAGCATTTCTCGGAGATTGATCCTTGATCTGGATAATAAAGCGGCTCGGATCGACTGGCCGGAATTCAGGTCCCATCTGCTTTTTGAAAGCATTCGATTCAAAATCCTGACAAATGATCTCGAAACCGCCTCCAAGTTGTTAAAAACCGCTTTGAATCAGGAACGTTCAGGATGGCGTCGCGTTGTAATTGCCCGCTTGTTCGAATTACTTGGTATGCTGCACTATCTGGAGTCATCACCCGGCAGAGGGCTACGTACGACATTGTATGCTCTGCGAATGATCGAAGGTTGCCGTAGACCCATAACACACTATTCGATTCGAATGTCTCGCATGAAGATGATGCGCGACCAGGGCGCGTTTTCTGACGCGGAACGAGAGTTGTCCTGGATTGAAAAGAGCTTTGATACCCTTCCATTTATTCCCCGTGCCGCAACTATGGTGGCTCGTTTTATTCTTCATACCAGAAAGAACGGGAGGCCGGAACATCAGTCCAGACAATGGGCTTTGATTGAAAGGATCACACGACACGCTTGGCCTGTCTATCTCGACTTGTTCCGTGAGTTTGCCGTTCGTGTGAGTACTGTTGTGCCTGAGGTCATTGAGAGACAGGAAAATGCGGATGCACGATCGGCTATAGCCAAGCTTATTGGCTCTGTGAATTCTGAAAAGATGGCTCAGGACAGCGATGATGCCGCAGCCCAGTTGATACGAGCATTCCAAGTGCCGACCAGTGATGCCGCAACAGAGATCTCAGCCGGCGAACTGATCGCATCGACTCGATCCCTGAGTCATCCAGATGTCAGACATCTGACTGTCGACTGTGGGCTTGAATGGATTCTGCGCCAGCGCGACCTTGCGGAACATGAGGGAGGAATCATTCATGAAATGATCCTTATGCGGGCGCTCACGATTGCTCGTCAATTGCACGACAGGGAGCGAATCCACAGAGCGGAACGTGTAACCGGGATCCTTATGGCTCAAATGCTGAATCAGCAATCTTCACAGAATGGAGCATCGGAGAGCGAGTTGCTGGATTCCATCTTACGATGCAATACCGAGGACGAACTGCTCAAGATGTTGGAATGCGTAGGTGGCGCAATCGTCGGAAGCAAACGGGGACTGCTTGTTGAACTGGATTCCGAAAAAACATCAGTGCTCTTTCAATGGGGAAACCAACCGACTGTGCCAGAATTCAGACTGCTCGTGAAACGAATATTCAGCATGTATCGCAAAGCTGAAGAATGGTCGGTCATTTCCGCGGGTGCCATCGCCTTGACACTGCATTTGGTCAACCGACAACCCTCTGTCGCGGTGTTTTTGGAATGTGATCGTGATCGTCTCATGGCTCCGATGTTGAATCGAATTCGACGATTGTTGGCTGTCATTCGCTTGAGATGGGAAACGCAACAGAACGAACCGATCCGATACGCGACAACCGGGCCTCTGACATCACCAATGGATCAATTGATCGGCCACAGTTCCGAAATAATGAAACTGAAACGAAGAATGGATCGAATTGTCAGGTCAGATTCTACAGTTCATCTGCATGGGGAGACCGGAACAGGGAAAGAAATGGTTGCCAAACTCCTTCATGCGATGAGCCCACGGAAAAACAAGCCATTCATAGCATTCAATTGTGGTGCGATGCCCGAGAACTTGGTTGAAAGCGAATTGTTTGGTCATGTTCGAGGCGCATTTACTGGTGCAGATTCGATTCGGCAAGGATTGTTTGCTTCTGCGGAGGGTGGCACGATTTTCTTGGATGAGGTAGCGGACCTGTCACCTGTCACACAAGCAAAACTTTTAAGAGTGTTGCAGGAGAGAGTGATCCGACCGCTTGGATCAGACAAGGATAGGCCGGTGAATGTTCGGATCATTTCTGCGGCAAATAGACCTTTATGGGAGGACGTAAGGTCTGGTCGTTTTCGTTCGGACCTTTTCTATCGCCTCGTAGTCCTGGAACTGACGGTTCCACCGCTCCGGTGTCGCACTGGAGACATCCCTTTGCTGGCTTCATACTTCTTGGATCGGTTCTCGAATCGACTCGGTGTTTCGATTCGTGGGTTTTCGAGAGGTGCTATGGATTTGCTGTGTGCGCATCGCTGGCCCGGAAATGTCCGCGAGCTTGAAAATACTATTGAAGCATCGATCCAATACGCAACCATCGGCAAGCCGATTCAGCGGGCAACAATCGAGGAGGTTCTTAAACATGATTCCGATGTCCGTGTCAGAAATCTTGGCGAGAGGCTTGCCGAAGTTGAAAGACAGATTATTTTGGATGCATTGACTGTAGAACTCGGCAATGTTTCCAAGACCGCGCAACGCCTCGGAATATCCCGTCAGGGATTGTTTCAAAAAATGAAGCGATACGATATAATCAACACTGGTCGCCGGAAAAACATTCACGGGTCTGTCTAGCTGGAGAGTTGCCATGAGGGCTTATGGCTTAACAAACGTAGGTCTGAAACGTAACGTAAACCAGGATGCCTTCTACCTCAATCAGGAAGCCGCACTTTGTATTGTTGCGGATGGAATGGGAGGGCACAAAGCTGGAGATCTCGCCAGTCACCTGGCTCTTGATTCAATCCTAGAGTATCTCGAAAGTGGACATCGCGATCCAATTGAGTTTGATGATGAGGAATCATACATTCAAGCTGAATGTGAGCTGTGCATGAAATCGATCGAGTATGCCAACGAGGTTGTTTACGAGAAGGCGAGCGAATCTCCTGAGTTTCATGGAATGGGCACTACTCTGGTGCTTTTAAAAATCGTGAACGGTCACGCGATCCTTGCTCATGTCGGCGATTCCAGGATCTACCGGATCCAGGATGAAGAGATCATGCAGTTGACAAAAGATCACTCCAGAATTCAGGAATTGATCGACCAAGAGCAGATCACTAAAGAGGAAGCCCAGAAGTACCCCTTGAAAAACGTCATCACCCGAGCACTCGGAGGGGCACCAGAAGTCAGAGTTGACACCAAAATCGTTCCCCTACAGCGAAGCGATGTGTATGTGCTGTGTACCGATGGACTTAGCGGTGTACTCGATGATGATGAAATTCTTGAGCTAATCAGTTCCAACCCGGGTGATCCTGAAGAAAGTTGTCGTCGACTGATTCAATGCACACTGGATCGAGGCGCGCCGGACAATGTGACCGTCATCATCACGGACACTCGTGCATATTGTGGCGGAGAACCCCAGAATCAGCCGATCGGTGAAACCCCCGGCATCAACGATGATAAGGGTGCTTTCCGCCGTTTCATCGACCGATGGTTCAATGGAGTCTAATCGTCCCTTCTGAATCACCATGTGAAACCGATTTGTCTCTGTCTTCCCCTTGGAACGATCGTATGATCGCATCTTCCGGAGGTATCCTTTGATTGATCTTAATCCCCAACAATTGGATGCTGTGCAACATAAAAACGGTCCATTACTCGTGTTCGCAGGTGCGGGAAGCGGAAAAACCCGTGTGATCGTTGCTCGGATCGCATATCTCATCAAGAATCACGCTATCCCCGCCTATAATATCCTCGCGGTCACCTTCACCAATAAGGCGGCTTCTGAGATGAAAGAGCGGATCGGTCAAATCCTGGATCCAGACGTTGCCAGGCAGGTATCCATCGGCACATTCCATGCCATATGCGCCCGAATTCTTCGGATGGAACATGATCATTTCGGGTTGAGTTCGACATTCACAATATCAGATGAATCCGAGCAATTGGCGCGGGTGAAACGAGCCATCGAAGCTCTCAATATCTCAACCGACAGGGTTGACCCAAAATCGACATGTGAATGGATCAGTCGAATGAAGAATAGATTCATCCCGCCTGAGAATCTGATCGAGTCAGCAGGATTCAACATCCATCAGAAATGGATGGCTGAGGTATTCATTGAATACGAAAGGCAGTTGAAAAATGATCATGCAGTTGATTTTGATGATCTGATCATAAAAGTGGTCCAACTGCTTGAGGAAAATCTGTCTGTACGCGATAAACTCCAAGATCGGTTTCGATACATCATGATCGATGAATATCAGGACACCAACCATGCCCAATATCGTCTTGTCAAACTGCTTGCTTCCCGCTACAGAAATATCATGGCCGTCGGGGATGATGATCAATCGATCTATGGCTGGAGGGGCGCCGAGGTGTCGAATATACTGAGTTTTTCGTCGGATTTTTCCGGTGTGAAAACTATCAAACTCGAGCAGAACTATCGATCCACGCAGACCATCCTTGCCGCAGCCTCCGCTCTAATGACCCATAATGCAAACCGGACTCCGAAAACCCTGTGGACGACCAATCCGCCAGGAGAGAAGATTCATGTGAATCTTGTCGAGAATGAACGTGCGGAAGCTCGAGTCATTCTCGATTCCATTCAAAGCATTATTAGGAAATCGAATCGGAAACTCGCCGATTTCGCGATATTCTACCGAATCAATTCGCAGTCACGAGTTTTCGAGGAAGTCTTCATGGAGGCTAGAGTTCCATACCGGATCGTTGGTAACATCGGGTTCTTCAAGCGCAAGGAGATCAAGGATCTGTTATCCTACATTCGTCTGATCTTGAATCCCAAGGATTCCAGTGCATGCCTTCGTGTGATTAACAATCCCCGTCGCGGGATCGGAGATAATACACAGAGTCAGATCTCCAGATTCAAGGATGAGCACAACATCGATCTGTTCAGCGCGATTGAACAAATGATCGATGAACAGATTCTAAAAGATCATAAACTCGAAAAAGTAAATAGATTCATGCAAATGATCCACGATTTGATACGAAAATCGAGGGAAACGTCGGTTGCTGAATTCATGGACTTTCTGATCGAAAGAAGTGGGTACCGGGCGCAATTCGATAATGTCAATACAGACGAGGCGACCGCTTCGATTGAAATCATCGATGAGTTCCTTCAACTTTGTTACGATTATTCCGAACGAACTCATGGAAATCTCAACGATTTTGCTGATTACCTCTCCCTGTATGACGAAAATGCAGACCGATCGACGAAAGACAGCACTTCGCTCGACACCATTTCACTGATGACGCTCCATAACTCAAAGGGACTTGAGTTTCCCTTTGTGTTTATCTGTGGAGTCGAAAATGGGCTGATTCCGTTGATCCGTTCCGGGGATCTACTTGGTCCCAAGGAGATGGAAGAGGAACGTCGATTGCTGTATGTGGGGCTTACTCGTGCCCGTGAGCGTCTGTTCCTTTCAATCACACGGCAACGGCGTATGTACGGGAACATTAGGGAGTCGGAAGTTTCCTCTTTCATTCGTGAAATTCCCGCCGAGCATATCAATTACCAGGCTGGTGAGGTCCATCGTGGTGACTCGGTACGGATACCGGCTCCTCATGCGAACAGAATCTCTGCGGAAACCAAACCGATCGTGACGCATCCAACCTCTGAGGCGGAATTCAGGAAAGGAGATCGTGTCAGACATTCACTGTATGGGAACGGATTGGTGTTGGACTTCAAGGGAACTGGAATCAACGCGAAAATTACCATCAGTTTTGACCGAGTCGGAATAAAAAAGCTTGTTTTAGGTCCCGCTCGATTGATACGGCTCAATTGAATGTACATGGAACGCCGCCGCGCTAACCGCTTCGATGGGAGGATTCGAAGTGCGTGACGGCGTTCCGGAATAGTCCGATTAATCGGCCCGGTTCTCTTTTTCCGCGTTTTTACTCCCCAGGAATTCAACATCCCGGAGATGGATCTCTGTCGCAGAGCGTTTTTCACCGTCTTTGGTTTCGTAAGTCCGCTGTTTCAGATTTCCGTTGATCGCAACATGAGCGCCCTTGTGCATGAACTCGGAGCAGATGCTGGCGAGATTCCCGAATGCGACGCAGTTGAACCAGTGCGTGATGTTCTGCCGTTCTCCATTCTGCTGTCGATATTCATGATAGGCGAATGGGAAACGCACCACGCTCACGCCGGATTCTGACGTATGCAGCTCCGGGTCTTTCCCGACATGTCCAACCATTGTTACCGAGTTTATCATTGTTTTTCTCCTTGATGTTTGTGGCTCAGTTTTTGTTGAGAACGGATGCCGGTTCCGGGAATGGGGTACTTCCCGATCCTGACAAGCGGTTGCAATCGAGCCACTGTTTTGCGACCGATTCCGTCAATTTTTAGTAAATCTTCGAGCGATCTGAATCCCTGCCTCTTTTCGCGCGCATTGATTATTCTCAGGGCAGTCGACGGGCCGATTCCCGGAAGCGATTCAAGTTCTGCTATGGTTGCTGTGTTCAGATCCACCTTTTGGGTTTTTCCATGAAGCGCGAGAACACTTGCGGTCAGTATTACCAGAATGGTGAGTGGTATCGAAAAATGTGCGCTCATCTTGGCCTCCTTTTAGGAATTGCGTCGATACAAACCGTATTAGCAATGGAGGTGCCAATGAGATCGATCCGTCCTAACCTGTTGTAAGATCGTTGTTTGGGAGCGATGGATGGAGAAGATACGCGGCGTTGGGAGGAGCGGGTTGGTCAACGCAAAGGAAGGCGCAAAGTGCGTTGGCATCAGATGCTTGTCGCAACTGCTTCAAAAAAAAAGAATATCTCGTAGAAATATTAAGCGTGCTGTTGTCAACAATCGTTGACAAGTTACCGATATCTCAATTCACTTAGCACTCCTGATCAATCTTCGGAGGCGTCCAATTGTATGGGTTCCGGTTCGAAACCAACACTGGAATGCGCCGCGATTGAAATGGATGATCGCATTCCGGCGATATGCTTGTGATAGGCAAGCCCGGCAACCATGGCGGCGTTGTCTGTGCAGAATTGTGGTGCGGGGATAAACAACTGTTTCCCGGAACGCTCGCATTTCGAAGCAAATGCTTTCCGGAGTGCCGCGTTGCAGGCAACACCGCCGACAACCGCGATTGTGTTGATTTCCAGGAGCTTCGCAGCCCGCAGTGTTTTCTCGACCAGAACATCGACGACCGCCGCTTGAAAAGAAGCTGAAAGGTCTTCCGGTGCTGTATCGGGATGATGATGGAGATGGTACAGGACGGCTGTCTTGAGTCCGGAAAAACTGAAATCGAGGTTCGGATGATCGAGCATAGGTCTAGGAAAACGGATCGAATTCGGATTCCCCTCACGAGAAAGACGATCAATGATCGGTCCGCCGGGATATCCGAGTCCGATCGATTTGGCAACTTTATCGAAAGCTTCACCTGCCGCATCGTCAATCGTGCGACCAATTAGACTGAGCCGGTCAGCTTCAAGATGCAGAATCGATGTGTGTCCGCCTGAGGCGATGAGAGAGATGCTTTTAGCGCCATACTGCATGCCGGTAAAGCAGGCTGCGTAGGCATGAGCTTCTATATGATTCAAGGCGATAAGAGGTTTGGAAAAAACGGCAGCCAGTGTCTTTGCAGCTGTCAGTCCGATGACCAAAGAGCCGATGAGCCCCGGTCGGTGTGTGACTGCAAAAGCATCGACATCACTCATTCCAATGGACGCCAAATCCAATGCCGTTTGGAGCGTCGGCAGTAAATTCTCGAGGTGTTTTCGGGCCGCTATCTCGGGGACGACTCCCCCGAACTTGCGGTGAAACACGTCTTGATTGGCCACGCAGTTCGCCAAAACATCGCAGCCGTTCCGAACAATAGCGACCGAAGTATCGTCGCAGGAAGTTTCAATTCCTAAAATGATCATCGATTTGTCTTTTCAATTGCTCGATACGCCCCTGATCCGAAACCGAAATGACAATCTCCCGCTCTGTCTGCCTAACCATCGGCCATAGAATTTCGATCTGAAAATTGACTCGTGGAATTCGCCCGATGGCGATATCCGGCCATTCGATCAAAATCACCGCGGATTCGTTCCAGAGATCCTCAAATTCAATGTCATCAATAGCTGAATCCATCTCGAGCCGATACAGATCCACATGATAGATCGGTATATCGCCCTCATACCGGTTGATCAATGTGAATGAAGGAGAATGAACCGACGAAACGTCCTTCACGCCCAATCCCGCTGCAATTCCCTTCGCCAGACATGTTTTGCCCGCTCCGATATGCCCACGGAGGAGAATACAATCGCCGGGGATCAGAGAACCGGCGAACAGAAACCCGAGGTGGACGGTCTGTTCGGGGGATTGGGTCGTCACTCGAATCGAGTCATGGGGTGATGTCATAACCAACACGCGTATAAAGATACACCCATCTCGTACTCTCACAGGAATGAATGAACACGAAGATGGGTGTAATCGGTGGGCTACTGCTTCACTTTGGTGATGTAGTCGATTGCATCCTTGACAGTATGCAGTTTCTCCGCATCCTCGTCACGGATCTCGATATCGAAGGTTTCTTCGAATGCCATTACCAGTTCGACAGTGTCCAGTGAATCAGCGCCCAGATCATCTGTAAAAGAGGCTTCAGGTGTAACCTCTGCTTTATCCACGCCAAGCTGCTCCGCGATCAGATTCACAATGCGTTCTTGAATTTCCATGGAGTTTCTCCTTCTTCAAGTTGGGTTAAGGGATCAAACCTTTGGTGGCTACATATTGCGAAAAAAATTCGAGGTCGTCAACTGAACCAACACTCAGGCACTCCGCTTCAGGTACGATTCGCTTAATCATGTTTGTCAGCACTTTTCCTGCTCCAATCTCGATAAAACACTCAATCCCATCGGTCCGCATCCTTCGGATCGACTCATCCCAACGGACAGGTCCCGTAATCTGACGATATAGAGAGTCTATCACGCTGGCAGGTGTTGGATCGAGATAATCGGCATCGACGTTATTGACCAACGGAATGATCGGAGATCGGATATCGGCTCGACCGAGGATACCGAGCATGGTTTCTGCCGCCGTTTTCATCAAAGCGCAGTGAAATGGTGCGCTGACGGGAAGTAGGATCCCCTTTCGAGCACCTTTGCCCCTGGCAATCTGAATGGCTCGTTCGACTGCTTCCTTGTGTCCGGAGAGCACGACCTGACCGGGACCATTGAAGTTGGCGGCCTGGATGATCTGCCCTTGCCCCGCCTCTCGGCAAACTTCATCTGCCAGACCATCCTCAAGTCCAATGATGGCGGCCATCGCGCCGATTCCGTGCGGTGCAGCGGATTGCATCGCCTTACCTCGTTCGTGAACAAGTCGGACAGCCGTATCGATTGTTAAACTCTCGGCGAAACAGAGGGCTGAGTATTCGCCTAGGCTGTGTCCGGCGCATGCCGACACTACAACCGGGGCAATCTCGCGAATTACAGCAGCAACAACAGCAGAGACTGTTAAAAGAGCAGGCTGGGTGTTTGCAGTGAGGTTCAATTCGGATTGAGGGCCCTCGAAACACAATTTCGAAATCGAGTATCCCAGCGAGGAATCAGCTCGGTCGAAAACTTCTCGAGCGCAGGGATACTGGTCCCTGAAATCCTTACCCATCCCCTCGTATTGGCTTCCCTGGCCGGGAAAAACAAATGCTATTTTCATGAAGAAGTTCCTCGCGTTTACAACGCCGGGTTTCTGGGGAGATCCAGTTGCGCAAGATCGCGGTCGATTTTATTCCAAAGTGAATGCCGGAAGCAATCGTATGCAACATGACATGCCTGCTCAATCTCATCCGCCCTCGCATTGCCATGGCAGACCACCGCAGTTCCTCTGATCCCGACCAATAGCGCTCCACCATATTTTTGTTTCTTAAAAATCTCTGGGATTCGATTGCCCTGCATCGAATCCGCTAGACATTTCAAACAGAAGTCGATCAGTCCTTCCGAAGATTTCAGAAGAATATTGCCTGTGCAGCCATCTGTAACAACGACATCCACGTCGCCATCCCAGATCTGTTGTCCCTCGATGTTTCCCGAAAAACAGTACTGGTCGGAACGTGTCGTGAGGGATTGCATGAGTTGAAAGGTCTGCTTGAGTCGACTGCTGCCTTTGGAATCCTCCGATCCGACATTCAAAAGCCCGATGCGCGGTTGTTCGATACCCAGTAATTCTCGGGCGATCATCGAACCCATGAATCCGAAAAACACCAGATCGCGAGAGGTTGCGCTCAATGCGGCTCCTGAGTCGATCAGAACGCAACGACGTCCATCCCGTGCAGGAATGACCTGGCCTAATGCTGAACGCCGAATTCCCGATATCGTCCCGCAGGTGCGTCTGGCGGCGAGAACCGTTGCACCCGTATGCCCCGCGCTGACAATGGCATCTGCACGGCATTCATGAATCTCACGGAACGCCATCAGAATTGAGGCATCCGGTTTGGATTCGATGCCGATGGCGGCATCCTCAGCCATGAACACCTTAGACGTTGTATGCACGATCCTGAAATTCATATTCCGGATATCATACATAGAAATACACTGCTCGATGGTTTGCGTATCGCCCACAAACACTACCGAAGCCCCTGTCTTACAAGCAAAACGATAGCCTGCGTGGCAGGAAACCTCGGCTCCGCGTTCGGATCCGAGCGTATCGATTACGATCGTGAACAACGGGTTCCCATCACCGAATCGTTGCCGGTTGACTATTTCTCTTCAATCTTCAGTATCTGCTTCTGACCATAGAAACCGCAATTGCGGCACACATGGTGCGGAAGTTTCGGTTGCTGGCAATTGCTGCATGTTGCAATCCCTTTGGCGACATAATGCTTGTTCGCACTACGGGTTCGCTTCCGTGTGCTTGTCAAACGTCTCTTGGGTACCGGCATGGTCTTTCCTCACTTGTTCTCGAACAACTGTTTCAGTTTCAACAGTCGAGGGTCAATCGGGGTCGTGCTGCACGTGCACTGTCCATCGTTGAGGTTCTTTCCACATTGCTGGCACAACCCTCGGCAATCATCACTGCAGAGCATTTTTAATGGAATCTGCAGAATCAACTGCTCACGTAAAATAGCGGTTAGGTCGATGATGTCCGTCACCTGTTCGCAATCCACTTGATCGACCCGCGATCGCTCACTGTCTTCCTCTTCATCAGACGGGGTTTTTGTCAGAAGCAGTTTAAAGCTATTTGAAAGCCGCAGATTGAAGGGATTCAGACATCGTGCACATTGAGTTTCAATTTCGGACTCGAACGTGCCATCCAGCATGATTCCTGCGCTGAATGGATTCAAGGAGCCCTTAAACACGATATCAGAAGAGATGCGGACATCGAGATCCGATTGATCGATTTCGGCAATCGGTACTCTGCAATCGATCCGCAGACCTTCCGGAAGAATGGTGTCGATCCTGATCTTCATAGGACTCCTATAAAACAGCTTGATTCGAGAGACGAATCAAAACCTCATAACCTTAGTGATGTGTTCCGGCTGTGTCAAGAGAACATCGAGGAGAGGATTCATTTTTGAAATTCCTTGGATCCTGTTACAATCAAACCTGTCCCAAGACCGCCCGGGAAAAAGAAGGAGATAATCGATGAGGTTCAATGGAAAGACTGCAGTCGTTACGGGAGGGGCGCGAGGTATAGGATTTGAGATCGTCCAGCAGCTGTTCCTCGAAGATGCTCGTGTCGTCATTGTTGATCTCGATCAACAGAACATCGATGCCGCCATTCGGCACCTCGCTCCGGATTCGTCTTCCAATCTCATTGGAATACCTGCGGATGTTTCAAACCCGGAATCAGTCGCACATCTCTTTTCTCAAGTTAAAGAGACATGTCAGGGACTCGATTTTCTGATCAACAATGCTGGTATCACCCGAGATAATCTCTTCATGCGAATGAAACTCGATCAATGGCAGCAGGTAATCGATGTCAATCTGACCGGCTCCTATCTGTGCGCACGAGAGGCATTCTCTTTACTCAAAAAGTCATCCTCACCGCGAATCGTCAATCTTTCGAGCGTTGCCGCTCGCGGCAACCCCGGCCAGGCGAACTATGCGGCGTCAAAGGCAGGGATCATCGGGTTGACTCGATCGCTCGCACTTGAATTGGCTCGCTACAACATCACAGTGAACGCGATCGCTCCAGGCTTCATCGAAACCGAGATGACGAAAGCCATCCCGGACGAGGCCAGAGCAGGCTGGATCGGCAAGATTCCAATGCAGCGCGCAGGGAGTGTTCAGGATGTTGGGAGTGCGATTCTTTTCCTGCTGTCATCGGAGGCTTCCTATATCACCGGACAGGTGCTGGGGGTGGATGGCGGATTGAGTGTCTGACATGATCGGAGTGACTCATGCTGGACTCTTTTGATGATCTTGCCGGGCGACTGAAGATTCTGTCCAATCACCATCAGAAGTATCTGCTGATTGCAGAACGGAATATGCATGTACTGCGTCAACGGCTTGATAATAAGGGGAAATCAGGACGTGTCCATTTATTGAGACCCGCTCAGAGTTTCCTTTCAGAGATGAACATCATCATGCAGGTTTCTGATGATGACTCTGAAGCAAGAACGTTCTTGGGCACCTATGTCAGCCTTCAAACGCTCCATCTCCACTTCTTCAACATCGATCGTCTGAGAAGGGAAACATCCAACTATCAAAACCGTAATCAGATTTTTGGACAAATGCTTATCAAACTGCGGTTCTCGTTGAGAGATCTTATCTCTTCATACCTCACTTGCCTGATCGGATTGTTTTCACCCGGAACTGCCGATACATCAGGTATCGCCATGTGCAACATGGGCATGATTCTCGATCAAGATGACTTGGATGTCGGGATCTTCGTCGATGAATCGATTGACCGGAACTTGTGGAACAGGATCATCGGACAGGCGAGCACAGAAATGTTGAAGTACTGTCGAAAAATGCATTTCTATCTTGCCGAACGCGTCTCGGAAGGTACGTATCTCACAACGCTGGACGATGTTAAAAAATACCTCGACCGGAGTGTTTCCAATTTTGTTGTTATCTCGGAGCTACTTCTGACGGAACTGCTGACCGGTGATCAGCTTCTGAAATCAAGGATCAACGCTGAAATCATCGATTCGTTCTATCTGGATGTCGGGTTGCGCCGGTTCCACGAGGGGTATCTGCGGGGCATGCTCGGAGAAGTCAACGAGAATCTGGCAACGGATATTTTCAGTTTATCGATCACTCCCAAGACCCATGGCCTCAGACTGATCCACAGCCTCGTCAACATGCTCAAGACAATCTACGGGATCCGGGCTCATGGGTCGCGCGATTCTCTTGATATCCTGATCACCAAAGATCCTGCATTGGCGCCCATGTTCACGCAGTTAAAGGACATTTTCAATTTCATAGAGATGTTCTTCTACGTTTATCAACTCATCGTCTCTGTCGATGAAGAACTCGACATGAGCGATTCGCTGCACATGGCAAATCTCGATCAGGTTGCGATCGTCATGGGTTTTCCTGCACTCGGGCTGGTTCGCCCCGCCATGCGGCTGTTGACGCATTACTATGAAACGCTCGATCAGTTACGTACCATCGCACGACGAATCGTCGGGAAAGTCAACGAGCATCTCAAGGCATTTACGGTCATTCGTCAGATCATCGAAGGGAATTACCCCGAGGATTATGCCGTACGCTGGCACAAGAACAAAGCGATCAACATTCTGAGAATCTTCAAGATATATCGAGGCATGATCTATTGGGACGATGTCCTCGAGATGCTGTCGGAAAATGATGGGATGCTTCTGAGGGAACTGATCCTGAGTATCCAGACACTCAACAAGCCGATGCGCTTGAGGACATTCGAACGGTTATTGAAGCTTCTGGTCCTGGACATGGATTCCATGATAGTTTCCGGGGTGCTCTTTGATCGATACATCCGACAACCGGATCAACGGTTTTATGTCGATTTCTTCCAGACCTGGTTGAACCGGAAAATCAGTTCCAAAATGGTATACCTGGGTTCCCTCGTGTCATTGATCCGTTCGCACGCATCCTTTCTGACCCGGTATCTCCTCTCACTCGATTTCGAACGCACGATCGATTTGATACAGATTGTCGAGCGAAACTGGAAATCGATCCCATGCCCGCAACAACTGAAGACAAAATTCCTCTTTCTTTGTCAACTGCTTGCCTTCTCGTCCAATAACTACCGTCGATTGTATGCCAAAGTGGCGCAATCACGTCCGGAAATCGTGTATCACATCGATGATATCCCGTTTTTAAATGGCCTTGCCATCCAGCTATGGACGGAGTTATCCGATGCCACGTGTTCATCTGAACTCAAGGAAAAACTGGTCACATATTATACCTACAGTTTCTGCCGTTGCGGACTGATCGCGATATCGAAACCCCGTGAGATTCGAGCTCTTTATGAGGAGTATCATGCGTTCTTCAGGCGATACTTCCGGAGACTTTTCCGAGCATCGCTCTGGAGCATCGATGAACAGGAGAGATTTCCATTCCACTACAGTCGCGTCGATGAAGATGACCAGCCCCTGGGGATTTTTTGCACCGGTGGATATGCGCGGGAGGAAGCTTTTGAGAACGATATCGACCTGTTCGTTCTCAGCACGGATGATTCCCCCGAATTTCAACGCTATGCAACGGCGGTGATAAATGACTTCAACCGGGAGTTGATCCAGCAGGGTATCTTACCTCATCATCGATTCGGAGAGCTCGTCGGATCTTACGTCATCACATTCGAAACACTCGAATCTCTGCTCAATACTCCTGATTCTCTTAGATTTATCGACTTTTCACAGCTCTTGGGATCCCGCTTATTGTGCGGAAACCGCTCAACCGATACCGCAGTCAGTCGATTGCTTGAAAGATACCTCTTCAGTGATCCCACGCCGTTCATTGAGGATATGTTTGGTGAAATCACCGGACGCAGAGACGAGTTGCACCAGAAGACAGGAGAGCGTGTCAATGTGAAAGAAGATCCCGGCGCTTTGAGAGATATCCAGCTTGTCGTGGACGTGGTGAAGGCTCATGTCGGAATTCGTCAACCAATCATGTGGAAGGCATTTGATGAACTTCGTGATCGCCTTCCGATACTGCAATCTGAAGTCAATGCGTTGCAACGCGCGTACCAGTTCATGCGCGGTTTTCGTGACTCCAACGCACTGTCCCTGGCTGCAGGCGACGAGATGTCAACCGATCGCCTTTATCCGATTGCTCGACGGATGGGGATCGATCAACCCGGTAAGGAATATACGGAAGAGGGAGATGTGTCGAGGCTGATGAGTTCGTACCGTTATCATCGCCACCGATCACGCTCCGCAATCAAACGTATCAAGGAGTTTCTACAGGGCTGAGGAACTATCAATGATGACAGAGTCATGCCGGCAATTCATGGATTTGGTGATCGAACTCGAAAATGAATTCGGGACCGATTACCTCATCTACGCAATCAAGAAAATCAACGATCGTCAGATGCTCTTCATCGAACTCCCGCCTGTTTCTGATTGTTTTTACCCGATCCTGAAGGTGCTGGATATCATCTCGACTGAACTGGAGAACAAACTGTTCCACTCCCAATCCGAGCACAGTGAAAACGAGATGGAACAAGTCATCACAACAATTCTCCAATGCGCGGCTTCCTATCTCCAAACACGGTTGCTGGAACACCCTGCCGATACCAAGATCTGTTGACCCAATAGGTTGGATTTGCTATCGTTGCCGTGTTTCGGTCGTACGAAATTGCTGTTTTCCGGAAGGTCATCATGCGCTTTGGTCTGATCTCACGGGTACCTTACACAATCGAATTGCTGCGATTGACTATTTGCCTGTTGTTTTCGATCAACAGCTTCAGTGCCGTTGCCGCATTCTCCTGGAGCGATCGATCCCAGGGCCTCCGCGATCTCAATGTCATCTCGGTCTCTGCATCCGCACCGCCTAATGTCGTCATCTATGCGGTAACGCAACAGCATACCTACGTCAGCCGAGATCTGGCACAAACATGGAGGCTCATATTCGCACTAACTAAATCTAACCGAGAAGCGTTCGATGACGAGATTCCTCAACCGGCCCGTGAAGAGTCGTTTTCACGGCGCGATTACGATGAGGATGATTTACGACGGCGTGGCATCGTGCTCGAGGAAGAGAACTACGATGACATCGATGACACGGAGTTATACCGGAGGTTGAAGGACGAGAACCTGATCGAGGACCCGGAGGAGGTGGATCGGTATCCCTCTTCTGAGACAATGACCGTGTCTCCGGGCAGTCATGATCGCGATTCTGAGTGGATCGTGTCCGTTGTAGTGAATCCAAACCATTCCGATCACGTGCTTATCCTGACCAATCGATCGATCCATCTGTCCCGAGATGGCGGTCAGTCCTGGACAAGACTCGCGATCAACCGATCCGACATCCGCGCGGCCGCTTTCGGTTTAGGGCAGGACGAAATCCTATATGCCACATTGCAGGGATTGTATCAATCGGACTATTCCGGTGGAGGGTTCCGGTTGACTTCCTACTCCAGTGCCTCTCCATATACGTGGGTGAAACGGGCCGGCGCTCGTTCGGATGCTGTAATCGCCATATCAGAACGATCGATACAAAAGGTTTATACGGACGGCACTGCCATCCCGGTCACGCTCCCTTTGGAACTCATCGCCGAACCCTTGCTCGCAGCAGATTGGATCGACGATCAACACCTCGTAGCAATCACCGAGAGGACCGTTGCGATTTGTGCAGATTCGGCTGATTGGCAACTGAGTCCGGTTCTGTTTCTCAGAGGTGCGACGCTTCGAGACCTTGTCAAATGGGATGATCGACTCCTTCTCGCAAGCGATCGCGGGGTGTTCAGTATCGGCGTGGGATTGGAGGAAACAGCTTCCCTCAACCAGGGCCTTCTGGATCTCGGCATCCGCGCGATTGAATCGATACAGGTGGGTGAGCGCACCTATGTGATTGCCGCAACAGGGTCGGGTATCTTTCTTGGTGGAGAGGGATTATAAATGGAAGAAGCTAATGCCGGGATTGCTGCCGAATCGGTTTCCGGATTACCATCGCTCGAGGAGATTATCAGCGCGGCGAATCGTTATCATGAGCATCACCCCGAATATGTCGCATCGCTGATGTCAGGAGTGAAGTCTCAGGTATGGTTGCCGGAAGTGACCTTTTCCGTCGATAGCGGTGACGAAAACAGCGCGGATTACAGTCGGGCGAGGACCATTTCTACATCGGGGTCGATCATCACTATTGGTCCTGATGATGAAACATTCGGCACGAATTCCAGACAATGGATAAACAGTGAGTTAACACTGAGTTGGTATCCGGGTAATCTGAAATTTGCGAGAGACGGCATGGCGTGTCAGAAAGCACGGAAGACCCTCATGCAAAAGCAAAACAAGCTCATGCATCGTGTAACTCGCCTATACGTTTCTCTCACCGAAAAATTACTCGAGGGCAATCGGCCCGTTTCGTCTCGAGCGGATGCCTTGATTGAATTCCAAAGGCGGATTGAGGTGGAACGTCTGATTGCTGAATTGGACGGATTAACGGGGATGTTTGTTTCCACTTCGTTCCGGAATGAACGTGAAACGAAGTTCTCGGAAGGAGATTGATATGAAGTCATTGTGGCGCTGCTGTGTTGTGGTTGTCTTGATCGGTGCTCTCGCTCAGATCGCTTCAGCAAAAATCGATATCAACACGGCATCCGCCGCGGAGTTGGAATCGTTGCCGCGGATCGGACCGGGACTGGCACAGACGATCGTGGATTATCGAGAGCAGCATGGACCTTTCAACTCAATCGAAGATATAAAAAACGTGCCCCGAATCGGCGATAAGATCTATAGTGAAATCAAGGATCTCATTACAACAGGAGGAAGCGGTGGCAAGCCTTCTCTGAAAAAAGAATCAATTCAGAAGAGCAGTCCCGATGATGTGGATCCGATGAAGCCGATCGAAAAAGTAGCACAGGTCCAACCCACTCCCATGCCGACCGTGTCGATCGAAGAGGTTACAGCGGCGTTTGCAAATGAGCCGACGATTCAGGAAGTTCAGAATGCGGCTATACGATTTGCGGAAGTCGATCCGCAACGTTTCGCATCATGGCGCAGCGATGTAAGAAACCGCGCACTTCTTCCCGATACGTTCCAGGTCAGTGTCGGTCACGATACGGATGACGATACGGATTACTCCAAATCTAAAACGATAAGCGTTTCAGGTAATACCGTGACAGTCGGGCCGGATGATGAGACTTGGGGTCATGATACCGATGATGATTGGGATTACGAACTTAGAATGAAATGGAATCTGCAGGATTATATCTTCAATCCGGATATGTTGCGGGTTAGTGCAGAAACCCAGGATCAGGTCGAATTTCGTCAGTCAGTTCTCAATGAAGTAACAAAACTCTTCTTCGATCGCAAACGATTGAAAGCAGAGATGTTAATTGAACCGCGCGTGGATGTGCCGACCCAGATCAAACGGCAGTTGCGACTTGAGGAGATAACAGCGTCACTGGATTCAATGACCGGTGGCTTTTTCAGCGATGAGATCCGAAAACGCACTGCTCCGGTCGAATAGTCCGGAAAGCGAGGCTGAGACAATGAAGCACGCATGGAACTTTTCAATCGTTCTTTTCTCTGCCGCTCTCCTGATCCTTGCAGGATGCAGCCCGGATTCCGAGACCGGTTTCCAGGATGAGCATTCAAAGACATCCGTTTCTCCTCAAATCATCGCATCGGGTCTGAATTTCCCTTGGGGACTTGAATTCATCACCAATCCTGATACGGATGGAACCGGTGAGGGGAGTGTGCTGCCGCGGGGGCAAGTGCTGATTGCCAACCGAGGAATTGCCGGGGGATACGCGCATTCGGTCGTTCGTGTCGATCCCGTTTCAGGCAGTGTTGCGGTTTATTCGGATCAGGTTCGTCGAGATCGCCAAGGCTGGCCGGCGACGGATTCACCGATGGATGTGGCTTTCTGGGGATCGTTTGCCTGGATCTCGAACGATGCGGGCGGGCTAGGTTCCATCGCAGTTACCGATCCCAATCCATCCAAACAGCCGAACGGCCCGACCGGATCTCCGGGGGACCCCGTTGATGGACCTACTGGTACCGGAGTATTCGGGTCTGATGATTTTGGGTTTGTCGTCATGTCCATCAATCCTGAGGAGTATGACGAAAACGTTTCTCTGAACAATAAAATCGAGGTCGTGTTTTCACAACCGGTCGACCCGAATACAATCACGATATCCACATTCAAGGTGGAAGTGCATGCGAGTGAGTTGACTCCGGATCCCCCGGATCCCCATGGGCGATTTTTGTACTCAGACGATTACACACACGTTGAATTCGATTATGAGGGATCACTTTACGAGTCAACCACTTACCGTATTACGCTGGACTCGGATATCACTAATCAGAGCGGCGTTGAATTGGACGGAAATCTCGATAGCCCGGGACCGGACGACTTTGTCAGTTATTTCTCAACGGGATCCGGAAACCCTCGGGTTGTCTGGGTGGATCCAAGCAACGGTGCGACTCAGGTGCCGGTCGATACGGATATCGAAATCGGATTCTCTGAGCCGATACGAAACACCTCCGTGACGACCAGTTCATTCTATGTGATGGATCAGGAAGGCGATCGCATCGATGCGGAAGTTACCGTATACCCGGATAAAACACGAGCAATCCTGGTGCCCGATTCAACTCTGAATCTCAATCAAACGTATACTGTTCATGTGACGACACGCGTAGTCGATCTCGCGGGAAATCCCCTGGATCAGCAGCCTGGTGGATATCCGGATGCATTCATGAGTGCGTTCAGTACCGGTGCTGCCGATACGAGTGCTCCTCGAGTTGTCCAGATCACCCCTGCCAATGGGGCTCAGAATGTTGATTCTCGCCCGACTATCACGGCTGTTTTCTCTGAACCGATTGCACCATCCAGTCGCGTTGGCCAGTACTTCATTTTAGCCGGCCCCGCCGGCCAGATATCAGGTTCTGTCTCATGGAATTCGGATACAGAACTTCAGTTCATTCCGTCTTATGATCTTTCCGAGAGTGGTACATTTACGATCACCATTACAGATGTTTTGACGGATATGACCAACCTCTCATTGGATGGAAACGCTGATGGCTCCGCTGGTGGTAATTTTACCAGTGTGTTCTCGACTGGGTCAGAAGGGCTCTATGTAGTCTCTTCCTTTCCAGCAGACAGCAATACTGGTATCAGTATCAGCACCATCGTCTACGTGAATTTCTCGAAAGCCGTCAATCCGACAACCATCAACACTCAAACGTTCTCTCTTGCCCGCGAATCCTTGCCGGATCAGCCGATTCCAGCAACGGTATTCCCGAATCAGGGGAACATGGGGGCGACCTTACGACCGGATGCCTATCTGAACGAAGATACGGCTTACATCATCCGTGTTTCGAGTGAGGTCACTGACCCGTCCGGAAATCCCTTGGATCAGATTCCCGGGCTTCCACTGGATGCTTTCTCGGCCAGATTTGTCACCGGTGGAGAAGATAACACTCCTCCATGTATCATTACGATTCAACCGACAGATGGTGCGACGGGCATTACCGTGAGTACAACGGTCACCGTGACCTTCGGTGAACCCATCAATCCGGCCTCAGTAACCTCGGCTACATTTTCTCTAACCGGTCCAGGCGGTGTCGTTCCGGGGAACATTGCGTTCACTCAGGGTAATGCTGCCATCCTCTTCGATCCATCGGCCGACCTCGAGGCGTCTCAGACCTATACCGTCCGCGTGACAACCGGAGTTGTTGATACGAGTGGAAATGCGCTCGATGGAGATTGTAACGGATCGACAGGGCCCGATTTTACTTCCTCGTTCACGACCGGAGTCGGCGGTGTCGTCATAAACGAAGCCGTGGTCGATCCGCAGCAGGACTGGAGTGATTCAGAGGGAGGAGACGGCATCGCGTTCAATAACACACCCGGTAACGGATCCATCACAACATCGGACGAGTGGATCGAATTGTATAACGCCTCGAATCAATCGCTCGATATTACAAACTGGAAGCTCGAGATGGTCGACACATCGCCCGAGACACACATTATCGGCAGCGGGAGTGGAACAGAGGTCTATTATCCTGCTTCGTCTACATCGAGTAACTTCCAGCCAGGCAGCTATCTGATTATTGGTAATCCAGTCGGCAGTAACAACAACTCATGTTACTTCATCCTGAAAGATACCCAGGATAGAGTGATTGACGATGTGGAATTCGGCGATGATCTCGAAGGGGATGGCGAAGGCGATGGCGCACCGGAAGCAGGAGAAGACGGAGGTGCGACCGGGGTTAACGATGAATCGATCGCACGCTCACCGAATGCCTTTGACTCCGATAACGATATTGCTGATTTTGTCAAACAAGAGGCGACGATAGGCCGCGACAATTCGACGAGTAAAAGCGGGATGGCGTCTCACGGACGGATGTCCAGTGACACAATTCTCGAGGGAATGTCAGGCATCGTTGCAGCGGGAATCGCTCCGGATGAACCGGGACCTTACAGTTATCTGTACTTCGCTACTCAAACGCGGCGCGAGATTGTCTACGCGATCGATTTCGATGATGGGATCTATCATGTCCTCACCGGGATCCAGTCACCGCGAGGACTGGAGTTCAT
The DNA here is from genome assembly GCA_964472395.1 of uncultured bacterium. GTDB lineage: Bacteria > CSSED10-310 > CSSED10-310 > CSSED10-310 > CALFER01 > CALFER01. The sequence continues at coordinate 25,330 of CAYYMM010000006.1, read as the reverse complement.
ACCGGATCGGGATGCATCCGGGAATCCGCTGCCGGGCTATGGATGGCTATATATTCTGAATCCTGAGGAAGGGAATCTCCTGCGTGCTCGTATCATACCAAACGGCCCTGTCGGAGGACACGGAACCGAGGCGTATGTGGAAAATCGCGGACGTGACGCAATGATCTATTATACATTCGAAGACCTCTTCGACCCGGTCGGAATCGCCTATTCGCAGCAACACAACCGCCTCTACATCGCTTGCAGAGGCAATGGGTACATCCTGGAAATTGATCCAGAGGGGCAACTCACCGAGATCTTTGATACCGGGTTCGGGATGGATGCCCTGGGCGGTGTTGCAATCGGAGATATGGGATCCGGTGATGTTCTCTTCCTGACCAATACTGGCGGACCTCGTGTGGATGTCGGCAGCGGTCCCAACGGAGCGCTGTACTACTTCGATCCACATCCGTGATCATCGATCAGATGGGAGGTGGTTCATGAATCTGGAAGCGGTTCGGGTTCAAAAACCGGATGAGATGAATTTTATTTTCGGAATGTCTCACTTTATAAAAACAGTGGAAGATATTCATGAAGCAATCGTTCAGACAAATCCGTCAATGAAGTTTGGTATCGCGTTCTGTGAGGCAAGCGGGCCTTGCTTGATCCGATTATCCGGCAATGACCCGGATCTGATTCGCATCGCGTCTCAGAATGCCGAGGCGGTTCGCGCCGGACACACATTCTTCATCTTTATTGACAAAGGATTTCCGGTGAACATCCTCAATACCGTGAAGAACATCCCAGAAGTTTGTTCGATCTTCTGTGCAACCGCCAACCCGACCAACATCATTATTGCCGATGATGAAGAGGGCCGGGGAGTGATGGGAGTAATCGATGGTTTCACGTCTCGAGGTGTCGAGTCTCCTGCCGATCAGGAGCATCGCCGGCAGTTTTTAAGAAAAATCGGGTATAAACTCTAGTCAGCATCGGATTGATCGTTCCATTCGATAACATTGAACCGGTAAAATCCCAGATTCTTCAGGAAGACAAGTTTCGTCAGGCCTTCGTTGTGCGCAATCCGGATTGATCCGGCGATCTGAACGGTGGCTCCGAGAATCGGCGCGTGACAGATGACAGAAGGATCATCGCCGAGTCGCTCATTCCAGATCAGAACGTCGCCTCGTTGCGCCATGACGGGGCCATCGATAACTGTCCTTGTATGCCGGTCAACAATCAGGATATCTCCGGCGGCAGCGAGTGCCGGGGCTCCGGGATACCCCAAGATAGTCACATCCCAGGCCCCATCGTCGACCCATTTGTATGCGGGTAAGCCACTGCAGGCATTGGGATCCATGGCCGACTTCAAGGGATAACCGCAATAGCGAACAACTCGCCCGTCTCGGCCGGATGAATACTCTCTCCATCGTCCGTGTGGTGGTCGATTCTCTAATGTGCGATCGCGAAGATCGATACCTGTCTCCGATATCAGACAACCATTCAAAATCAGCTCTGACTTCGGGGTATCAATTCGAAAACAACCTCGATCCGGGAAGTCAAGATCGCTCGCCGCTTTATTGATGTAAAACACCAGAGGATCGAGTGCATGACCATCATCGGAAAACCGACCGACACGTATTTTACTTCCATCCGAGGACATATCATGTGAAACCAGCTCATAAGACGGATCGTTGATGTAGGAGGAGAACTCCTCCCAAGATGAAAAAACAGTCCCAACAGCGGTGTTTTCCCGATGTTCAGGGCTCATCTCGGCGATCCTCTCTAAGGCTTCGAAATCGAGTTCAGGAAAGGGGATTCGGTATAGAGCGGGCTCGTTGTCCCGCTCAGGGGCTCCGGTTCCTGAATCATCATTCGAGTCTTCGGGTGCATCATCGGTCGCATTCCGGATGTGCTTCGTCGATAGTTGGTATGTTATCCAGAGTCCATTGAAACCTTCTTCACAGTCTAAACGGGACGAGCAATCCACGACATCCGAGATCGATCGGACCTGTCCGTTCCGACATCCGTATAGGGGAAATATTTTACATGATTCCAAGGAGAATGTTGAGTAATCGATGGGTTTCCAATCGCAAGGGTAGAAGGGATCTTGAGGGTTGAACCGTGCAATCCTTTCGAAGCCACGCAACACCTTCAGATTGCCGCTGACTGCTTCATGCCGGGACTGATCCGAATTCTCGAAGCCAATGGGATCCTGAAGTGATGATATGGAAGATGTCATCAGATTACCGATAAGCTGTCCATCGAGGATAGTGCGGCCAACGATTCGCGACGTTTGCTGATCGGTTCCAGCCACAACCCGATCTCCGATCAAGCAGAGACCGTTTGAAAAAAATGGGCCCGGGAACTCATTGTTGGAATCGCAGAAGTCGAATAGAGAGATTGCTTTATCGGCAAAAACGGTATATTCGTCGGGATACATGTACGCTCGAATGAGGCACGATCGTTCAGAGGTTGCGGAGCCATATCGGGCCTGGGCACGGATCCTGAATAGACCGTTCCATACAGGTAAAGGAACATCGTCCCGATATCGTTCCGGTTCGACCCATGTTTTGAAACTGGCATTCTCAACGAGGGATTGGAGCGTGCAATCCTCGCTTTTCGCGCCGGAGTTCGTTTGACTATCGGCAATGGAATCGATTGAGCGATCCGCGCGATCACGAAAGTGTGAACTCCGTTGTCTCTCAATCGACGGGCAAATCGTTCGATAAATCGGTAAAAGAACGGGATCTGAGAAATCCACGACTCCGGATAACCACCGTGTTCTCGACATCCGGTTCAATGTATAGAATAGAGCCGAGTCAACAGTCGTTTCTGTAATCAACTGCTGTTCTGTTCCCGATGGCGCCTTTTTGAATCCTGCAAAGACCCCGATGATCGCGATCAGAATCGCAAGGATACCACCGGCGTTTCGCATGATTAATCAGTGGTGTTTCCGGATGCCACTCCTTTGACGACATCGAACCCAACCGACGAGCCGGATCCGCGATTGATGTAAGGAGTTGGTAACACAGGAGGAATTCCAGTCATTGTGTTCTTTGTGGAGGTCAGGCAGTTGACCGGGAAACCGATCTGAAGGAAGCAGATATCATCGGGAAAACTCGTGATACCAGTGCATGGGTCGGGGATCAGTGCCAGGCGATAGGCAAAGACAGAGCCTTGCTGAATCATGAATGCGAGATTGATGATGGCATATTCGGTTCCATTTCTCTGAACATTGAACGAATCAATTGACTGTGAATATGCAAGCGGCGTCGGAGACGTGAGAGGGAAAATGATTCCCGAGCACGACGAAAGTGCATCGATTGAACTGCAATCAGTTCCAGTCGTTGCGAAATTCGAGACATGCTGAGACGGGTGGTTGGACATCGCAGCAAATCGATCATGTGTATCGGCGGTGACCGAATACGCTGTTAACCCGTATCTGACGGAAGAGGGGATTGATAGCGGGGGATTACAGATGGTATCGGAGAAACCGGAGGATGAATTGGCGATGATTTTTATGTTGCCCAGGTTGGAAATAACGATGATGTCCGGTGGAACAGATACTTCCGACAGAAAATGACCCGAGGCAATCTTCACCGGGTATTCTGTGCCGGTGAAGAGCATGGATGGTCCTGTCTGATAGAAGATTCTCCACGGAGAATGCAAGGCATTGTATAGTTGGTTGAAGACAATGAGCTGCGGATTCGATCCGGTGCTGTTCGTGATCGCTGCCAGATCGGAGTAGCCGTCTCCGTCGAAATCCGCGATTTCAAGATCGACGATCTTAATGTTGATAGGTGACGTATATCGGAAATATCCAAGATCCAGGATGTTACCGCACTGCGTCAGCACACTGAGAATCGAGATCGTGCTTTGTTTGTTCACGCTGTCGTACGTTGAGACGAATATCTCGGGGTACAGAGTATTTGTGTTTTCGCCGTCATAATTAATATCACCAGTGGCAATCGTGGAGATCGTTGAATTGATCGATCCAACCCGTGCAGAACTGACCGGCACAAGACCGTCAATCGATGTAAATGGCAGATGATTCATGTAGTAGAGATTCGGGTTGACAGCCGGAGGCGAGTCGATGGCATAAATCAGATCATTCCAACGATCGGGCATGTCCGCGGGATCACACAGATTGGCCGACGCCATGTCGACTACATTGGCAATCGGATCGAGATTCAGGAAATACGGGAAACGGAGCGCATTGTCACATAGATCGGTCAGATTGATCTGCGTATGATCGAGAGAAAATGCAATCAGTGCATTGCGGGATCCGACGACAAGCTCATCACGGTTAAACACATTTCCGTCAGGAGTGGGAGTCGGTGTTTCTGTCAGAACGGGAGTCGGCGTATCGGTCGCCAGTGGAGTATTGCTGGGGGTGCCTGGTCCAACCGTAGCTGTTCCCGTTGGCGTATCAGCAGTCGGCGAAGTAGTAGCGGAGCCTGTCGGAACGGGAGTGTTAGGTGTCGTGGTGGGTGTTTCCGTCGGTCCCATGGTTGGTGTCGATGGTGCGGGGGTCACTGTAACTGGGGTGCGGACGAGGATCGGAGCACCTTCCAGTTCGAGATTGGGAGGTGTGAGAGTGGTCGCGAGCGTGAAATCCCGGAAGCGATAGAAAGCGGCCGGTGGTGTCGCATTCGAGCGAACTAGGTTATTATACTGGCGTGTAGGTGATCCGACTTCGGTCGTAATGTTCAGACCGATTTGACGGATGATCTGATCGATACGAACTTCTCCAGCGATACGATTCCCGTTGAAATCATCATTGGGACCTTCCGGAGCAAGCACACGGACAGTCGAGAATTGGGGATTGTCCAGCAAGTATCGAATTTCTGAATCGCTCAATACGCCATCCCCGACATCACCCGACGGTGTGTAAGGTGAAACCGGATCCGGTGGAGGCCCTCCGCCCCAATCTCCCCACAGATCCAATTGTTCTCCTGGCCAATCGCCCGTTTCCGGGTCATCATTGGGATGGAAATTGTTCAGGAAATGTCCCCAATACATGAACAACGGGTCCGGATATGATTTATTGGCGTTTGGATACAGAAACGAAGATCGGTCGACAGGACTTCCCGGGATGTAAATGTTTCCACGGATGTTGGTTGCGATGATCTGTCTGCCCGAATAAGAGTTCGCAACTCCACTGGCCAGATTTTTAACACCGTAATACTCTTTGAAAAGAAAGAAATCGCACGGATTCAAATTGTGAGTCATTCCTGTTTCCGTGCTCGCGATCATATTCTCGGTGTCCATCTCGTTGATGGCCATGTCGCTGTTGAAGTCTAACGAATACCGGACGATCTCAGCACCAAAGTTATCATCACCATAGGCGATGTTGCGGTCCCAACCCCAATCGTTACTGGGGGGGGGTTCCACGAGTTGCCGGATCGGATCGAATTCACTCAGAGGAGGCAGCGGATTGATGGGGCTTCCGTAACGATCGAGTTCGTTGGTTTTATCGCGATCGAGATCAGCGACGAAAACGAATTCGTAGGGGCCTGCTCGGAGGATTCGAGGTTGATCGTTTTCTGAGTCTCTTCCAGCTCCGACCTGTAGGATGTCTTCCCGGAGCGATCGGAGTGCGTCCTGAGCGGCATTTGCAGCGGCAAGCTCTTCCTGAGTCCCGAAAAGACTGTCTTTTGACCGCATCAGATAGGCGTAAACCATTCCCATGATGATGGTGAAGATGACAATCGAAATGAGCATTTCGATAAGAGAAAAGCCCTGTATGGTTCGTCGCTTCGATTGATTATGCAGTTCAATCATTTGAACCCCCTTGAACGTTGCTCGATATCAACTGAAATACCTCTGATCTATCATAAGGCTGATCTTGACCGAATCCAGATCGGGACACACTTGATCTAGTCCTGCACTCAGCTGCGCACCCGATTTCGGCCAAGAAACAATGATATCAATCGTTTTCATACCTTTGAACGGAGAGTCGTCTGAAACGGTGATGATCCGGGTTTCAAACAGGGAACGTCCATTTCCGTCTAAATCGATCGACTCTGGAATGAAACTACTCGAGACAATATGGTCGTACTCCAGAGAATTCACCCAATCCAGCGCTTCTCGCGCGGATTGAATCGCTGCTGAGCGTGTCGAATCGAAAGACGGACAACCTACCGTACAGGATCCGCTGATCCCGATTACAAATACACACAGAAATAGCCCCGGGTTGAGACGTGTTTGCGTGTGATTCTGTTGAGATCGGGAAAGCGAGTTCATCGAATGATCCTGACCGTTTTCTGATACACTCTTATCTGGCGCAGATGTGTGAGATTATCACGGGTGGTGTCACCCGGGTGATAGCGGTAATTAGCCAGGTATACCCGTGCCTGATCGGTGCGACGCTCATCCAGTGCGATCGGTTCATCATCGGGTGTTGCCGAAGATTGCCAATACATGAAAGGATCCTGATAGGTAAAGACAAGTCGTCTAACCTGGTATGAATTGTCCGGAGGATTGATCAGCGATACGTTCGAGTCCAGAGGGATAGGACCTTTAAACAATTCATGATTCTCCATCAAATCATTGTGGCGCGTGTCGGCGTGAAAGTTTCCTGTTGAGTGGTTGAACTCTCTGGCAAATTCCTCAGATGGTCCTCCGAACTGTGTAGTCAAACCGAATCGTCTGGATCCGGGTCCGTGCCATCCATCGTCATCAAACAGAAGATACGAATTGGAAGGCAGGTGGTAAATCTTGCTGTCCGTGCCATAATATAACCGACTACGGTAGGTCAGCAAGACGACCCAGTTGTTCTCTTCAGTCGTCGCTTTGGTAAATGCTAGTTCAAAAATGTCGGCAAGTGATTGTGTAGCGCTATCGAGTGCCATGACCGGAGCGTAGGAGTTCCAGGAGATGACCGAAACAGCGCCGAGAACGATGAAAATTCCGACGACCGCCAGCAATTCTATCAATGAAAATCCTGCTTGTCTGGTACTCAACACTCCGTTGGACCTCCCGCTTGAAATTTCCGATTCGTACGACTTGAAATGTATACCAAATCGAGGGTAAACAAGTCAAACATACGTCCTGAAATCATATGCCATGCAAAAGAAATACCACTGAAATCTCGAAGGGGCTTCTGCTCCGTCAAAATGCTGAATAAGCCTCAGTAGAGTAATTTATTCACTCATCAGTGCAGGAATAGTCGGAGATTACGGCAATGACTTGATCTATTCGAAATGGGGATGTGAGAAAAAAAGTAACAAGCCGTGGAACGGATTACTCAGTTGCCTGCTGGATCATCTGAGCTTGTCGGTTGGATTCCGACGCGACGGCATCCGAAGCACTCCGAGTTCCTGATCCCTGAGGCGTCATGCACATCATGACGGTGAAGAACAGGAGCAACACGATCAGTGTGTAGTAAAAGAGGCGATGTTTGCTCGAGAATAATGCGTCCATCCGAAGGTAGATCCTCCAAACCGGCAACCCTAATCGCAACCAACCCAGATGTCAACGGGAATTCCAACTCGATCGCGCCCGTCTCAACTTGAATACGCGATCTTGCCTCCCGCTATCGTCAGTTCAGTCGCTCCTCGCATCGTCCAACCTCGGAATGCGGTATTTTTCGATTTAGAAATCAGGCGAGACGGATCGACGACCCAGAACTTTTCAGGATCGATTATCGCAAGATCGGCAACCATCCCTGATGCGATCACGGCGAGAGGAATACCCAGAATCCTTCGAGGCGCCAGACTCATGCACTCGACCAAGCGCACCAGATCCATCTTCCTCGTATGCACCAGATGCGTAAGGATCAGTGAGAGCGCGGTTTCCAGGCCGACGACCCCATTGGGCGCAAGACTGTATTCAACCTCTTTTTCGGTGATCGTGTGAGGTGCGTGATCAGTCGCGATGCAATCGATCGTGCCATCAAGGAGTCCGGCGAGACAAGCGGTGCGATCCCTCTCGGATCGCAACGGAGGATTCATTTTCGTGTTCGTGTCGAACGAAGTGACTGCTTCGTCGGTCAAAAAGAGGTGATGGGGTGTTACTTCAGCAGTGACATGAATACCGCGCTGCTTCGCCGCACGAATCAACTCAACCGACTTTTCTGTTGAAACATGCGCGATATGTAACCGTCCACACACATACTCGCAGATCTGAATGTCCCTGCTGACCATGATTTCTTCTGCCAGACCGGGAATGCCTTGTAATCCGAGCCGGGCAGACACTGTTCCCTCATGCATCGAACCGCCTGTCGCGAGATGGATATCTTCACAATGTTCGATGATTGTCCGATCAAATCGCCGCGCATACTCAAGGGCTCTTCGAAGGACTTCGCCGTTAGCGACACACCGGCCGTCATCGGAAAACGCAACTGCTCCACATTCGATCAGTTCTCCCATTTCAGTCAGTTCATTGCCTTCGAGATTTTTTGTGATAGCGGCGATCGGATGAATCCGGATGGGAGTCCGTCCGGCCTTCTCGATGATGAACTGTGTGACCGATTGACAATCGTTGATGGGCGACGTGTTAGGCATACAAGCCAGGGTCGTGAAACCTCCGGCCACAGCGGCCCGAGCGCCCGACTCGATCGTTTCCTTGTCTTCGCGACCAGGTTCCCGAAGATGGACATGCATGTCACACAATCCGGGAATGATCCACTTCCCTGATGCATCGATGTCCTGTGCATCGTCGACCTGAAGATTCCGGCCGATCGACTCGATTACGCCATCTCGAATCAGGATATCCGCCTGCTCATTCAAACGACTCGATGGGTCAACCACATGCCCGTTGCGAATGATGATCTGCTCCATCACGGTTCCTCTCCGGTTTTAATTTGATTGTTCGCGACTGCTGCGTCCTCCGAGGAGGAACAGAAGCGCCATCCGTACCGCGATCCCGTTGCTGACTTGCTCAAGAATGATCGAGTGCGGGCCGTCGGCCACCCCCGGATCGATTTCGACACCCCGGTTCAATGGACCTGGGTGCATCACGAGAACCTTGGGGTTGGCCAGTTTCAGGCGATCGGGGGTCAGGCAATAATACCGTGAGTATTCTCGAAGAGACGGAATTAGCACCTTTCCCTGACGTTCACGTTGAATTCTTAACATCATGATGACATCTGCTCTGGGGATCACGGATTCGAAATCATAGGAAACCTCAACGCCAAGATCATCGACCCGATGTGGGAGCAACGTGGGTGGTGCGACCAGAATAACCCGGGCTTTCTTTTTCACCAGCCCGAAAATGTTCGATCTTGCCACGCGGCTGTGATCGATATCGCCGACGATCGCGACTGTCAGATTTTCTAGCGTTCCGGTGTGTTGCCGGATCGTCAGCATGTCGAGGAGTGCCTGAGTGGGGTGTTCATGCGCACCGTCGCCGGCATTGATCACGGATGCCTGTGCGCGTGAGGCAATGAAATGAGATGCGCCAGGGATGCCGTGGCGCATGACGATTATATCTGCGTTCATGGCTTCAAGATTCCGGACCGTATCGAGAAGGGTTTCGCCTTTGGAAAAACTCGATCCGCTGGTCGCAAAATTGATGGAATCCGCAGATAGACGCTTCTCGGCAATCTCGAAAGAGATCCGAGTGCGAGTACTGGGTTCATGGAAAAAGTTTACCACGGTTTTCCCGCGAAGAGTCGGGACCTTCTTGATGACGCGCTGCGAGATTTCACTGAAGGAGTCTGCTGTGTCGAGTATCAGATCGATTTCATCGACATTCAATTCAGTGATACCCAGAATATCTTTATTTCGAAGTGGCAAAGCTCAATCTCCCTTCTCGAGAATCACCTGATCGGATGACTCGCCCTGTTCCTTCAATCGGACGTGCACCTTCTGCTCAGGCGTTGTTGCTATCTCAAGTCCTACAAAATCAGGACGAATCGGAAATTCGCGTAAACCCCGATCCACAAGCACTGCAAGCCGGATGGCCCGCGGTCTGCCAAAATCGATCAGCGCATCGAGTGCTGCACGGACGGTTCTCCCGGTATACAGAACATCATCCACCAGGATGATGATTCTGCCCGATACCTCGAATGGAATATCCGTCTGACGGACGATCGGCTGATTGATTTCGAGGGCGACATCATCGCGGTACAGTGTAATATCGAGAATCCCAAAGTCCGGTTCATGCCGCACGAGATCGGCGATGGCATGAACAAGTCGTCTCCCAAGATGTGCGCCACCGGTCTGTATCCCGACGACAGCGATCTGATCGAGATCGGGATAGGTGGAAACGATCTCCTGAGCAAACCTCTGAATCACATCCCGGATCTCGGATTCATTCAGAATCGTGCCCGGCTCTGTTCCCTTTCTCATAGAATTCCTCCTGCCCCTCCGTAAAATTGCCCGAACTCTCCGAATTCGGCGTAAGTCCGAACAACTTCAGTTTTCGATGAAGATTCGATCGCTCGATTCCCAACAGTTCCGCAGTCTGAGTGATATTCCACTTGTTTTCATTGAGTCGCTGGAGAATGAATTCACGTTCAAAAATTTCCTTGGCCGATCTCAAGTCCAAACTGCTATCAGAAACTGGGACGGATTTGGAGTCCCCGAGAGATATTTTTTGAATTTCATGCCTCAGGTGATTCGTTTCGATCTGAATACTCTCCGTCATGATCACGAGACGTTCGACCTCATTTCTCAGCTCGCGGATGTTCCCCGGCCATCCATACAATTTGAGGTGTTGCATGCATTCCGGGGTAATTGTTTTCAATTGTTTTCCATATTCTCTGCAATAGATCTCAAGATAATGTCGGGCGAGATCCGGTATGTCATCAGGATGCTCACGAAGCGGCGGAATGTGAATCGGGACAACGTTCAATCGATAATACAGATCTTCGCGAAAACGCCCCTTCTCAATCTCAACCGTCAGCACCTTGTTACTTGCAGCTATCACCCTCACGTCAACCTGAATACTCCGTTGGCCGCCAACCCGCTCGATACGGTTATCCTCGAGTGCTCGGAGTACCTTGGCTTGTGTCTTCAAACTCATGTCGCCGATCTCATCCAGAAACAGAGTGCCGGTATGCGCCAACTCGAATTTGCCTTTTTTTTGCGACAGAGCGTGCGTGAACGCGCCTTTTTCGTGTCCGAAAAGTTCGGATTCAATTAGCTCTTCGGGGATAGCTGCACAATTGACCTCGATAAAAGGACTCTTGGCGCGCAGGGAAGCCTGATGGATTTCTCGTGCAACTAACTCTTTTCCGGTGCCGCTTTCACCGGAAATCAGAACACGACCGTTCGACGGCCCGGCAGTTAGGATCATCCTTCGGATCGAATCCATCGTATGACTCTGTCCGACAAGAGACATCATGCGTTGAACGCGGTATCGCAATTCGCGGTTCTCGCGCTCGAGAGCTTGCTGCTTCAGGGCTTGACGAACTTCCAATACAAGCTTTGGCAGCGATAGTGGTTTTTCGAGGAAGTTGACAGCTCCAAGACGGATCGCCTTGACAGCGGTTTCGATCGAGCCGTGTCCTGAGATCATGATGACGCCGAGGTCTGGATGGATTGATCGGATTCGATTCAAAGTCTCAATACCATCCATCCCTTCAAGCCAGATATCCAGCAGTACAAGATCCGGGGCTTCCGTGGCGATCGACTCAAGAGCTGCTTCACCGGTTTCCGCCAACCGCACCTCGAATCCTTCATCCTCCAAAATACCGCGGATCGCAAGCAAAATGCTTTTTTCATCATCGACGACTAGAATTGTTCCGAAACTCACGCTTGCTGCCCTCTTCCTTCTGCCGGGATCTGGATGGGTAACTCGAGAACGAACTTGGTTCCTATCGGATCATTGTCCATTGCCCGGATTGTGCCATCATGATCCGAAACAATCCGGTTGACGATCGCAAGTCCCAGTCCCGAACCGCGCTCCTTGGTCGAGAAGTACGGAAGAAACAGTTTATCACGATCCTCAGGAGGAATTCCTCGTCCCGAATCGGCGACTGTCAGCCGTACCATTCGATAGGTTCGATCATACTCGGTACGGATGTCGATCGACCCCTCTCCGGACATCGCATCGATGGCATTGTCGATCAGGTTGATCATCGCACGTTTGATCTGCTCCGGATCAACCATCATTCTGGGAAGGGTATCGTCGAGATCCAGGTGGAATGTGATTCGATCGTGAGAGCCGGCGAATAGAGCGATCGTCTGGGAGATGATGTCGTGAAGATTGGCGATTCTCGGATTCGGGTCCGGCATTCGTGCAAACTGAGAGAACTCATCGAGCAACTTCCGGATGCTGTTGACTTCCCCGATAATACTCGATACCGCATCTCGGAATATCGATGGAAAATCCGCTGCATTCTCATCGAATTTGCGCTGGAGTCGCTGAGCATTCAGCTGGATGGGTGTGAGTGGATTCTTGATCTCATGTGCCAGATTCCTCGCGACTTCGCGCCAGGCGGCGATTCGTTGAATCCTGAGAAACTGTGAGAGGTCGTCGAGGACGATGACAAGGCCGGAAAATTCACCATGGCTGTCAATGAGCGAGGCAAAGCTCACGGAACATACCTGGAGATGCTTGCCGACGTGGATGGATATCTCCTTTTGAAATCCTCGGGACTTTTCACTGAACGCCCGATCGACCCACGAGACAAATTCCCTGAGATGTGCTTCTCGGAACACCTCCGAATAGGCCTTTCCGAGATAATCGATGTCAAGAATACCAAGGAATCGGCGGCCAGCTGTATTGAGTGAAGATACGACTCCATGACTCGTTAACGAAATCACACCCGCCGTCAGATTTTCAAGCAGGGTTTCCAACTGATTCCTGCGACTCTCGATCTCCAGATTTGTCTTCCTGATCTGCTCAGTCGTCTGATCGATCAATCTACGGTTTGTCTTGAGCTGATCGGTCATCTGGTTGAAGGATTCCACCAACTCCGCGATTTCGTCATAGGCCAGAACGTCGAGTTTGAAATCGAGATTTCCTCGGGCTACTTCGTGCGTTGCCATCGCGAGATGGGAGATCGGGATTGAGATATGGCGGGCGAGATACAAGGCGAGCCAGATCGCGGCGAAAAGAACGGTAAGAGCAATGAGTACAAAAACTGAGACATAGATGCCCTGGCTGGGTCGAATCGCGCGTTTCTGCTGCTTGAAGAGGTTGTAATCCGACTGGATTGCTCGGAGTTTCTGGCTTAAAACGGGCGGCACTCCAATGTTGACGAAGACAACCAATGTGCTTTCGGTTTCTGTAGCTCCATCGAAACGAAATCCCATCTGAAGGAAGTCTCGGTCGCTTCCGATCAGCGTGCGGGACGACGTGCGCTCGTTCATCGTTGAATTTAGAACAATGGAGTGGGGATCGACGATCATTTCCTGCAAGGCGGGTTCGTCGAGCGACCGATGCAGTTCTTCCCGTCGAGATCCGTCAAAAACCTGGAAAAACAGCATGTTGATATCAGGGAATCGATGCGGAATCCGGCTCGGGTCGAACCTGCCGGTCGCATCGCCGGCTCCACCGCTCGCCGATCGGACATCCGCCTCAATCGATTCGGCGATACGTTTCATGGAATCTTCCATGCTTGTCAATGTGAATCGTGCAACTTCCATGGAATTGCCCACGAGATCTTCCAGCCTGGGATTGAACCAGTCTTTGATGGAATCCGCGATCAGATTTGATCCGATGATGGCCAGAAAAATGGTCGGAACCATGGTGAGAATGACAAATCCCAGGATGAGTTTGACCCGAAATTTGGAACTGCCATGCCGGCTTCGGCTTTCGGCGAACAACTTGAATACATTTCTGAAGATCAGGAGAACCAACAGAAGGATAAGGGTCAGATTGAGACTGAACAGGGCGGCGATCGCCAAGGATGGATTATGCAGGTATCGTACTTCGAGGACCGTAATCAGCACCAGTAGGAGTAGAAATCCGATGATGATCAGGATGTTTCGTCGTCGACGTTTTTGAATTCTATCGAGGGTTTCTCTGCGAGGATACGAAGGACTGAAAAGATGCGAGGGTGGTGGAAACTGGAGATTCATTCTCCGCCCCCCGAATCAGTCGACACGGACTGCCTGCCGATAGGTCCGGGTTTCGAATGTTTGTGCGACGAAGAAGAACAGGCTGTCAAAAGGAGGAGGCAGTTTCTCGCTCGACATGACGGCTCGGATCGAGACGTAGTAGTCTCTGCCCGGAGCCATGTCCTTTCGTGCATAATTCAGTCGGCCCTCGAATGAACAGAGCATTTCACGCATTTCCGCCACATCCGAGGTGCGCTGGACGATAAAAGGATTCGGGTCTCCTTGCCGAGTTTTCGAAACGGTGTATATCTTGCGCAGTGTATCATATGTCACAGTGTGGAAGTACTCGGCTTTCGACAGCGATTTGCTGTCCCAATACCAACGTTTCATCTTCAGCGCGATGAAAAACTCGAAGGTTGTTGGTATCCCCGCATCGATCATCTCTTCGATATCCTGACTGATCCCCTTGTGCAGTCTCGCGGAAATCTGAAAACCCTTGTCTGTCTGTACCCAGCGGAATCGTCGGATTGCGGGACCTTCTTCCTCATCTGCACATGCAGGCGTCTGAAGCCCACACCACATGGGCAGAACAAAAAACAAGATGGGTATGAGTATGAGACGTTTCATCAGGAGCATATTCTATCGTGTCGATTGGGGTGAGTCCAGAGCATCGATGATGGCCTCGGTTCTCCCAGAATTCCGTCTGGGTTCAGACGATCGTTAGAGACCGATTTCGGATGATTTTTCAGGGAATCAAGGTCCGATCATAAAATCGATCGATGCGACATTGGAAACGATATTGGACATGTCGAAATAACCTGAACGCATGCATACCGAGTAGAAGAATAAAGGCCCGGCTTCGGATGTTGCTGGCATGATGAATGAACCGATTACCTCGATGTGCTTCTGCTCACCGGAATGCAAGGTCAGCGTCTGAAAGGTCAATCCCTCACCGATCGATTGCCAGGTCGGATAACAGAAATAAGCGCCAAATACATCGAGCAACACATACAGATCAACCTGAATCGTGTCGGCACCGTTTGTCATTTCCAGATTGACCCAGCAGGAATCTCCGGAATGCATGTATTGATCACTCAGGATGAGATTTATCGAGAGGCCCGGAGGGATAGTCGGCGTCGCAGTCGTGCCCGGAGGGGTGGGCGTAAAAGTCGGATCGTCCGGGTGCGTTGCCGTCGGAGTCGGTGTCGGCGTGCTCGATGGCGCGGGTGTCGACGTGCCAGGTCCCGGAGTGTCGGTCGATGCGATGGTCGGGGTCATCGTCGATGTCGGGACGGCAGTTTGTGTCGATGAAGGTGTGGGTGTGCCGGTCGGCAACTCCGGGGTGGATGTGAATGCCGGAGTCTGTGTCGCGGTTGCAGTCGGACCGGTCGGGTGTATGCGAGGATCGTTGGGATTGTACCCTCCCTGGGTTTCAAGCAAGTCGTCATACCCGTCCGAATCGGTATCCACGCGAGTGGGGTTCGTGATGAAACCGTCAGTTCCGAAACGGAGTTCTTCGAAATCATCAAGTCCGTCTCCATCGGTATCCTCGAGGAGAGGATCTGTTTCTCCGGGATCGACCACTATGTTTCCGTTAACATCTTCCAGAAAATCGAACAGACCGTCGGAGTCCTGATCATCCGCTGAATATTCGGCGATACTATAATTCAACTGAGCGGAAGACTGTGTGGATCCTGTTTTCAGGGCGATATAACGGGTGTTGCCTGGATAAGAAAAAACATACGGCAATGCTGGATTGGACACCTCGGAAAACTCGACCAGACGGACTTCGTCGAAATAGGCATATCCATAATCACCGGATTCCGGTGGAGAGAGCTGCATCATGATGGAGGCATACGTGAGTGAATTCGGAGCAGTAAAATAAACCTCAAAATAGGTCCAGTCGCGATTCCCATCGACAGGACCGAGCAGAAGCTGTTCGGTGTCCAGATAGGACGTGTAGGTATAGGGATAGTAATAACCTTTGATGTAAACGCGGGCATCGATGGCATTGACCAGACGGTAGTAACCGGACAGTGAGTAGACGCGGTCGGTGGCGATCGGGATTCGATCGGAGGATTCGACGCTGATATCCGACGTGTGTGATGATTGCCGTCTGAGTCGGAGGCAGTACGATCCCTGATGGGGAGTTGTTGCTGAGATCGATGCGCTGACATTCCCGGGTAACTCCCATCCGATTCCTTCCAGAGTTTCGTTGTCCATGTCCTCTTCTTCGCAGTTACCGAACATGAACAGATCATGACCCAGCATAAGCGAACGGGAGCCGGAGGTTCCGGAAATTGAGTTGATCCGCTTTAGGATTGATCCGTTTTCCAGGCGAATCATTGGACTCAGATATGCTCCTGCGATCGATCGGTATGAGGTCGGAACTGCATTGGATTGCGAAGAGACGGTCTCGTCGAGGTAAGAAATGTCTGGTAAGACGATGCCTCGGTTTAAGTCCTCAAAGGGAAGAATCGTGTTTTCGAGATCATCTGACAAACCCATGAGTTGTTCCAGAATCCGATATCCGGCGTCTCCCCGAATGAATCGAGGCTGGTATTTTTCGAGGTAGGCTGGCAGTACACTCAGAAGATGAACGCCGTCACGGTCCATACGGGCATCGAGCATGAGTGTTTGCATCGTGTTCTGATATTTCTGATCGAAGATCATATTTCCGAGACTGTACGCGATGATCTTTCCATTGTACAACTCGATTCCCTGGGTCACATGCGGATGATGGCAGATCACCAGGTCCGCTCCGGCGTCGATGGCTTCTCTGGCGCAGGCGGATACGGTCGACGATGGAGATTGGGCGTATTCGATACCTCCGTGAAGCAGTACGATCGTCAGATCCGCAATCCGCTCACATTCTGATACGGTCCGCTGGATGTTGAAGCTGTTCATCTCCAACACGCCAGGTTTCTCATATCCGGCCATGAAAAACGGCTGCTCGTTTGCCGGCAGACCGACGATGGAGCACATTCCGACAAAGGCGACACGGAGCCCCTCCTCGGCAATGGTTCGCGGAAGCGAGGCTTCGTGAAAGTTAACTCCAGCCCCGGGACCTTGGATTCTTCCGGGCAAGGCATACGAGCTGTATCCGGTTGGATTGGCAAGCACTTGCAGCGTTTCCTGCAGACCGCGATCGGAATAATCGATCAGGTGGTTGTTGGCGAGGCACACGAGGCGAGAACCGAGTTCGCTGATTGCGGAGACTGCGTCGGGGCGGCTTCTAAATGTGATCGATTTCGTCGGGTGAGGTGATCCTTCGTCCGTGAGCGGTGATTCGAGGTTGACGATTGTTTCGTCAGCGTAAAGCCGTCTGAGCTGGGACGCGATCGATTTAGCTCCGGATCCGCCGTCCCCCGGCATGATCAGCGATCCGTCTCCGTCTCCCGGTGTGCCGTTTTCATCCGCATCTTCATAACGACGCGCAAGCATGCAATCACCGCCGAAAGACATGGAGATCACCGGATTGCGGTCATCGCCGACAACGATGTGATGGCTGGCGAAGGCAACGAGTGAGGTCGGATCCTTGACCTGACACAACACGTTGTAACGACCGGGGATTGAGAAAGCATGCATCGGATTTTGTAGAGCGCTCGATTGGCCATCGCCGAAATCCCATTCCCAGGTGAACGTCGAGCTGTCCGGGTCGGTGGCTTGTGCCGAGAACACGACCGGACTTTGGGGCTGCGCCGAAGCAGGCGCGCTGATCGAGACGCTTGGAGTGGATGGTTCCGAATCGGTGATATCACGAATCTGGTCGAAGTAGACCTGACCTGAAGAGGAGTCCTGATCATTGAAGAACAGGAAGTATGCGAGAGTGACCGGAGAGGCGGAAGGATATCGGTCAAACCAGTCTTGGCCCACCGGAAGTTTGATGGCCGTGAACGTCGAGTTCGTGTTTTTCCATCCGGCATAGACCGGTATCCATGCGTCTGCAACCGGGGTAATATCATTTGCCTGAATGATGTAGCGTATATCATGGGTGCCATCGCTGATTCCAAAACCCTGGATCGAGGCGCGCGAAGGTGTCAGAAGGTAGATTTTCCATACGGAATCCGGAGAAATGGTGTAGTTCCAGTCCGAAACAAAATAGCGTTTCCAGGTATTTCCATACAGATACAGTGACTGCGAGGTGCTCTCGGCGCCGTGCGCCGTGTCGATCCGCCAACTCGTCGATTGCTGGTCTTCACCCGGATAACTGCTGAAGCGATTCAGTTCGACCGGAGCTTCAAAATCTTCCAGAAGTTGATCCGCGAAAACCGGGATTGCGGCCGGGTTGAGGGTTATCAGCGCGACGATCAGGACAGTAAGAAAACAGCGGTACATACACACCTCCGGTTAACAAATTTGCAAGTAACATACCAGCCGCTCATAAATAGTGGCATTCTGTCGGCGATGACCGGTTGATGTGGATTCAGAAAACGAATCGAGGTGCGTCGTGATGACTCATTTCGATACGATCCGCCTGATTGGAGTGATCGCTCAACGCCTCGGATCTTCCTCCGGCAGATAGTAACGAACCTCTCCATCGGTATAGACGCGTCCCCCTCCGGGTTCTCGAAGGCTGACTTGTGTAACGACGAGACGATGGTTGAGTTCGCCCACCAGACCAAAGGCTTCGATCGGCTGATTCACCGGGCATTTCGCTCGGTATCGTAGTCTGAGATCATACGTGAATCCGCTTCTCAGATGTCGAGCGTAGGTTCCCCAAAATGCAGTTTCGTCGAGAATCGTTGCCTGAATGCCTCCGTGAAGAATACCGGGAAAACCTGCGAATAGGGTATCCACGGCAAGAGTCGTGAAGACCGCATGAATCGAATCGTCATACGAAAAAGTCAGATGCAGACCGATAGGATGACTCGGCCCGCATGCAAAACAATTGTATCCCTCCAGCTTCTCAAAGGTATTCTCAATCAGATGGATCATCCATCACCTCTCAGTGTGAATAACGGTCGAAGATTGCATGATTGAACTCACCGGGCGGGGAATGTGAGATCATCATCGAAATGATGTCGTCGGCCTGGAGATTATCGCTGTACCTCGGGATTGCGCCATTGAGCATGATATGGATGGACGAATAGTCGAACCGGTCGGCGATTTGTGGATAGTTTTCAAGTATGGCCTGGAGGAACATGAAGAAGGGAGTTCCTTCGGACACGGAGATTCGGTGTTGTCCCAATCCGGTCAGTTCCTTGAGATTCTCATCAAATTCGACGAAGACAAACACCTGTTTTAGCGGATTTTCCGTTCTCATATCGCGTCAGTAAAATGTGTCGACGGGGTCACTTGGATCGATACGTGATCAATCCTTTGGTCGGGTCATGAGGAGAAACCCCTACCGTGACTCGATCTCCAAGCACGATCTTGATCTGGTTCGTGCGCATTCTGCCTGAGATGCGCGCCATGATGATGTGCCCCGAGTCTGTTTCAACCCGATAAAAACCTCCAGCCAGAACCTGTGTCACTCGACCGTCGACCGAAATCAGATCATCTTTAGCCATTCAAAACCTCGAATCACTCTTTCTTCTCCCTCCATTTGTCCTCCGGATGAATCAGTGATGCTGCCTGGAAAGCAAGTGTGATTTTCCAAGCTTGCAGAGAATGCCACAGAATGGAGGGAATGAGCAAGTGGTTCGCCCCGGAATTCCTGCTGTCATCTCATGTGGATCTGTTTCAGTCGTGGATCCCGGTTTTTTATGGAGAAACGACTCAAAGTCCGTTAGAATGTTTGAATGCGTGGAACCGATTCTTTCATGATGTTGTAAATAGGAGGGTCATCAATGAAACTCACTCAACTGGTCATCTTGGGAACACTTCTTTCGATCACAGGAGGCGTTATGGCTCAAAATCCAACCGTGGTAATGGAAACGAGTATGGGAACGATAGAAATCGAGCTTTATCAGGACAAGGCACCCATCTCCGTCAAGAACTTTCTCGGTTATGTCAACGATAAATTCTACGACGACACGATTTTTCATCGAGTCATCGACAACTTTATGATTCAGGGTGGAGGCTTTACCGCCGACATGAAACAAAAGACAGCAAAGGATCCGATCAAGAATGAAGCTTCTAACGGATTGAAAAACGAACGCGGAACGCTCGCCATGGCTCGCACCAATATCATCGATTCCGCGACCTGCCAGTTTTTCATCAATTTGGTCGATAACTCCAATCTCGATCACAAGGACACAACAGCACGCGGTTACGGATATGCCGTCTTCGGTAAGGTAACAACAGGGATGGATATCGTCGATAAAATCCGCACCGTTAAAACGGGCTCAAAAGAGCATCATCAGAATGTTCCGATTGAACCGGTGATCATCAAATCCGTCCGCGTCAAATAACCCCGGGATCATTCAAAACGAATCATATCCGTATCCGAGACCGATTGATCCGGATCGAGCCAGTCTTTCATCAATCGGATCGCATCCGATTTCGACATCAGTCTGTTGTGAAACTGATCGGTCAACTCTTTGAGATGCTTCAATCGGTAGTGCTTTGCTGTGGTCATGATCTGGCTGCATCGAATCAATGTGTCCGGTACACATGAATCGAGCAAAGCGAGCAGATCCGATTCGCTTCCGATCTCGATCGATCGAACCTTTTCGATCAACATTCCAACTTCCGTTTCGATTACCTGATCATCTTTGATTTCAATCGACTTCAAGACGTTCAATGCATTCTTAAGGTCGGTGCGGATCGCCAGCATGAGCTGATCCGGCGAATCCAGTCGGCGCTCCTCGGTGAGTTCAAATCCGCAGCCACAAACGGGGCTGTTTTCGAGTTCGCGTGACGGGTCACGCCGGCACGTGTCTCCAGTATCGCGCGCAACCCAACGCCGCATTCCGGAAAGACTCGGAAGAACCAGCGAGGGTATGAACTGGCCGAACAACTCTAGTAACCGCCATTCCGGACAATGTATCAGAGACGTCTCAGGTCGTGACCGCTTTTCTAAAACCCATTCGGCATGTGCATGTGCATAAACCGAGATATATGCCGAGCGGAGGGATTGAAATGAATGAATGATCCCATTTATCGAGGTGCCGAGGAAGAGATCATCTGTCAGGCGAAGAAGCATTTCCAGTTCATCACGGAGAATCCCCAGTTGTTCTGGGGCATGAGCGATCGCATTTGTAAACCTGACATCCGAGACATAGCTTCGGATCTGCTGATACTCGACGCTTCCCATCCGGATAAAGTGGCTGAAGCGTTTCAATCCGGAGAGTACAACTTCAAGTTCTTCGGGAGACTCGAACTTCGAAAAAACCTCCGTTAGCCCGTCGATTGCCGATCGCGACTCATCGATCGAGGCGATCATTCCTTCCATTTCTTCCATCATCGCATCGATACGTCGCGTATCATAGTGATCTCCCCGATATTGCTCGACCAGATTCCTGAATAGGGTGTCAAATCCCCTCAGGATTGAATCCCATCGAGGCTTGATCTGGAGAACTTTGTCCCAAAGTTCTTCCTGTCTGTCGGCGTCGAAATCGCCAAGTGTTCGATTGAATAAAAACTTGTAAAGTCTCGCGGCATACGGACGAAACACAACTGGCAACAAGTGCCCGTGGCGAACTCGAAACTGCTTCAGATTCAAGGGGAACTTCACATCATCTACGCTGATGGGATGATTGTTTGAAGATAGAAGAAGTTGACCTTTGCGAACTAGTGATGCGAGCATGAGATCGAACACAGGACGTGACATGCCGTGAGGAGGAGCAGCCATCTTGCGCCACAAGACTTCCAATGGGATGCTGTCGTCGGAAAAGCCAAGAACCGGCTGTAATCCG
The DNA here is from genome assembly GCA_964472395.1 of uncultured bacterium. Classification (GTDB taxonomy): domain Bacteria; phylum CSSED10-310; class CSSED10-310; order CSSED10-310; family CALFER01; genus CALFER01. The sequence goes on along the minus strand of CAYYMM010000006.1, from coordinate 3,594 downwards.
ACCGGTATCAGTTCGGAGATGAGTGTCATGATAGGTGATTTTCGCACGGATCCGGATAACTTGAACGTGTTCCCGTCCCTGACAGCAATGCCGATCGGAACAGCGATCAGACGCACCATCGCCTCAAAAGCTTCATCTCGAGTCGAGCTGAGATCCCCGGTATGGCCTGGTTTTATCAGACGTTCGAAAAGAGTTTCTAACATGAACTTTCCCGAGATCTCGGTTCGAGGGGCAACATGGTGATGGAGCGGGTATCGGACCGCGAGTTGTGTATGGATCACCGAAGCGAGCCAGCTGTCGAAGTGGTCCGGTTGAGCTCCGTTAAGATCGACGGAACCCTTTGCTGTGATTAATGTGCCATTGAGGTAACCTGCGATAATGGCAGGGAACAGTTCTGATGCCAAGCGCTCAATCTGATGTCGAATGCGTGATGTCAACTCGGCCGCGTTTTCATGATGAACAATTTCATCATCCGTCACCAGTTTATGGAGTGCATGAAATTCGATCATTCTCTGCTGGAAGGCTGAATCCAATATGTCATGGGGGATGCAGAAGCACCATGCATCTGCGAGTCGCGTGTCGACGCTCGAGAGGAATTTCTGTGCCGTTAGCTTCTGTGTTGTGAAATCACTCAGGCTACCGAGCCATAGGATCAAGTCGTACTCGCACGCATCGATCCCCTGATTGAGCTCGGAAAGAAGAGATCCTGATACTTCGGAGAATCGATCGAGTCTGACCAGGATACGACGTGGTGTACATTCCCATTTGATGCCGTCCCGCAGTGCGTTCCTTTTATGGAAAACCGCCAATGGAAAACGACCGTGCGACATGGCTTCGAAAATAGTGTGAAGAACCGTGGAACCGAATGCCGTGAGTCCGGCAGCTAATCGTGTCTTCTTCCGGTTCACATACTCCAGCAGGTCCTCACCAGCTTCGAGGGTAAACAGGAGATCACCCGCAGCGGGCCCACCCGATCGCCGGATGTGACCCGCTTCCCGGTACAAGCGATCAAGGAAATGCTCGTAAAAGTAGGTGTAATTTAATTGACCTTGGGAAAGTGTGTCATCAAATGCTTTATATAGAAGAATGTTCGCAAGCTCTCGACCTGTCCGAGGTTGAATGATCGGGGTCGAGGCCTGCAGCACCAGTATCTTGATTAAACGCGTGGCCACCTCGCGATCGATGGGATCCGGGTACAGCACATCAATCCGATCCAGAAAGTGATCCCTATAGAGACGATGGTACTTCCCATACTCAACGGACGCCAAGATCCGGTCTTCGAAGTGATCGAATATGGAATCCGGCGTCAGAAGTGTCTCGGCGGGCATATCAAGAATTCCACGGATTCCCCTATCAGGTTTGCCTGCGATCCGAGTCGTGATAAATGCAACAATGCCACGATTCTGACTGAAAAGTTCAAGATTTTTCGAGAGAAAATCCAGTGTCTCAGGATGGACCGGGTAGATCGACTCGAAGTCACCGGCTGTGATATCGATGCGACGGAATGAGTGTCGGTAGGATTCAAATAGCTTTCTAATTCGTTCCTGAGCGGCCGGTCCTTTTTTCTGGATTAGACGTTTGGAAATCAGATCGTGGAGATGCCTCGATCCCAGCCGGAAAGGTTTTTCATATCGATCCGCTATTTTTCGATAGATTGATTCCTGGATTGCACCGGTTCGATCCAGAGCTTCCTGGAGTGCTGACACTATCCAGATGGGCTCTCGGTCGGAGGCTTCGCCTAAATATTGGAGGAATCGCGCATCTTCGTTCAATGCAGATGCGTCCTGTTTCGATTTCAAAAACTCAGAAAGCTCATCATAAATTATAACGATCCCAGTAGTTGATTCTGCTTTCAACGATTGGACCAGTTCGTCCAGGATCGTCGATCGATCGGCTGAGGGGCGGAACGGAAACTCAAGGGAGGTATCTTCGAGAAATTGAAGGGCGACTGTATGTGCCGATGCGGGATCATCGCGGCAGAGGCGATCCCACGAGATTTCATCTGGGTATGAACGCATGAAATGATCGAATTCCGCATGATGGACAGGGATGATGTAGCGATTGAAGAGGGCGAGAAATCGTCTGGAATGACTCAGTGCGAGGGGTATTCCTGAGAGCGCTGAAGAGACTTCGATACTACTCCAAGTGATGTCCTCGAGAGACATTGAACTGCTGAATTCCGTCAATGGAATCAGAACGACCAGGGGGTGAACGGTCATGATTTTCTGACGAAAGGCTTCTAATTCCGGAAATTGCTGTGTCAACGCAGGCCAAGCCCACGGATGTCGGAGCGCCAGTGCAACTACCGAAAGAAGATGGCTTTTCCCGGATCCATAGCCCCCGGCGATGAAAAAACCGCGCCCCTGATTGGCGGCAATGGAACCAAAAACGGATGTCATAATCATCCGGATGTCTTCAGTAATAACAAATGACTGAGTCAATGATTCCAGAGTCGCGCGGGATGCAAGATCATCCGGATCAAGATCTCTGGTCTCCGCCAACTGGATGACGAGCTCAACTTCCGGAATGGAGATCAAATCACCAACCCGAAGTTGAGTGCGGTCAGTCACTCTTCTGCTTCCTTATCCGTGTCCGCCCTGCGTGACTTCAGGATGCTATCAAAAGGATTGCCTTTTGTGGGTGAATCAGAGGAGGTTGAGATATTCTGTTGTTTTCTCTGCCCGGCTTCCTTCAAAGCTCTCATCAGATTATTGCCGCCATTGTTCTGGGCAGGACTCTTCATTGTATCGGTATCCGATGCTCCTGATCGTTCGTTCTCGGACGTCTCTCCGACTTTCGTCGCGAGACCGGGTTCCCGATTGGGCACATCCGTTCCTTGGTCAGTACGTTGCCTTTCTGAAACAGCCGCGCCCCCCTGCTCCGGTGTTGATTGTGCGGTGTCAATGGCCGGAGATGCCGGTTTAGATGGGGAAGAGGAGGATCGTTGTGGTGGGAAACCGAAACGTTTTCCGGAATCCGGTTTTCCTGTCTGATCGGTTCCCCGGACGACACCTGCTTCATCGATCTCAAATGATGGTTTCCCGAAAGGACCGGCAGGTTTGTGCTCCTGAATCGTTGCCATTCGTGGTGACTCTGATGGAACCAGCGTTTCAACCGACGAAAACCGGGGCCGGTAAAATGCGAAATACATCACGAGGAGTCCGATGCAGGATATCGATACAAATGAAACTGAAAAGGGAACTATAAATGAGCTGGTTTTACGTGACATATGATGATTCCGGAAAAGATCCGAACCTCCCCAATAGACTAGTCAATTTACTCGCGCCGGTTTTGAGATGTCCGGCGACCAACATAACAACGCATCGGGACCCGAGTCAGTTCCGGAAAAATCAGTCAGACTATCCTGCGATGATTGTATTGAATGGCGATGCGTAAATGAGGATCAGGGCGACTACGAGCACATACAAAGCGAGCGATTCGATCAGGGCCAAACCGATAATGAGCAAGGTCTGGATATCTTTATATGAGCTGGGTTGGCGAGCAATTCCATCCATGGCGCGGGAGATGGCGCGGGATTGAGCGATACCACATGCGCTCGATGCGATTGCCATGGCGAAGGCACACGAGGCGACG